>CALXYZ010000180.1 GCA_944393075.1 uncultured Anaerobiospirillum sp. | reverse complement strand
TACTATACGAATAGTAGCAATCTACTGTACACCTTGCTTGATACTTTCAGGGCGTAAGCTGCTGGCCTCGGTGTGGCATAAAATAGTGTTTCACCAATCGCCACTTTAATGTTGCTTTTTCTTAGCAAGCTGAGACACTTTGCTCTTCATGTATTGGTACATTTTTGTTATACACCACCACGCAAAGAGTAAAAGCCCCGTAATCAGTCCCTCAAACAAGGATTCCCCCAAGCTTTCGCCCATAATCAACTCCCTACTTCTCTTCTTAGACTCAGGTGAGGATTTTTCATACTACAAACAAGAACCACACAAACTACATCAGTTACTAAATGCCTTGTTTATGTAGTCTGTGTAGTCCTTATCATATTTGCAGTCTAAAAGCAGATACTGTGCATATTTTGTCTTTAGACGTTGACGCCAAAGCTCTTAGCTAATGGGCCTAATCCACCATCAAAGCCTTGACCGACAGCACGGAAGCGCCACTCACCATCACGACGATAGAGCTCACCGAAAATCATGGCGGTATTGGTGCTGGCATCCTCGCTCAAATCAAAGCGGGTAATCTCTTTGTTGGTCTTGAGATCAACAATGCGGATATAGGCATTGGCGACTTGACCAAAATTCTGATGGCGCTCATCGGCCTCGTAGATGGTGACGGTAAAGGCTAAGCGATCCACGTTTGGAGCGATCTTGGTTAAGTCGACGTTGATGACCTCATCATCTCCATCACCATCACCTGTACGGTTATCACCAGTGTGTTGCACCGCACCATCGGCAGACACGAGGTTGTTGTAGAAGATGAAGTCTTGATCATTGCGAACCTTGCCCAATGAGTTGAGCATGAAGCAGCTGGCATCAAGGTCGAAGTCTGCACCATCGGTGCTGCGCTCATCCCAACCTAAGCCAACCATGATCTTCTCAACGCCTGGTGCCTCTTTGGTCAGCGAGACGTTACCACCCTTTTTCAGAGAAACAGCCATTTTGACTCCTGTTTATCTAACCCAAATGAACAACCAGCTCATACTCAGCAAGTAGCAAGTAGCAAGCAGCCACAGCATCACAAGAGGCCTTGATTGCCTACTTGCTGAGCATGTGCCTACTTACGAAACTGAATGCCAAAGCGTGCGGCTAGTGGCACTAAAGGCTCATCAAAGCCTTGACCGATAGCGCGGAACTTCCACTCACCATTGTGGCGGTAGAGTTCACCAAAGATCATGGACTGGCAGAGGCTTGCATCTTCGGTGAGGTCGAAACGGGCTAACTCACGACCACGATTAGCATCGACGATACGGATGAAAGCATTGGAGACCTGACCAAAGTTCTGCTGACGTTCAATAGACTTGTAGATGGTGACGGTAAAGACCAGCTTTTCGATCTCGGTGCTGACCTTGGTGAGATCTACCTGAATGACCTCATCATCACCATCTCCCTCACCAGTACGGTTATCGCCGGTGTGCACTACTGCGCGATCAGGTGACTCCAAGTGGTTGTAGAACACAAAGTCATTGCTGTCACGCACCTTGCCTGCGGCTGTGAGCATGAAGCAGCTTGCGTCTAGGTCGAAATCCTCACCGCTAGTGACGCGCACATCCCAGCCCAAGCCAACCATCAGCTTTTCTACACCTGGTGCCTCTTTGGTCAGAGAGACGTTGCCACCTTTCTTGAGAGATACAGCCATACCAGCTCCTCTTTCTCCTCGTTGTTTGTAGCTCAACAATCTCAAGAGCCATCAATCATCAATTGGCTCTGTGAGATAACCTTCGAAAAAACTATTTGCACTGGCCGTCAGGTCGAAACTTCCACACTCCATTTTCACGGTAAAACTCGCGTACATACATGGTCGTGCAGCCACTAGCGTCTTTAGTGAGGTCGTATTTCACTAACTCTCGCTCATGCTCGTAATCGAAAATACGAATATAGGTATTCGGTATCATTCCGAAGTTTTGGCTGTTGAGGTCTGCTTGATAAATTGAGGCCGTAAAAACAACCCGAGAAATCTGAGGCTCCAATCTGGTCAGATCAACAAAGAACCACTCGTCATCCTCTTCACTATCACTACCGTTCTTACTATAAAAGCAAGACAATATGGCATTCTCATGCGCCGCCTCTAACGAGTTGTATGGCACAAGTTCTCCTGTTGCCGTATACATAAGGACACCAAGATCTAAGTCAAAAGAGCCTCCAGCTGCTCTATTAGGATCCCAGCCCAACCCTACTTTCATACTTGCTAACCCGCCGTGTCCAATAGTTGCGACCGAGGTAGAGGCACTGTTGCTATCCTCATGAGTTTTACTTGTGACTGCAATGAAAGTAAAAAGCATCACTGACAAAACACAGATCACGGACAAAACACAGACATAACCAACAACACCTGCGATAAAGCTTGATGACTTCCTCTTTTGCTGAGCATAACTATCACTACTCCTGCCCATGTCGCTGTCGCAAACTACAGCTGTCTTTGCTGCTTGAGCAGCTTTAGTGAAGCTCAGAGGCTCCAACCTCTCAGTTTCTTTCGCTGTCTTTGATGCCTGTGTAGCCACAGCAATCTTGCTTGTAGAGTTCTCCACTGTAGAGAGCTGCGTAGCCACACTTTGCTGCGCTGATGATGAGACTGTGTTTTGAGTCATCTCAGCAGGCGTGTTTGTCTGAGCACGGTGGTTTACGTGATCTGACTCGTGACTTAAGACCGCAAAAGATGCAGTCGAGGCAAGAACGTCAGCACGAGAAGAAGTTCCAACAGCAACGCTAGTAGGAGCTTGAGGAGTATGCGCAGCTTGTGCTTCCATGTTGGCCTTAAGACCAAAAGAACGCAGCATGGAGGCTACGCCATCATAGAAGCCATCACCTACAGCACGGAACTTCCATGCGCCTTTGTGGCGATAGATCTCCCCAAAAACAACCGCTTGATATGAGTCCAGATCATCGCTCAAGCCATAGGAAACAATGACCTTGTTATTGCTGTTGTCAGCTACACCAATCAGAGCATCAGTTACCTGCGCAAAGCTTTGCTTTCGTTCTCGGGCTTGGTAAATAAAGACAGCAAAGGCTAGCTTCGTTACATCAGGGCTGACCTTGGCTAGGTCGACTTTGATAGCCTCAACAGTTATGTCAGCATCATCACTCTCAACTCCTGCAGAACTGATGCTTGCATCTCGTCCTAAATACTCAATCGCACCATCAGGGGATACCCTGTTGTTGCAGAACACAAAGTCCTTGTTGTCTCGCGCTTTTCCGTCAGAGGAGAGCATGAGGCAGCTAGCATTGATATCGAGATCACTGCCTTTAGATGTTAGAGTCTGCCAGCACATCACCACCTTGAGTACAGAGGCTTGAGGAGCAATGTCACGCAATGAGACGTTACCTCCTTTAACCAATGTAGCAGCCATGCCAACTCCTCTTTATTCCTTGCCCCAAAAGCTCAAAAGCCCAACAGCCTGTTAGCCTATCTGAACGCCAAACTTAGAAAGCATCACCTCAAGCCCACCGTAAAAGCCACTGCCCACAGCTCTAAACTTCCACTCGTTCTTGTAGCGATAAACCTCGCCGAAAATCACAGACTGATAGGCAGCAAGATCGTCTTCGTTCATACCAAAAGCAGCCATGACTCCGTTGCTCTTGTTATCAGCCACACAGATCAGAGAGTTAGAAACCTGCGCAAAGCTTTGCTTTCGTTCTTGGGCTTGGTAGATGGAGACAGCAAAGATCAACTTCACCACTTCAGGGCTGAGCTTTTTCAAGTCGACAGTAATGGCCTCAGCATCGATATCTTCAGCCGTTTTGAGGCCTACATTGCGCCCCAAGTACTTCAACGCACCATCAGACGAAGTTCGATTGTTGTAGAACACAAAATCATTGTCATCGCGCACCTTGCCGGAAGAGGTGAGCATGAGGCAACAAGCATTGATATCAAGCACTTCGCTACCTGCTTTAGCTTTGGGTTGTGTTTGCCAGCACATCACAATCTTGAGCACATCAACGCTAGGAGCAATCTTTGTCAGTGAGACGTTACCGCCTTTGACCAAGGTCTCAGCCATGCTCTTCCCTCTTCGTTGCAATAAGACAAAGCACCAATCAACAAGAACAGCGCACTTAAGTTCAGTCTGCTCTGAGCTTCAGCACCATCAAGCCCGCCCCAAGCCAAAGCCAAAGCCAAAGCCTCTAGCTAAAACTGACTCCGTACTTAGAAGCTAATGGCAGCATGGACTCATTAAAGCCTTGGCCGATAGCACGGAACTTCCACTCACCGTTGTGGCGGTAGAGCTCACCAAAGACCATAGATTGGTCTAAGCTTGCATCCTCAGTAAGGTCAAAGCGTGCTAACTCTTGATCGCGCTTAGCATCAACAATGCGAATAAAGGCGTTTGAGACCTGACCAAAGTTCTGCTTACGCTCTTCTGACTGATAGATGGTGACGACAAATACCAACTTTGCGATCTCAGGGCTGACCTTGGAGAGGTCTACTTTGATGACCTCATCATCACCGTCGCCCTCACCTGTGCGGTTGTCACCAGTGAGAATCACAGCGCCATCTACAGACTCCATGTGGTTGTAGAACATGAAATCACTGTTGTTGCGCACCTTGCCGTCGGCTGTGAGCATGAAGCAGCTGGCATCTAAGTCAAAGTCAGCACCGCTAGTGATACGCACATCCCAACCTAAGCCCACCATGAGTTTTTCTACACCAGGTGCTTCCTTGGTGAGTGATATATTGCCGCCCTTAAGTAATGAGATAGACATATTTCCTCCTAACCCAATCAGGCAAAAAGCCAAGCTATGAATAAGAATGGAGAAATGAGAAACGTGATAAATAAGCCAAAACGAATAAGATTGAGCAGAAACAGGTAAATAAACGCAAAGGTTGCCACAACAGCCAAACATAAGCTGTGACCTGTGGACTTAGCAGCGCTTGAACTGCTTAAGCTTGACGTACTGTTACTGCTGTTCTGGCTAATGCTGTCTGACGTGCTGTAGTCCAAATCTTCATGAGATGATGCAGGTTTTGGTGGTCGTGTTACTGTTGGCACAGACTGTGTTGTCGCACTTGATCTGAGGTTGCTTGTTGAAGAAGAGCTTGAGGAAGAAGTATTGAGGAACGTGACTCCATAAGCATTGAATACAGCGTCTAAGCCGCCATAGAAACCATCACCAATAGCTCTAAATTTCCACTGTCCCTTGTAGCGATAGAGCTCACCTAAAATCAGGGACTGATATGAAGGCACAGCCTCGCTGAGCTCAAAAGACACCAGCTTTCTGTTGCTGTCATCGACCAAGACAATGCTGGTACAGGACACCTGCACAAAGCTTTGCCTATGCTCTTTAGCCTTGTAGATAGCCACAGCAAATACCAGCTTCGTAATGTCAGGACTGACCTCAGAAAGGTCGACACGAATAGCCTCTGCATCAAAATACGCAGACGTATCCGAGGCGGCATTGCTACCTAAATGCATCACCGCCCCATCTTCCGATAAGGTGTGGTTATAGAACACAGCATCCTTGTTATTGCGTACTTTGCCGGCAGCTGTGAGCATAAGGCAGCAAGCATCGATATCTAGGTCACTACTGCGCATGCCGCGAGTCTTCCAGCCCATCAGCACATTGATCGCGTCCACCTCTGGAGCCATCTGCGTCAGTGACACATTGCCACCTTTGACCAAGGTAACAGCCATAACAACATCCCAAGATAATTTGATGAGTTGATAAGTTGATGAAAGGCCTCAAACCTGTGCCTCGCAGCACAGCTCTAAGGCCAAGAGACAAGGTTTCAAGGTTTGAGGCAAGACTCTTTGCGCCTTGTATGGGGCACGAGATTGAGCAGACGGCGCCCACACCCGAAAACACATACGAGCCTTGACCGTACAGCAATCGGAGCTACTGACTTTGCTTTAGCTCTTATCTGCCTTGTTTGCTGCTTGAGCTTGGCTACTATCAACAACCTCAGCTTCAAACATAACAGGCTCAGCCTTAACCTCTGCTTCACTTACAGCAACACCATCAGTCTTGGTCTGTGTATAGGTTGCAGTTGCAGCGGCATCTGCTACTTCCTTGCTGTCGCTTGTTGCTTGTTCCTCATCCTTGTCATCGCCTTTATCAGGGAAGACGAAAGAGGCAATCACGCCACAAGAAAGCACAACGAGCACGATGATGAGAGAGGTAATTGGGTCGATATCGATGCCAAAGCCAAATTGATGGTAGGTGGCACCTAAGAACAGCTTGGCTGCAATGAAGAACAGCAGCACAATCACAGCTTTCTCTAAGTGCACGAGGTACTTACGCAGGCTCTCTAACACGAAGTACAGACTACGAAGACCTAAGATAGCGAAGATCATGGCAGAGTAGATGATGAGCGGTTCGCGGCTTACTGCAATCACAGCAGGTACCGAGTCGAAAGCAAACATCACATCGCTCACCTCAATCACGGCTAAGCACAAAAAGAGAGGCGTAGCGACCACTACGGTCTTGTGAGCCATACCCTCAATACTGATGTTGAGTTTTTTAGCCTCTTCTTTAGCGTGAGTGCGGCTTATGAAGAAGTCATGACCGTGGAGCCGTGGCCATACAGGGAACACACGCTTCACAAAGCGATAAGCCACGTGACCTGAGTAGTCTTCCATCTCCTCGTCATCATCACCGCCACGCAGCATCATGACTGCGGTGTAGGCGACAATCAGGGCAAAGATCATTTCGACGTATGGGCCGAACATCAAGAGGCCGGTACCAATTGCCACAAAGATACCGCGGAAGACGAACGCACCAATCACACCCCAGTACAGCACACGGTGACGGAAGCGATTTGGTACGCTAAACCATGAGAAGATCGCCATCATGACAAAGAGATTGTCGACCGACAGCACCTTCTCCAACACATAGCCGGTGTAGTACAAACTGGCCATCTCGGCGCCATGGTGGTAGTAGATATAGCCGCCGAAAGCGATAGAAATAGCGATCCAAAAGCAAGACCACAGAGCTGCGCTCTTAAAGGAAATCTCCCTATCAGCGCGGTGGGCATAAAGGTCTACAAGCAAGGACACAACGACAATGACGCCAAGCAGGATCACTGTCTCGATTGGGAAGCCTAAATGTTCCATGATTAAGATGAAAGAAGAAGTAAGATCAAAAGCCTACAGACCGATCTGCACGGTAGCTCCGCAACAACAGCAACATCCGCAGCCACTGCTGCCGCCATAACAGATCAGTCCAGTCCTAGAAAGAAATCGTTTGCATTGCGTGAGGAGGAAAAGAGCAAAGCGAGCGCTACCACGACCAGCCATCGCAGTACTTAGTACTTAGTACTTAGTACTTACTACTTGCGACCAGGCTTCCAGTTAAAGCCCCAGCCAAAGTACCGATCCATGTAGCTGTGATCGATGAAGTAATCCTCGATGCGCTCAATAGAAATGTTGTCGTCATCGATACGAATACGAGCGATAGCACACACACGCAGAGAGTTATCCACTCCAGAGGTCTCATAAAGACGGGTTTCGACCTTAGGCTGCCCAGCAATATCCACTGTGACGACAGCATCTGTGTCAGACCACTTGGTAACGCCACCATAGATAAGAGCAAATATGACGATCTCAGATATGAGCTCTATGTGCTGGCTATTGATGTACGTATGCTCCCCATAAATGCCCCTTGGGAGGCTTGGAAGCGTTATAGGACAATGTAACCATCGGTAAGAGTAAGGTTT
>CALXYZ010000179.1 GCA_944393075.1 uncultured Anaerobiospirillum sp. | reverse complement strand
CCTCTGGCAATAATCATGTCACAGTCCCTGTTTCTGTGGCCATTAACGACGTCTACACTGTGCTTGCCGTAATACAGACCTCTGAGGACAGCAGATTTCAGCAGCTTGCAATCTCTGATGAGATGTTTGAGGCTCATCTTAGCGATATTGAGTCACAGCTATCTAACCTCGACATACCTGTAGCCGCAGTCTTTTATGAGATCTGCTCATTGAGCTTATGCCTGTGCCTGAGGGTGAGGGTGAGCCTTTCTTACCGGTGGTAGTCGCTTACCGTCGTGCTTTTGATCAGCTATGGGGTGCTTGGTATGATCTTGACCCTAGCCCCACATTCGAAATCGATCAGTCGCATTGGCATGACGATCCATGGCAGGAGCTCTGCCCAAGTATTCTTTGGAGCTGGGATTATGCCCGCCGCTGCATGCGGGAAGAAGCAGATATCTCGCTCCACTCGGCAATCTTCCAAAACTACTGCGCTCGTGGCGGAGTAGGAGTGATGAACCACTAGGACGCCTATAACCTTAAGCGGCCACTTCAGGGGCACTTCTACAACGAGCGACAGTAGTGGCTGCGGAAAAGCTTAGCTTGCGGGCGTGAGGTTGTCGAGGCGTGAGAAAAGGCTGCGCAAAGGTTTTTAGGCCTTTGCGCAGAGAAGAGAGTTTGCTGCCCACAGCAATCGCCGCAGGTTCGGCCTGCTGTTGCTGTGCACAGCTCGACGCTTTTAGCGCATGGAAAGGAGCTGCGATCTACTGCCTAGGCTATGAGCCTAGGCCTGAAACTACTTGGTAGCTCAGGCTTAGACTGCGTAGATGGCATTAGCAAAACGCTGCGATAGCATGATGCCATCAGAGAGACCAGCAATAGCCTTGAAGTTGCTTGGAGTAATTGGATTAGCATTCTTCAAAATGGCCCAGTCTGGTGACAGCGGCTGCTGATCTAAGATCGCAAATTCTCTTATCTGCGCATTTTCAGAATTAATAAGCTCTTCAAAGGTGATGGCATCGCCAGTGACGGTCGTTGGGGCCGCACGGCTGATGTTTAAACCCTCACCTTCGTAGATGGCGTCAGAGCGCGCTAAGATGCTCTCTAGGCTTTGGCTAAAGGACGTCTGATTAGCACGGCCGAAAATATCGGTCAGCTGTCTCTGCGTGCTCAGATCAAGCTTACTATTCTGTTCCCAACTTCTGACCTCAGAAGGGGCGACATTATTGACAAGGGAGCTTGACATAGATTCTCCTTATGCGCCCTCAAACAAAAGGCGCACTTCCACAGCCATGGTGTGCAGTTTACGTGCCACCCTTTGCATGCTGCGCCGTCGTCGCGTAAGGCTAGAGAAAACCTAGATCTTGCGCCATTTACCATCCCTACCAAGAGCAAGCCCACGCAAATGCGTGGGCCTTTGCTGCCACGAATGGCAAGATCTCGACGAGTTCAGCGCCATCCTCGCTGGCTGCACTGGCTGCATTGGCCCCGCTGGCTTTGAGCCATCCTTGGGCCTTGGCTCTTAGGCGTGGTTAAACTCCATCACGCCGACCAACTTATGTGGCACATATGGCTCTTCTAAGTAAGCAATCTCCTCTGGGCTTAACTGCACACCAACACCAGCTACTGCCTCAGTGATATGACGCTCTTTGGTAGCGCCGATCACTGGCGATGTGACCTTGGTTAAAAGCCAACCCATGACCACTTGGGTCTTGGTCAGACCACGCTTTTGTGCAATCTCGGCCACGCGTGTAATGATGACTGCATCTTGGTCGTGTGTGCGGTCATACTTACTCATAGCCATCTTATCGGAGTCTAAGCGGGCGCTGTGTTCGCTTGGGTCTTTGACCAAGCGGCCCGAAGCTAATGGGCTGTATGGGGTCAGAGCAATGCCGGCGTCAGCGCAGTATGGGAACATCTCGCGCTCTTCTTCACGAAAGATCATATTGTAGTGGCCCTGCATGGAGACGATTGGGGCATAACCCTTATCACGCAAGATGTAGTTGGCCTTTTGCAGCTGCCAGGCATAGCAGTTAGAGAAGCCAATGTAGCGAGCCTTACCCTCTTTGACGACTTGGCCCATGCCCTCTAAAACTTCCTCCATTGGGGTGTGATAGTCCCACATGTGGCAGATGTAAAGGTCGACATAGTCCATGCCGAGGTTCTTGAGGCTTTGCTCTAAGTTGTTGCGCACGTGAGCCACACCGTCGATACCGGCATCCTTTTCAGATTGAGTGCGAGGTAAGAACTTGGTGGCTACCACCACCTCATCACGCTTAGCCATATCGCGCAGGGCACGACCTACAACCTGCTCACTCACGCCCTCGCTATAAGCGATAGCGGTATCAAAGAAGTTAATGCCTGAGTTTAAGGCCAACTTAATCAGCTCACGCGATCTGTCCTCGCTAAGAGTCCAGCTTGAGTGCTGCGTGTTCTCCTTTTGGCCAAAGCCCATGCAGCCTAAGCACAGACGCGATACGTTTAAGTCTGAACGACCTAGCTTGGTGTATTCCATTTCACAACCCTCATAGACGATAACTTTGTTGTTGCCTTGTCTTGTTTGGTCTAGACAACAAAAAGCCCTCAACGCAGCAGCATCAAGCACCAAACATCTCTCGACACTGCCGCCTTGAGGGCGTTGAACAGAGGACAGAGGATTGTGTCCTCGTTATTACTTCTTAGCCTTAGTGTTGCGCTTAGCAGCAGAAGTGCTCTTCTTAGCTGGAGCCTTCTTGGCTGCTGGCTTTGCCTCGGCCTTGACTTCAGCCTCTGATGCAGCGGCTTCTGGGGCTGGGGCTTGAGCTGGGGCTGAGGCTTGAGCTTGTGCTTGAGCCTCAGCTGGGGCTGGCTGGTTGCCATTTAAGAGATGAGGCATGGCCTTAGCGTAGGCTTCACGGCGTGCGTTCATGCTCTTTTGGCTAAAGAAGTATGAGCTGTCGAGTGGGTGCTTGTTCTGCTGACCCTTTTGTAATAATGGCTCTAAGTGCTCCATGAGGCGGTCAATGCTGGCATTAAGGTCGTTGTAGGAGCTGGCCTTGGTGCACTCCTCTGTCCAATCCTTAGCAAGCATCTGCTCTAAGGCCTCAACCCATGGCTTGATCTCTTCATCGCTTGGGACGCAGTTGAAGTCCTTTTGGGTCGATTGTGGAGCGTCAAGGAGGATACCGCCTTCACGCACAGCCTCTGGCAAACCACCGCTCTTGCTTGAGAGCACTGGAATATTGTTAAACACGGCTTCGGTAGCGACGCAGCCCCAGCTCTCATGCCACACGGATGGGGTCAAAATGGCCTTGGTGATGGCATAGACTAAGCGGATGTCGTCGGTGTGCTCAGCCACATCGATCATTGGAATTGGGTTTGGTTCGCCTTGCTTGATAAACGGAGTGCCATCAGCATAGTGCAGCTTGAGTAAGCACTGCTGATAATTGCCCACGCTCTTGACCACTAAGAAGCGTTGCTCAGGGTGCTTTTTGCAGAACTCTTGAGCTAACTTCACAAAAATAGCCAGACCCTTTTCTGGGGCTGGGTTGACCAAGGTAATGTACTTTGGATCACGCTTTTTTGGGTCGACAGTGACTTGCTCACGGTTGATGAACTGGCCTACCGCCTTCACATCAATACCATCACCCTCGCGATAGAGCTTAGCGGTAGCCTCAGATGGGGCAAACACTAAGTCGCAATCGGCAAAGCCAAAGGTACGGTGCAGGCCATTGCACAGGGCATAAACTACAGGGATACCACGAGCCTGAGCTTCACGGCGTAAGTAGGCTGAAAAGATGTCGCCGCTGTAACCCATAACCACATCAGGCTGGAACTTCTCTAAGCACTGCACAAACAGATCGAAGATACGACCTTGATCAGCGGTGGTCACGTCTTGGGCTAAGTGGCCCTTGGTTTTAGCGACGATGTACTCCACACCACGATCGGTAAATTGTAAAAATGGGGTCTTTGGATCGCTTTGGATCTTGGCGTTGATGCGGTTGAAGATCTCCAAGCCATGTGGATCATCGGCAACTAAGGCGTTGAGCACCTTAATCTGCATCCCGCGAGCGGCTAAACCCTCTAACAAAATCTTGTTATGAATGGCAGCACCATTGGAGTTGTCATGTAACGCAGGAATCGAATACCACAGAATCTTGTAGGCCATCTGAAAGTCTCAGCGCAAAACAGCTTAAGCAGGCTTTAAAGCTGTATGGCATACGGCTTTAAAGCATTACAGCTTTTCAGCTCAAAAAGCTTAAGCTTCAGAAAAAACGAAGTAATGTGTCGGTAAAAGCAGAAGCTGTCATTGCTTTTTGATCGTCAGATCCACTGATCGTCACGACACACGCACCGCCTCCACCCACAGGGGCAGCGAGTGCGCGTGCAAAAGGTCGCTCACAGCCTGCAAAAACAAGCTAAAGCAGGCATCACATGCAAGCGACCAACTTCTGTTTTACGGGCTAAATGATACCACAGTGCAAAATAGACCACTGTGTTACCGCGTTTTTTCTGCGCTGTTTGTGATCAGCACGCCGCCACAATCTCTCCTTTTTGTCCGAGCGTTTTCTCCTTGTCTCTTGTCTATTGTCGCTTGTCGCTTGTCGCTGTTCTCTGCTCAATGGCAGCACCTTGGAATCCCTAGTCACGGTGCTGCGCCTTGGACTAACTAAACTCAGCTCTTGCTTGGAGCAGCTCAGCTAAACTGAGCGTAGCAACTAAGCGGAGCGCAGCTTAGCTGAGCTGAGCTTAGTTGCTGCTACTGCGCCAAAGCCTTGAGGCCATATCCTCATTCTCTACTGCTAACCTGCATGCCGATTAGTGCTTGGTTTTGAGGTTAAAGACTGTAATCTCTGATGGTACTAAGACACGGCAAGAGAAGCCTGACCAAATGCCAGTACCATTGCTCACGTAGATGCTTGTGTCTGGTGTGACCTCATATAAACCGCTGACATAGCCTACATTAAAGGCAGCAATCAGCGGCTTTAAGAAGAACATAGTGCCACCGTGAGTGTGACCAGTTAAGACCAAGTTCACATCAGGGTTTTGCGTCATAACGCCTGGCTCGTGAGCTAAGAGCAGCTTAAAGCTAGCCGCAGCGGCATCTGAAACTGACGGAATGCTGTTCTTGCGGCGCTCTTGAGCAACCGCTGCGGTGGCTGCATCTTCTTCGTTACTGATACTGATACCAGAGATGTGAGCGATAGCCTCGTTACTAGCATCCTCGTTGCTCTGACCTGTAGCGTCGATCGAGGTGCGAATAGCCTCATCTTGCAGTGCGTTGATATCGTTGAGAGCAACCTCTGCATCAGCATTGACACTCTTAGCGGCGGCGGCCTTTTGTGCAGCGGCAGCGGCAGCCAAATCAGCCTTTGCCTTGGCTCTATCTTGAGGGTCTTCTGGAACAAATTTGCGCGCAACTAAGTTAGCAAAAGCAGCTTCCACATCAGGATCGTCTTCACCAAAAGCTTGACCACGAGGATCAGGCACACCCGAGACCAAGATCGCAGCACGATCAGTGGTGGCGCCTTGAGCCTTAATCAGCACACTCTGATTCTTTAAGAACTGCACGCCTAAGTTCTCTAAGGTGCTGACCCAAGAGTTAGCACCAGAGTAGTACTCATGATTGCCAGTGACAGCGAGCACGCCATCTTTAGCCTTAAGGTTGGCAAGTGGTAAAAACTCATCTTTGAGCTTGCCAACAGAGCCGTCCACAAAGTCGCCGGTAATGACCACAAGATCAGGATCTTGTTCGTTGACGCGTTGTACCACACCCTCAAGCCAGTCACGTTTTAAGATTGGGCCGATGTGCAGATCGGTCAGCTGCACAATCTTGTAGTCTCTAAGTTCAGGAGCGAGATCATTGACAGCGATGTCGACGGTGGCGATTTCAGGAACCTTGTATTGATAGACAGTGCCACCAACACCAAAGCTAAGAGCCACAACCGCAATGATGGCGTTGATACGCCCTAATGGCCATGGACGACGGTTCTCTTTTGGTATTTTGGCCACAAATCTAAAGATAGTGCGCACTAAAAGCAGCAGGTCTTTCACAATAGCCAAGAACACTGCGAGCATCAGAGCGCTATAGGTAGCCTCTAACACCACGATCTGCCAAGCTGGCAGTTGTGGTTCTAAAATGCCACCAGTTTGGCTGTAGACCACATACTTAAGGCCAAAAGCCACTACCACCACGATCCATAAAATGCTTTGGTACCACTTAAGACGGGCACTCAACACTAAGGACACAATGGCGTACACGACTAAAATCAGTGCCGAGATGAATAATGACGACATTCAAATTAGCTCCCGAAAAAGCAGCCACAAAACGACAAGGGCTCTCCGCCTAAGCTCACAACAAAAACGAGCAAACACGCACAGAAGACGCGCAGCAGGTTTAGTTGAGCAGTGGCAAAATCACACCTATCTTTGCAGTTGCGGCGATGTTTCTCATTGCATGGCCGACGGGCCAACATCGCATGATTGCATTATACGTGACCAGTTGCAGGCGCACCTTAGCCAAACCTATCGCATACTTGCCTATTTTTCTAAACACTCACTCAATCCCTAACTTCCACACTCCATTACCCATTGCTATTGTCTGTGGAACCAAACAGCATAGAGCCACTACATCTCTATAGCCGCTACCCCTGATGCTAGGTGTCTAGTCCCTACCACCAACTGCCTGCCCCCTACTACGGTCACAGGAGCAGACATCACCACCACTATCATTGTCATCACACCACTGCTGACGCATAGGGGTCGTGTAGTCCAGATAGAGCCGTGAGGCGCTCATTGCTTTTTGCGCTTTTTGTTCACTTGGAGCCAGCACGATCACTTTTGGATCAAAGCTTTGGCTTATTTACGGCCTTAGCGTGCATGGTGCTGACATTTTTCACTTTTTTGCATCGCACTCTATACAAGATGGAGGTGCTCTTGTATACTAGTCACCGAGTTAGCATAGACTAACTTACGTTACCTGTGACTTTTAAGCACAAAGCAGTGGTTATCAATTTTGCTGCTTTTTCACAATTTTTTAGGTGTTACTAGCTCTGTAACTATGGTTTTGGTTGCTATATGAGCCAACTCTAGTTTTAAGTTCACATCTGTTTTGTGCTTTGTGTCATACGTGCGTGCCGTGCGTAAATTATTGTTGTGCACAAATGCACGCTTTTTTTTTTGTGTGTGTTTCTTGTTTCCTGTTTCTTAGCTTCTTAGTTTTAAGTTTTAAGTTTCTTGGTTTTTGGTTCTGCTTCTTGTGGTATTTACTGATGAGAGCATGGTGGCTTAACTACCGCCTCAGCATCGTGCTGACGGTAGCTTTGATTGTGTTGAGCGTGGTATCGCTCTTTTTAGGAGTGTTAGAGCTCTCAGTGGGTAATCTGCTTGCAGGTAACACCGAGGAGATCGAGCTCCTTTTGATCTCACGCCTGCCTCGCCTTATGGCAATCTTGCTCACTGGTATGGGATTGGCTGTAGCAGGCCTCATCATGCAGAGCCTCTGCCGCAATAAGTTTGTCTCACCTTCGACAGCAGCCACCATTTCCTCGGCACAGTTAGGTATTTTGCTCGCCATCTTATTCTGGCCAAGCTCAAACCTCGTAGAGCGCGCTTTCTTTGCCTTTGCCTGTGCCTTAGCAGGCACCATGACCTTTGTTTACCTCATCGGTAAGGTACAGTTGGGAACCTCTAAAATTTACCACACAGCATCGGACAAGGCTAAGACGCAATAGCCTTGATCATGCATAATTGGTTCAC
>CALXYZ010000178.1 GCA_944393075.1 uncultured Anaerobiospirillum sp. | reverse complement strand
TTTATAACAGAATTTAGAACAGAAGGAGGCGGCGCTTCCTCCCCAGAGTTACCTCTGGGGTATCCGCGCCGATATTATATGAACACAAGCTTAGCTTCTAACACCACCACCTCCTCCTCCTCTAGCACCACCAATCCTATGGGTACTTATTCCAGCGCCCGTGCCAGCGCCCACTCTAGTCCCAACTATAGTGCTGTGATGCACAAGCCACACAGTTACGACTATGTGCCAATGGGTGTCTTCCAAAACCAAGTCACCTACTCTAGGCGCGTAGGTGTGGGAGAACGTCACCGACGGCTGCTCACTCGGTAGGGCAGCGCGACTTCTTAACCGCAAAGAACGAAGGCTGGTTACAGCGCAACAAGCACTTCAACGGCTTATCTTATTACATTGTCAACAAATTTCACTGTTTGCTTGTCCACAGCTCACTAGCTCGTTTGCAGGTACAGGCAGAGGTCAGTCCAGCATCTCACGACTCACTCAACCACTCAACCTACCACTCAACCTCTCAACCACGAACCACCCACTTAACCATAACCAATTCATTACAGGCTCAAACCACCTTAAAGGCTAACTAACACCGCCCTCAATTCAGCAACCTAAGGAGATCATCCTATGCCTTCGATTAATTCTGCCACCAACGATCACAGCGACTCGGCCACTGCCGCCACTACCAGCACCAGTGCTATGGACAGAAAGCCAGCTCGTCATATGTGTGTAGTGACCATTGCCCGTGTGGGCGACAAGATCGTGATTTTTGGCCCCAAAAAATAGCGACTTACGGCCTACCCCAGAGACCACAAGAGCGAGTAACAGCTGTAAGTCGTCTGTTTTTAGCTGTTGTTTTATCTGATCCACTTATTTCTGCCATGCGCTAAGGAGGTCTTCCTTTAGACAGTGCTTTCTAACCTCCCCCAAGACCCCCGCATTACCAAATGCGTTTTACTCAACCACTTCAACTCACGCGAATACAGCGACCAACCTAACCAACCGATCAACCCTTACGGCAGAGATAACACCTTAGCTTTTCCTCAGCTTAGACTCTCTGCCAGCTCTTGAATTTAAAGCAAAACGCCCAAAGCAGTGCCGTGCTAGGCCAGTACTGCTGGCACGGCACAGCCAAGCACTGTTAAAGGCTGAGCTGTAAGGAGGACACATGTGTACTTCACTCCACCCAAACTTTCATTTCTATCATAGTGGCCATAAGGCTCATAGCAGTCACGGCAGCAGCTTCTTACGAGTTGCTGCCATTGCCGCAGCCATGGCAGTGCTTAGCCCTGTTGCTGTTGCTCTTACTGTTAGCTTTGCTTTGATACCTGAGGCTCAGGCTGCTCCACGTCCAAACTTACCAGTTTTGAAAAAGGGCTATAACGCTGAGGTGGTGAGAACTGACAATCTCAATGAGCTCACAGTCAAAACAGCCCACACCAACGCCTTGTTACTGTGGAACAGCTTTGATGTCGGCGTTAGTAATCGTGTGATTTTTGATAACGTCAATAAGCAAGATGCCTCGTTTCTCAATGTCGTGACTGGCCCTTCAGCCTCGCGTATCGATGGTGTGATTAGAGGACAAAACCCTAACGTCAACGTCTATCTCGTCAACCCTAATGGCATAACCACTTCTAAGTTAAGCAATATCGAGAACATCAAGAGCTTGTACTTGGGTACCAGTAAGCTGTCACAAGACACCTTAGATCTGTTCAAAGACCAAAACTCGCCGGCTTTACCTATCTCTTCTTTGCCTACAGTTAAGGGTATGGGCCGTACAACCTTGCTTGGCTATGTAGACGCTAGCAACATAACACTCAACGGTAGCCAAATCATCATCGGTGAAGTCGATGATATGTTTGCCATTGCTGACGGCTCGGGGCAAACCAAGATTCACCTTCCAGATAAACTTGAGGTGCACTCCTCTACCCATAGAGTTGATATCGGCGGTAACTTAGATCGGGTGGTTCCTGAGTCGCAAGGTGAGATCTATCGTGACTTCTTGCGAGAGCAGGGGTTGATCGCGGCCTCTGAGTCTCAGATTGCAGCTAACGGTTCACATGCAGAAGGACTTTTTGTTGATCACTCCACACAACATATGCTCTCAAGCGTTGAAGACGTTGAGCATTACCTTAGAGGTACAGCCTTTAATGAGGATTATTGGCTTGCTGATGACATCGACTTTGGTGATGACTTTGTGCCTTTAGGTCAGGACTTAGTAAACGGCAATACCGCCTTTGCTGGCACTATAGACGGTGCTTTCCATAACATCACCTTCTCTGGTGCAATCACCCAAGCTGGTGACTACGGCTTGTTTGCTGCCTTAGATGGTGCCTCCATCAAGAACCTTAAGCTCTCGCAAGCGCAGTTCGATGTTGGAACTGACCTCTCAGGCGCAGGTGTTCCTCTTAATGTCGGTGCACTTGCCGGCTCTATGTATAACACTACCTTAGAGGCCGTAGAGGTTGAGGACTTCGCTCTCAACATGGGCTGGGGTAATAATCTCGCTCCACAAACCAATGTTGGTGCGTTGGTCGGTAGGATCAGTGGTGATAGTAATGGCTTTAAGCACACCTTATCTGCTTTTGCACCAAATACCGAGAGTATGCTGTCATCATTGCAGCAAATGGCTGCTGTAAATGGCGCAAGTTATAACTTCGGCACCTTAATAGGTGAGGTAGAGGCTGGTTCGGCTTTGGATGTGAATGGCGTGGTAGCTGGCTACTACACGCAAAAAGAACTTGCGGCTATAGGATCAGGTGCGGGTACAGGTGCGGGCGCGGCTGACTTTGCCCTTACTGGTGTGGACGAGATTGCCAATAGCTTAGAGACAGCCTATGCACAGGCCTTAGAGCAAGGCATGACTGAGAGTGAGCTGTCGTCGATCTTTGTTGCTGGTACTGATGCTAACGGCGATATGGTTATCAAGAACAAAGGCTTCTTGCGTCCATTCTTCATTGAAGACTTTAACTTCACCTATGACGGTACCTCCCATAACTACGAGGACTTGGTCAACAACGAGGGTTTCTTCTTAGACAGTTACGTGAATAAGGAGAATGCTGACCTTGATTACACCCAGAGCAATGCTGGTGAGCATGGTTATGAGTTCGCATCCCGCATGGATGATGACATGCTCTTAGGGCATGAGTTCTTCTTCACTTACGCGGCAGCAGGAGATACTTGGGATAAAAATGGAGGCGGTGACGAGAGCATCCACGATCGTACCTCTCGCCCAGATGGGCTTAGCGGCATCGGTACCCTCAACATCAACAAAAAGAAGCTTGTGATCGACATGTCTGATCAGACTATCAACGAGGGTGAAGATCCAAATACCACACCTAGTAGCGACACCATTGCCAACTACGATGATGTACAAGACGGTATCGTAGGTAACGACGATCTTGGTATTAAGATCACCATCGATGGAGATACGATCACAGCTACCACTGACAATCCTAACTACGATGTGACCGTGAACCCAGGTGATCTCACTGTTATTCCTAAACCAGAGCCAGAACCAGAGCCTGAGCCTGAGCCAGAACCAACACCAAATCCTGATCCTAATCCCGACCCAACGCCTAACTCTAAGCCAGATCCTGAACCATTACCTGAGCCAGTTCCTAACCCTAACCCTAACCCTGAGCCAACTCCAACGCCAAATCCAACACCAAATCCTGAACCAAGTTTTGATCCTGACGATAGCTCGTTACGTAACGTAGAAGCTGAGCGTAAATGTAAGAACTGCGATACCTTCTCTAACAGCTCGCTCCAAGGTGAGACCTTGCTGACCAACCGTGTTGGTGTTGACGTTGCTGGTGTGGACTTTGGTCGTGCTTTCTTTGCTGCTCTCGATTCTGGAGATCCTATAACTACCTCAAATGAGTTGCAACTACTCTATGCCTATGAAGAGCCAAAGAAAGTAGAAGATTCTGTAGAGCTTAACGAGTCTGTAATAGCTGCAAACGATGCAACTTCTAATGCTTCGGAGTTTGGTGCTCAGTTGGGTGCTGAGAATGAGGGCTCAGTAGATATGGTGGAGTCTCATCGTTTTGCTTTTGTGAGCCAAGACAGCAGCTCCATAGCAGCTGATGCTGAAGAGATATTAGACTTTAACGCTGCTCCAACCGAGCCTGCTTTAGATGAGGTTCAGATGGTGGCTCAAGCTGACTCTGTAGCTTGCGAGAAAGCTACAGTATTACGCAGCCGCGATCATGAAGAGGTTACTTGTGAGGTGCTTTCTTCTAAAGATGCCAATACTAGCACGTCAAATCCTAACGATGGCAAGATCTCTATGCCAGTGACAGCAGCAGTGACACCTGTTCACACCTCTTCCAGCCACTCAACCCAAGTAACCCAATCACTCTCTTAACCTTCGCTTAGATCAGATCCCACGCTATCAACCCAACTTTCTGTTTAGGGGTACTAGGGCTTGTTCTCTAGTGCTCGCATTGTTTCACCATTACTTTGCTTAAGGCTTGAAGTAATGCTTAAGGCCAAAGCCCTGAGTGCAAGATCAGGTATTTCCCCTTGTTCTAGGCTGAACCTTAAGTGAGCCTTAAGGAGGCTATATGTTTGCTCGTTTAAGCCAAACTGCTTTTTTCTCCATAGGCGGTCGTTTAGCTCACAGCAGCCACGGTAGAGTCTTTGTGCGTCTTACCGCCCTTGCTGCTGCCCTTAGTGCCAGCATTGCTTTGAGCCCTGAGGTGCAAGCTGCATCGCGCCCTAATTTGCCTGAAATTAGCAACGCCTATGGAGCTCAGATTCGACAGGAGGGCACCAACAAGATGTATATCTCCACCGACCGCCGCAATCAGCTTATGCTGTGGAGGAGCTTTAACGTTGAAGCTGGCCACTATCTGAACTTCCAGCGCAGTGATAATCAGAAGATTGAGACCTCCTTTCTTAATGTGGTGACAGGCCCATCAGCCTCGCGTATTGCAGGCCATATCCACAACGAGGACAACGTCAACTTCTATCTGGTAAACCCAAATGGCATCAGCCTCCTCAAAGGCGGCAACATCTCTAACGCAAAGTCGGTATATCTCGGTACCAGTAAGGTGTCGCAGGCTCTATTAGACAACTTCAAGACCAATAACAACACCCCAATTACTCTTGATGCTCTGCCAAATATGCGTGGCATGGGCAAAATCACCGTCTTAGACAACATCACCGCCGATAACATCAAGATCAACGGTAGCCAGATTGTTATTGCTGAAGTGGAGCGCCTTAACACCAACACAGATGAGAACAACCCAATCATGCCGCAGAGCCTTGAGCTTCATTCTTCTGTTGGCCGTATTGATCTTGGTAACAAGCTTGATGTAGCAGCTTATGTCAGAGGAGCTGATGGAAGCCTTCAAGACACTACTGTGCGCGAGTACTTGGCATCGCAGGGCTTACAGGCAGCTTCAGACTCCCTGATTGCGGATAATGGTTCTCATGCAGATGGACTCTTTGTTGACCACTCCTCTCAGCAAATGCTCTCTAATGCTGCTGACTTCTATGACCGCCTGCAAGCAGGAAACTTCCAAGGCGACTACTGGCTCACCAATGACATCGACTTCGGCGACGACTTTGTGCCTTTAGGTCAGGATTTAGTAAACGGCAATACCGCCTTTGCTGGCACTATAGACGGTGCTTTCCATAACATCACCTTCTCTGGTGCTATCACCCAAGCTGGTGACTACGGCTTGTTTGCTGCCTTAGATGGTGCCTCCATCAAGAACCTTAAGCTCTCGCAAGCGCAGTTCGATGTTGGAACTGACCTCTCAGGCGCAGGTGTTCCTCTTAATGTCGGTGCACTTGCCGGCTCTATGTATAACACTACCTTAGAGGCCGTAGAGGTTGAGGACTTCGCTCTCAACATGGGCTGGGGTAATAATCTCGCTCCACAAACCAATGTTGGTGCGTTGGTCGGTAGGATCAGTGGTGATAGTAATGGCTTTAAGCACACCTTATCTGCTTTTGCACCAAATACCGAGAGTATGCTGTCATCATTGCAGCAAATGGCTGCTGTAAATGGCGCAAGTTATAACTTCGGCACCTTAATAGGTGAGGTAGAGGCTGGTTCGGCTTTGGATGTGAATGGCGTGGTAGCTGGCTACTACACGCAAAAAGAACTTGCGGCTATAGGATCAGGTGCGGGTACAGGTGCGGGCGCGGCTGACTTTGCCCTTACTGGTGTGGACGAGATTGCCAATAGCTTAGAGACAGCCTATGCACAGGCCTTAGAGCAAGGCATGACTGAGAGTGAGCTGTCGTCGATCTTTGTTGCTGGTACTGATGCTAACGGCGATATGGTTATCAAGAACAAAGGCTTCTTGCGTCCATTCTTCATTGAAGACTTTAACTTCACCTATGACGGTACCTCCCATAACTACGAGGACTTGGTCAACAACGAGGGTTTCTTCTTAGACAGTTACGTGAATAAGGAGAATGCTGACCTTGATTACACCCAGAGCAATGCTGGTGAGCATGGTTATGAGTTCGCATCCCGCATGGATGATGACATGCTCTTAGGGCATGAGTTCTTCTTCACTTACGCGGCAGCAGGAGATACTTGGGATAAAAATGGAGGCGGTGACGAGAGCATCCACGATCGTACCTCTCGCCCAGATGGGCTTAGCGGCATCGGTACCCTCAACATCAACAAAAAGAAGCTTGTGATCGACATGTCTGATCAGACTATCAACGAGGGTGAAGATCCAAATACCACACCTAGTAGCGACACCATTGCCAACTACGATGATGTACAAGACGGTATCGTAGGAAACGACGATCTTGGTATCAATATCACCATCGATGGAGATACGATCACAGCTACCACTGACAATCCTAACTACGATGTGACCGTGAACCCAGGTGATATCACCGTTATTCCTAAACCAGAGCCAGAGCCAGAACCAGAGCCTGAGCCGGAACCAGAACCAACACCAAATCCTGATCCTAATCCCGATCCAACGCCTAACCCTAAGCCAGATCCTGAACCATTACCTGAGCCAGTTCCTAACCCTAACCCTGAGCCAACTCCAACGCCAATTCCAACACCAAATTCTGAACCAAGTTTTGACCCTGACGATAGCTCGTTACGTAACGTAGAAGCTGAGCGTAAATGCAAGAACTGCGATACCTTCTCTAACAGCTCGCTCCAAGGTGAGACCTTGCTGACCAACCGTGTTGGTGTTGACGTTGATAGTGTGGATTTTGGTCGTGCTTTCTTTGTTGCTCTAGATTCTAAGATGCCAATCTCCTCTGGTGAGCAAAAGATGCTTTATGCCTATAAAGGTCCAAGAACTACCACTGAGGCCGTATCTCCTGTTGATGGCGATGAGTCCATGATGGTGGCAGCTGTAGGCGCAGGATCTGAGCCAGTAGAGTCAGTGGAGTCATCAGAGTCCTCAGCTACCTCTGTGTCTAAGTCAATGACTGTAAATAAAGTAAGGACTGCGAGCGGGGCTCAAGATAAGGGCGGGGCTCGTAACTTAGATTTCGATACCACCATGCCTGTGATGGTGTTTGATGATCAGCGTTTTGCTTTCGTCAACCAAAACTTTAGCTCTGTTGCGGCCTATGCCGAAGAGGTCTTAGACCTCAACGCCGCTCCAGCAGAGCCAGCCATAGAAGCAGTGCAAATGGTGGCTCAAGCTGCTGGTAAAGGCGAGACTCCTCCCGAGTTCAGTATCAAAAAACGAAATTTTCTTCAAAAAACATGATATTTATCATGAATTATTAGGTAGTGTTTGCT
>CALXYZ010000177.1 GCA_944393075.1 uncultured Anaerobiospirillum sp. | reverse complement strand
CCTACGCGAGACAAGTAGATCAGAGGGGAGTATAGCAACCCACGAGTCACTAGTGGCAGGCGACCGTACAGTAGGAAAAAATATCCCCGCCACAGCCTCAGCAGCAGCGGGGATATTCTCTGCGCCTCCAAGAACTGCTGTTCTTGGAACATAGGTTTGGTTCTTGGAGGCGCTTTAGCAGATGGGAAGTTGGTCGTTGCTGTGGCCACAGCCACGGCTACAACTGTGGCCGTTACCGTGGCAATGGTAATGGCCACAGCGGTAGCTTAGAAGCTTAGGCGCGACCTAACTTTTGCTTGAGAGCGGCAAGCACGTCCTCGCGCTTGATCTCTTCCTTTTCTAAGGTTCGACGGTTCTTGTACTCGACAATACCCTTATCTAAGCCCTTAGCACCAATGGTGATGACGTGTGGAATGCCGATTAACTCCATATCGGAGAACATGACGCCAGCACGCTCGTCACGGTCATCGTAGAGCACCTCAACGCCCATAGCCTCAAGCTCCTCATAGAGCTTCTCAGCCTCGGCCTTGACGGCTTCAGACTTGCCTAAGCCTAAAGCAATAATGCCGACCTGGAATGGAGCCATGCCCTCAGGCCACACAATACCCTTGTCGTCGTGGTGTTGCTCGATAGCAGCAGCCACCACACGGGTTACACCGATACCGTAGCAGCCCATCTCCATTGGGATGTTCTGGCCATTCTTATCGGTGACGGTAGCACCCATAGCTTCAGAATACTTGGTGCCGAGCATGAAGACTTGGCCAACCTCAATACCCTTGCGCAGGTGTAACTTGCCCTTACCATCTGGGCTTGGATCGCCTTCTTCAACGTTGCGCAGATCCATCACCTCGTAGTTAGGGATGTCGCGGTCTAAGTTGACGTTGATTAAGTGGAAGCCATCTTCGTTAGCACCGCAAGCGAAGTTGCTCATCTTGTCAGCAGCACGGTCGAAGATGATGCGGCCCTTGAAGTCGATTGGGCCTAAGGATCCTGGGTGAGCACCGGTGAAGGCAGCGATTTCTTCTTCGGTAGCAAACTCGATTGGGTCAGCCACACTTGGAATCTTGCCAGCCTTGATCTCGTTTAACTCTTGGTTGCCGCGTAAGCACAGCATGATTAAGTCGTGGGTACCATCTTCCTTGGTCTCACCACGTACCACTAAGCTCTTTAAGACCTTATCAGCAGGAATGCCTAAAGCTGCAGCAGCCTCGTCAACAGTGTGGCAGCCTGGGGTTGGAGCCTTGGAGTAAGCCGCACCTGGGGCCTCGCGCTCCTCGTTTGGAGCTAAGGCTTCTGCCATCTCGATGTTAGCGGCGTAAGACGACTCATCAGAGTAGGCGATGGTGTCTTCACCAGCGTCAGCTAACACTTGGAACTCGTGGGAGTGGTTGCCACCGATAGAACCAGTATCAGCCTCCACAGCGCGGAAGGTTAAGCCTAAACGCGTAAAGATAGCGGTGTAGGCATCGTACATATCCTGATAGGTTTGCTCTAAGGACTCGTGATCAACGTGGAAGGAGTAAGCGTCCTTCATGATGAACTCACGGCCGCGCATCACACCGAAACGTGGGCGCACCTCATCGCGGAACTTAGTCTGGATTTGGTAGAGGTTCATTGGCAGCTGACGAGCCGATTTGATCTCGTTGCGGCATAAAGCGGTGATGACCTCTTCGTGGGTAGGGCCAAGCACGAACTCGTTTTGCTTGCGATCCTTAAGACGGCACAGTTCTGGGCCGTACTTCACATAGCGGCCAGACTCACGCCATAAGTCAGCAGGCTGCACCACCGGCATTGCGATCTCAATGGCACCCTTCTTATTCATCTCTTCACGAATGATAGCTTCGACCTTGCTTAAAACACGCAGGCCAGTAGGTAACCAATTGTAGATACCAGAAGCAACTTGGCGAATTAAACCAGCACGTAACATTAAGCGGTGGCTATCGACCACAGCCTCAACTGGATTCTCTTTCAAAGTTGCGAGCAAGTAACGACTAGTGCGCATGACTTAAATCCTAAGTAAACAAAAACAGTAATTGCAGCATCCTTTCCTGACTCTGCCTAGACCTTGCACCGCTAGACCTTGCACCGCTAGGGCTATGTACCGCTAGGGCTTTACCATTGTTTTTGGCATTCGCGTTAGCGTTAGCATCCGCGTTAGTGGGGCAAGGTCTAAGGCAGCGTGGCGGGGCAGCTTACTCTACTTACTTATATATGCAGCTGCTGCATGATGGCGCTAAGGCCCAAAGATCCTGCAAAAGAGTCACAACATTTTAGTGTGCGTATATGCCGCGTGCAACTACAAATCGCGATCGTAAGCGGGGCGCGCTCGTTTGCTGGCATAAAAGAAAAATGCGCCCAAGAGTAAGCTAGAGCTCACTCTTGAGCGCACCACGATGATTCCAACTAAGATTTTGTTCTTAGTCTCTTTTGCTTAATGGGACGTGTTCGTTGTAGATTTGGTTGCTACTGCGTTCCAGTTACTTGGCGCTGTCGGCCTTGACGGCGGCAATGGCGGCATCAACCTTGGCTTCGTTTTGCTTGTTCTGCGACAGAGCTAAAACGATGCGGGCATAGTCGTCTTGGCGCATGTTGTACATGAAGAGCACTGCGGCGGCGGCAAACCAGACAATGGCTGGAGCAATCGAGAAGCCCCAACGGACAATCTCAACCACATTCTCGTTTTGGGTGCCGTTGGCCTCATAGCCAGCTAAGCTTAAGGCTAATGCTAACAATGCGGTACCGATAGCCATACCGATCTTGTTAGCAAGAGAGATGAAGGCGTATTGGAAGCCGTCATTACGGATGCCAGTCTTGTATTGGCCATACTCCACGCAGTCTGGAATCACAGCGTAAATAGCGGTGTTGAAGGCGCAGAGGAAGAAGTTGGAGACACCTGCTAACACATAGAAGATGATTGGGCTTGAAGTAATGTCCACAAAGTAGATGGCAAAGAGGCTGATACCGGACATTAAGGCAAAGAGAGCGCCGGTGTGCCCCTTGTTACCTAATTTCAAGAACACGAATGGGAACGAGAACGAACCTAAGATCGATGGGGCGATGATCACAGCCGAAAAGACGGTG
Source organism: uncultured Anaerobiospirillum sp. (assembly GCA_944393075.1). Taxonomy (GTDB): domain Bacteria; phylum Pseudomonadota; class Gammaproteobacteria; order Enterobacterales; family Succinivibrionaceae; genus Anaerobiospirillum. The sequence continues at coordinate 4,652 of CALXYZ010000177.1, read as the reverse complement.
AAGATGTTCTCATCTAAGGCCACGTACTTAAAGTAGTAGAGAAGGTCAGCGTTACGGCCATACCAAGCCACACCAAAGAGGAACTGGCCAGCCACAGCAATCAAGAACAGCTTGTTTTGCAGCACTGCCTTAAACTGAGTCTTGAGTGGGTACTTAGCCTCAGCTGGGATGGTGACGACTTCTTTAGTGTTCTTGAAGGTAATCCAGTGGCAGAGGGTAAAGATAGTACCGTAGCACATTGCGACCATCATGAAGCCATGAGCCTGACCCTGACTTTCAGAAAAGAAGTTGATCAGAGGTAAGGTAATGACGTTGATGACGTTGATGGCAATCATGGCACACACCGAACGCGAGGTATTGAGCTTAGCGCGCTCGTACATGTTCTGGGTGAGAGTACCTAATAAGGTGCCATAAGGTAAGTTCACACAAGTGTAGCCCAGCACTAAGAGGCAGTAGGTGACGTACATATAGATGATGCGGCCACCCTCATCCATGCCTTCTTGGTAAGTAAAGGTCAGGGTTAAGAGCACTGCTACTACTGGTGCACCGAAGAGCAACCATGGGCGGAAGCGGCCCATCTTGCTGCGGGTACGGTCAGAGAGGAAGCCAATGACTGGGTCATTGAGTGCGTCCCAAATACGGGAGACGATGAAAAGCGTACTGATGGCCATCATCGAGATCTGGCAGATCTCGGAGTAGAAGTACATCAGGAAGTTGCCGACGAACATCCAGCTGAAGTTACAGCCCACGTCACCCATGCCATAAGACAAGATGGTGAGACGCGAGACCTTGCCATCAATGTTGCTGCCAGCCTTGGCAGTAGTTGCTGCGGCTGCGGCTGTAGCGGCGCTATCACCTGTACTTGGAAGTGGCGAGCCTACGCCATCAGCTCCGCCTGCACTCATGCAGGTGGCTTTGTTAAACCATGCTCTCATTTCTACCTACCTTTTCAATCCTAGTCGAAATCACTAACTAAACTCTGAGCCCCTAAGTTCAGCACTGGGAACGCCCTGTTGTTCCTCATATGTGCTAACTTAGTTAAGAAATTTTATGAAGTGATTATAGGGGTGACAGCGATCGATTTCCTAGCACCAATTTTTGAAAATGTGACTTAATTAAAATTTTTTAGTAATGTAAAGAAAGGCATAAATATGGGAAGCCTTATGGGGTCTAGGCTGGCGGCACTTTAGGGTGTTTTTAGGGCTCAAGCTGATTCTTGTTGTCAGGGGTTGGGAGATGTAATGGGATATGCTGCTGGGATATGCTGCTCATTAAAAGCGGGTACAATGCAGCAGGGAGGCGTGGTCTTTTTTTAGGGGGGCGGGCGCTGTTAGGTATTTGGTGTTTGGAATCGAGATTTCTAAGGGGAGTATGACGTGGCGAGTGAAGCGAAAAGCAGTACTTTGCGATTTATCTGCAAGGAGATTGATGATCAGGGCTATACCTCTAATCCGCAGCTCTCAAGCGAGCTCAATATCTCGCTGCCAACAGCTATCAGCTACTCAAAGCAGCTGATCGATGCTGGTTTGCTCCTCAAGGATGGCAAGTGCCCTTCAACTGGAGGTAAGCGTGCTGACAAGCTCATCTTCAACCCAAAATATAAGCTGAGCTTAGGCCTTGATATCAAGCAGCAAGAGATCACCTTGGTGGCAGTGGACTTTGCCTATCAGGTGGTTAGAGAGCATACCTTTGCACTGACCTTTGCTTGGTCGCATGATTACTTTGTGCAAGTGCAGCGCTGTATTGAGCAATTTGTGCGCTCCTTGCCACAAGACTGTCCTCTTAATACCTGCTTAGGTGTGAGCGTTCCAGGTACCGTCAACCACGATCAGAGCTTTAGTTCGTATGCCCTGCGTCTTAATGACAAGTCTTATGATTTGCGGGAGCTTGGGGAGCTGACACAATTTCAGCTGAAGTTGCTTAACGACTCTAATGCTGGCGCGATTGCCGAAACCCGCAGCTATAAGCGAGGCAGTTTTGTCTACCTCAATCTCAGCCGTACTGTAGGTAGTGGCATTGTCGCCGAGGGTAAGCTGCTGTTAGGCATAAATGCTCGTGCCGGTGAGGTGGGCCATATGACGCTCTTTGCGCACGGCCGTTCTTGCTACTGTGGCCGTGATGGTTGTGCCGACCCTTATCTCAATGAAGCTGCGCTGCTTAAGGACGAATTTACCAGTCTCGACAACTTCTTTGCGAATGTGGTTGCCGGCACCCCAACTGCGGTGAGCCGTTTTAATCAATACCTCGAAGCGCTCGCACTGTTGATCAACAACCTCAATAACTTCTGCGATACCAATATCATCTTAGGTGGCACTATCGGGCCTTTCCTCTATCTGCATTTAGACAAGCTCAACGAGCTGGTGAATGCTAATGCGTTGTACGACAGTAAGAACCTGATCTTAGACGCCACTGTTACCTCGGCTCCTGCCGCCTATGGCGCCGCTCTAGCCAGCCGTCGTACTCTGTACCCTGGCGCTTAACGAGTCTGGGTAATGGGGCAGGGCACAGCGCCCGCCCCTGTCTACTGCCTTCTTTCCTTGCCTTCTTCCATTCACCCCTCCCCATCAAGCCTACTTGGGCGGATTGGTGGGGATACCAGCCGGTAACGACCTTAGCGTGTATCTCTCTGCTAGCTCTGCCAACTTGCTGTCCTCCGGCGGCCTACAGCTTTCGTTATACAATCCCAAGGTGCCTCTATGACGTCTTTAGAAAAAATTTTTTTTGAGTTGCCGCTAAGTCAGACATCGTGGGCCTGTAGATCCATTTTTTCTCGGGACTTACTAAAAATTTTTTGTGAACTTTATCAAAAATTTTAACTAAGTGATTTACGGTGATCTTTTTCTCGCTATAATGGGCTTACTTAAGAAATTTAACTAAGACAGCAAAAACAGCACGGGCAACAAGGTGCTGTGATGCTGCCGCAACGTAGCGATGCTTCAGCTGCTGCATGCTGCTGCTAGGTTGCGGTGTTCGGGTCTTAGTTAAGTTTGGAATTCAAGCTCTTAGGAATGCATAAAGCTCAATATAGTGAGGAAACTATGAAGGCTGTTGTTTTAGAGAAGAAGGGTCTGATTCAGATTCGTGATGTCCAGAAGGACTTAACCTTAGGCGCTGATGACGTCGAGGTCGCTATCAAGGCCTGTGGTATCTGTGGTTCCGATGTCCACTACTACACCCACGGCAAGATTGGCCCATATGTGGTCGAGCAGCCAATGATCTTAGGCCACGAGGCTTCCGGCTTAGTGACCGCTGTTGGCAGCAACGTCAAGCACTTAAAGGTAGGTGACCGCGTGTGCTTAGAGCCAGGTATCCCACGCTTCAACAGCGCTGAGACCTTAGCTGGCTACTACAACTTAGACCCAGAGCTGACCTTCTTTGCTACCCCACCAATCGATGGTTGCCTCTGCGAGAAGATCGTGCACCCAGCTGCTTTTGCCTTCAAGCTCCCTGATGAGCTCAGCTACTATGAAGGCGCTATGGTTGAGCCTGTGGCTATCGGTATGCAGGCTGCTACCAAGGCTGAAATCAAGCCAGGTGATGTCGCTATCGTCTTTGGTGCTGGCACCATCGGTATCGTCACTGCTTTATGCGCTTTAGCAGGTGGCTGCTCCGATGTGATCGTGGTTGACATGATCGATGAGAAGCTCAAGATCGCCGCTTCCTACAACAACATCCATGCCCTGAATCTCAAGACCGATGACATTAAGGCTAAGGTGATGGACTTAACTGCTGGCCGTGGCTGCGATATCGCTTTTGAGTGCTCTGGTGCTAAGCCAGCTATCCTCAACATCCACGAGCAAGTGCGTCCAGCCGGCACCGTGGTGTTAGTCGGTATGCCAGTCGATCCAGCTCCATTTGATATCGTCTCTGCTCAATCTAAGGAGCTGACTGTAAAGACCATCTTCCGTTACGCCAACATGTACCCACGCACCATCCGCTTAATCCGCTCTGGTGCTCTGGACATCAAGCGCTTAATCAGCAAGGTCTACGACTTCAACCAAGCTGTTGAGGGCTTTGACCGTGCCGCAGGTGGTAGCCTCACCGACGTTAAGATCATGCTTGATTTGGAGTCTTTAGGTATCAACGCCTAAGTGCTCACAAACTCCTCATTTTTCTGAGGCTGGTGGCTCCCAGCCTTATGAAAAATGCCCACTTAGGTCTTGAGATGACTAAAGCTAAGTCTAACGAAGAAGAAGCAAGACCTAAGGTGCGGTGCGGGTGATGACTGTCTTATCCCTTTTCCTTTAACCACCACGGGGTTTTAGACAGTAAGAAGCCCAATAGCCTTGCTGTTGCGATGCCGAGCTGCACTAACCTCACAGCAACACTTACTTTAATAGCGCTACTTGGTGATCAGGTAGCAAGGCGTTTTTCCTCATAGAGCTTTTGGCCTCACTCGATAGGGTGAGGCTCTTAAGCTCATTCTTGTTTTGGCTTGAGCTCTTCAGTCTTTCCACTTCTTATTTCTACTTCTTCTTTCTACTTATCTTTTCTACTTCTCCTTTTCATTCTCCCTCAAGCAGACGACGGGGATTTGAGCCTTAATTTTTAAAATGATACCCATATAGGGTAAGCTGAGTAACAACCGGTACCCTGTATAGGGACATACCGAAGCTCAAGGTTGACCATTTGGAGGGCATATGGGTATGGGG
>CALXYZ010000176.1 GCA_944393075.1 uncultured Anaerobiospirillum sp. | reverse complement strand
TGGTTCCGCATACTACACGAAACCATGAGTGTAACAAGCCATCAAGACAGGTCAAAATTTATTGGATTAGGCACTAGGATTCATGCGCAAAGACTACTCTGGCGTGTTTGATAGGGGCTTTGTAGGGCAGCTAGATGTCGAGAATGAGGCAGTAATCAACCTGCATGAACTGGAGCGCACGCGCTACTTCTATCTTGTGGCTTACAAAAACTGGGAGCAAACCGGCTTCACCAAGAAGGCATTCCGTGGCACCGTTGTGAACGACGCAATCCCCACTGAACCCATAACTCTCAAGGAAATCCTGTACTGGGCCAACAAGCAGTCCTAAGCGCAAGCTCAAGCTCAAGCGCCAGTATCACTGCCAGAGCCAGTGCCATTGTTCGTGGTCTCAGCTCATGCGCTTGAGCGTGCCTTGCGACAATTGTCGCAAACGCGTAAAGACGCCACTTTTTCTCACTTGAGCTAATGAAATTCTAAGTGTTGCGATCTAATATGATAATGCGTTCCCAAAAAGCAAAAAGCAAAAGAACGTAAAAGCGCATTGATCTTACCTTTAGCCAGGTGGGGTCATTTTTACTGAGAACCGCTTAGCCCGCGGTTCTCGGTAAGTTAAGCATCACTTGCTGCACAAAATACTCTTTCTCCTGCCTGTCATTGCCGTATCTCCGCGCTTGCCCTGTATTCCCTATTTACCTTATTGCTGCATCCTTTGGATACGAGACCCTACTGTTTGTGTTTGGGGTTGTATTGCTGTATTGCTGTATTGCTGTTTTTGCTACTTTTGGCTGCTTTTGTGCGCTCTTGCCCCGAAAAATCTGATTTTTTGCTGCTTTTGTCTGAATTTACCGACATTTTTGCCAGTTTTACGATCTTTTGGGATATAGTTTTTTAAGCATGCGCCAAGGCGTCGTTTGGCCCTTGCTTTGCACGGCATCACAAAGTGCGCGCAGTAGCACCGTTTTTTTGTTGTTTTGGGAACAAAAAGCCTAATTTGAGAGCTTCTTGTTAGATTTGTTGAGGCCACAACCATGCACCACCATCCAGATCGCGATGACTCTGCTTATAGTGCCGACACCACTAAGGCTAAGGCTCATGGGGTAAGAGCAGCTTCTTTATTTGCCCGTTTAGGGCAGAGGCTGCTGCATGGTTGGCATCGAGGGCGCAGCGTCGCGGCCGTGGCCACTGCTACCGCTACTGCCCCTACGACCACAACCGCCCCACTAACTGAAGATGCAAAGTCGACTCAAGCGACTAAGACTACTAAAGCTGCCAAGACAGCTAAGGCGACGGTTGGTGCAGTCTTGCTTGTAGCAGGAGCTATGGCTCTTAGTGGCTGTGGTAAGGAAGTGCAAGTTGCCTCTACACCATCACTAGCAGAGGTGGTCTATGAGGTCAGCACTATCCACCCTGACTTCAAAAACCGCGAGCGCTCCTTTATTCTCAGTGGTCGTGTCAGTGCCTATACCCGTGCAGATGTGCGCCCCCAGGTCGATGGCATCATCCTAAATCGCCTCTTTGAGGAAGGTGCAGAAATCGAAGAAGGCACTCCGCTCTACGAGATCGATCCTGCTCCTTTTAAAGCTAGTGTTGAGCACGCACAAGCCTCCTATGAGCGTGCTATCGTGCAGCGCAAAATGGCCTATAAGGACTACGAGCGCTTTGCCTCCCTCTACAAAAGACGCTCTGCTAGTGAAAAAGAGCGCGATGACGCCCTCCTTGCCTACGAGCTTGCAGTAGCTGACGAAAAGCTCTACAAGGCAGCCTTAGACACCGCTCAGATCTCCCTCAACTACACCACCGTGCGCGCTCCTGTAAGCGGCATTATTGGCATCTCGCAAGTCACCCGTGGTGCCCTAGTCAACGCCAATCAAAGCACAGCTCTCGCCACGATCATTGATTTGGATAAGGTCTACGTCGATATGGAGCAGAGCGCCTTAGAGTGGCGCAAGCTGCGTGAAGGCTTGTTAGCGGGCACGATCTACTTAAGTGACCGTGCCTATGATGTGACCTTGTACTTTGAAGACGGCAGTGTCTACTCACGCTTAGGTGTACTGAGCCTCTCTGAGGTGATCGTTGATGAGAACTCAGGCTCGATCTCCATGCGCGCCATATTTGATAACCCTGACCACTTATTGCTTCCTGGTATGGCTGTGGTCTGCAAGATCAGCGGTGGTGTCTCGCAAAACATCATGACCCTACCTGCTAATGCAGTGATGCGTGATCCAAAAGGTAGAGCCTATGTCTTTACCATCCAAGGCGATCGCGTGCTACAAACGAGCGTGACCTTAGGCGAGCTCTACGATGATGGTTGGCAGATCTTAGATGGCTTAGATAGCTCCTACGAGGTCGTAATTCAGGGCACTGCCGCATTGCACCACGGTTCTAAGATCCGTATCACCAAGCGCGACGGCATTGCAGTGCAACCAAGTGAGAGCACAGCTACAGCCACCGCAGCAGGCAGTAATACCACGCCTACTGTTACTAACACAGTACCAAGCCCAGGCAGCTCTACCGTGGCAGTCTCTGCAAATGGTAGTAGCAGCCCACGTAGCTAGTACGTTTTGTTGGGCTGGTTTGATCGGTAGATTGATCGGTTGATCGGTAGATAAGTTAGTTCGGGTTTCTTTGGCATAAGGATACATTCTGTGATTAGCAAGTTTTTCATCGACCGCCCTGTAGCGGCGTGGGTTGTGGCCTTGATGATCATGATCGCAGGATTGATTTGCCTGCCACAGATGAAGATCGCCCGTTTCCCAGAGATCGCTCCTCCATCGATCAGCATCAGCGCTAACTACTCCGGTGCTTCCGCCCAAACTGTGGAGAACTCGGTCGCTCAGATCATTGAACAGGAGATGACTGGCCTTGATGGCCTCTTGTACTTCTCCACCACCTCCACCTCTGATGGTAATGTCCGTCTGCGCTTTTCTTTTGATACCAGCGTTGATGTCGACGTGGCACAGATGCAGGTGCAAAACCGCCTCAGCGGCATCACTTCACGTCTCCCAGACCAAGTACAGCGCTCAGGTGTACGCACGCGTAAATCCTCTGAAGACAACCTCCAAACCATTGCTTTCTACACCCGCGATGACTCTATGACACAAGAAGAGATTGCCGACTTCTTAGTGTCGATCGTGCAAGACCCAATCTCGCGTGTGAGCGGTGTGGGTGATGTGGCGGTGTTAGGTTCTGAGTACGCCATGCGCATTTGGTTAGACCAAGACCGTCTGCTCCAATACAAGCTCAATCCATCGGATGTAGTCTCGGCTATCGAGAGTCAAAACAAACAGATCTCTGTCGGTCAGTTAGGTGGTTTACCATCGGTACAAGGTCAGACCATTAACGTCGGAGTGAAGTCCCGTGAACTGATGCAAAACATTGAGGACTTTGAAAACATCCTCGTTAAAGTCACCTCAGAAGGTGCGGCTGTCTACCTCAAAGACGTAGCCCGCGTGGAAATGGGCCGCAACTCCTACACCTACTTTGGTAACTACAACAAGACGCCAATGGCAGCTATCGACATCAGCCTCACAGGCGGTGCTAATGCCGTAGATGTTGCCGATCGCGTCAAAACCGAGTTAGAGCGCCTGCGCCCACTGTTCCCTAACAACCTTGATTACGCTATTCCTTACGATACCGTGCCTTTCGTTAAGGCCTCGCTCACTGACGTGGCCAAGACCTTAGTGGAAGCGTTGATCTTAGTATCTTTGGTCATATTGCTCTTCTTGCGTGATCTGCGCTCTACGCTCATTGTCTCGCTCACCATCCCAATTGTGCTGTCAGCGACCTTGGTGGTGCTCTTCTTCTTTGGCTATTCGATCAACACACTCACCATGTTTGCCATGGTGCTCGCGATCGGCCTTTTGGTAGACGACGCTATTGTGGTGGTAGAAAACGTCAACCGTATTATCGAGAGCGAGCAGGTCACACCATATGAAGCGGCCGTTAAGACTATGGATGAGATCACCTCTGCGCTGTTTGGCGTGGGCTTGGTGATTGTTGCGGTCTTTACCCCAATGTCCTTCTTCTCGGGAGCTACAGGTAACATCTACCGCCAGTTCTCTGTGACCATTGTGGCTTCCATGCTGATGTCCATTCTTGTGGCCGTCATCATCACCCCAGCCCTGTGCGCCACCATCCTCAAGGTCAAAAAGCCAAAGCCATTACCACTGTCCAAGACTCAGCCAGCAACCAAGGCCACGGCCAAGGCCGAAGCCTTGGCCACTGGCGCAGACGCAGCCAAGCCTAGTGCGGCTGCGCCCAAGAAGGAGTACAAGCGCAAGGGTGGTATCTTAGGCTGGTTTGATTTTCTCTTTGTCTGTAGCTTCCATGGCTACCTCAAAGTCAACCACTACTGTCTACGCCATAAACTCTTTGTAATGGTCGGGTTTATTGGCATCTCAGTTGGTGCTGCCTTCCTCTTTACCAAGATCCCTACCTCGTTCTTACCGGTCGAAGACCAAGGCTTGATTACCGTGCGTATCGTGCTGCCACAATCAAGCACCATGGAACAGACCGCTAAGGTCGGCCGCGATGTGGAGAACTACTTCTTAGAGCATGAGGTCAACAATGTCGATGGCATTCTGCTCTCATTAGGCTCTGGTGGTAGCTCACGTGGTCAAGCAACAGCACGTGCTAACATCCGCTTGGTGCCATGGGAACAACGTGTAGGTGCTGAAAACAGCGCGCAGGCTATTCTTGATCGCGCTAAGAAGTACTTTGATAACTACGCTGATGCGGAAGTGCGTATGTATCTCCCAGCATCGATCTCTGGTATGGGCGGCTCGTCTGGCTTTACTGTCTATATACAAAACATCATGGGCCACAGCCACGAGCAGTTCATGAGCGATGTAGCACAGATCGTTCAAGAGGCACGCCAAGACCCTATCCTCTACAACGTGCGCTCTAACGCTCTTGCCGATGCCTTACAGCTTGATATCAACATCGACGACAAGCGTGCCGGACAGTTCTTACTTGACCCTACAGTGATCAACAATAACTTACAGATTGCTTGGGGTGGTTCTTACGTCAACGACTTTATCGACCGTGGCCGTATCAAGCGCGTCTACGTGCAGTCTGAAGCTAAGTTCAGATCACTGCCATCTGACCTCAACAAGCTCTACTTCAAGAACACTGAGGGCAAGATGGTAGCCTTTGATACCATTGGTTCGATTTCGTGGAGTTACGGCCCACAACAATTAGAGCGCTTCAACGGCGTGGCTGCCATCTCACTGCAAGGCGATCCGGCTCCTGGTGTGAGCTCAGGACAGGCCATGGATGAGATTGCCCGCATCATTGAGCGTCACCCTGGTGAATACGGCTATGCTTGGAGTGGTATCTCCTACCAAGAAAAGATCACTGGCTCCAATCAGAGCTCACTGTTTATCATCTCGGCCGTGGTGGTCTTCCTCTGTCTAGCTGCTCTCTATGAGTCGTGGTCGATCCCATTTGCGGTGATGCTGATTGTGCCTATTGGTATCTTTGGAGCCCTGCTTTTCATCTACCTGCGCGGTATGGAAAACGATATCTACCTGCAAGTAGGTCTGCTCACCACTGGTGGTCTATCGGCCAAGAACGCTATCTTGATTGTGGAGTACGCCCATCAGTTTAGGTTGCAGGGAAGATCGCTCTTAAAGAGCGCGCAAGAAGCAGCGCGTCTGCGCTTTAGACCAATCGTCATGACTTCGGTCGCCTTCTTGTTAGGTGTACTGCCATTGATGCGCGCAGAGGGGGCTGGTGCTGCTTCACAGCAATCGATTGGTACTGGCGTCTTTGGTGGAACCATCTTTGCGACCACCTTAGGCCTCATCATGGTACCGACCTTCTTTGTGGTCATCTCCTACATATTCCAAGACCACAAGCGCCGCAAGCACGGCCCACAAGCCCAAGCTCAGGCTCAGGCTCAGGCTTAGGCTAAAGCCTTGACACAAAATAGCGAACAAACCAAATAATCCCACCTGAGGCCACGGTAGCATGCTGCTGTGGCCTCAGCAACACCGCCTCAACACCTCAAAACCTCAAGCAGCGCTACAACACCGCTCAGCTATCTACCCTGCGCCTACTCCCAGCACATCAAGATTTACTGCATGGCGCGGCTATAAAAAAAGGCAGTGGGTTACACTGCCTTGTTGGAAGCGACCTAGTAGGCTCTCTAGGCCGCCTCGCTCTTTTTTAGATTAGCTCGAATAGGGATTTAGTCAGTTGGCAACTACTTCACGAACTTCATAGCCGACTGAGCAATAACTAACTCTTCGTTAGTTGGGATCATCATGACCTTAACGCGAGAGGCTGGGGTGGAGATCACACCACCCTCGTGGCCTAAGCGACCTAAAGCCTGCACGTTGATTTCTTGGTCTAACTCAATGCCGAAGGACTCACGTAAGTACTCGCAGGTGATCTTACGGGCTTCCCAGCAGTTCTCACCAATACCACCGGAGAAGACGATAGCGTCAACGCGGCCTAATGGTACATAGTAAGAAGCGATGAACTTAGCTAAGCGATAGGAGAAAGCCTCTAAAGCTAAGGTGCACTTCTCGTCGCCATTCTCGTAGCCTTCGCAGATTGGGCGCATGTCGGAGGAGACGCCAGATAAAGCTAAGAGGCCGGACTTCTTGTTGAAGATCTCCTTAACCTCTTCTGGGGTCTTGTGGTAACGATCGCAGAGGAAGAACACCACAGATGGGTCGATCTCACCAGTACGGGTACCCATGATCAGACCATCTAATGGAGTTAAGCCCATGGAGGTATCCATGCACTTGCCACCCTTGACGGCGCAGACCGAAGCACCACCACCTAAGTGGCAGGTGATGACGTTGGTGTCCTCAAGCTTCTTACCTAAGAGCTCAGCAGCTTGGTGAGAGAGGTACATGTGGGAGGTACCGTGAGCGCCGTAGCGACGGATACCACCTTCGGTGTAGTACTCCTCAGGAATAGCGAAGCGGTAGGCAATTGGTGGCATGGTTTGATGGAAGGCGGTATCAAACACAGTCACATGAGGAATGTTAGGGAAGCTGGCGCGAGCAGCGTTAATACCTAAGATGTGAGCTGGGTTGTGCAGTGGAGCAAAAGGAATCACCTTCTCGATGTTGGCGATAACTTCGTCGTCAACTAAGGTTGGGGCGCTGTAAAACTCGCCACCGTGCACGATGCGGTGACCGCAGGCAACGATCGAATCTAAGAGCTCCTTGTGCGAGCTTAAGATGTTCTTAACTAAGTAGTCTAAGGCCTGCTCGTGGTTGTAGCCAGAGATATTAGCCTTTTGCTTGTCCTCACCAGCAAAACGCCACGAAATGAAAGCCTCTGGTAAGCTCATGGCCTCAGCGATACCGTTTAAGTAAACGTGGCCATCTTCAGGATTCATGATGGCGAACTTCACTGAGGAGCTACCACAGTTGATAACTAAGACTGACTTGGAGATCGAATTAGACATGTTAAACCCTGCAAACTGCTAAAAGCTAACTAAACAAAACCCTCAGGTATCCTAAAAACGCTATACCTACCAAAGCCTAGCGTCATAGGCAATCCCACTCATCCTTGCTGTTCTTGCAAGGAACCACCATAGCATCGCTCAAGGCTACACGAATCGAAGCTTGCAGCGTCATAGCTTTGAGGTCACCAGTCCGCGCCACCGATAACTTTAGCTCTGGTGCAAAATCCTTTTCCTTACTCAAGGCTGCCTGTTTACGGCATTGACATCCTCCCCCAGCTTACGCAGGGGGATTCCGAGGAGGTTCCTACTGCATAGCATGGGTTTGGTTCCTGCT
>CALXYZ010000175.1 GCA_944393075.1 uncultured Anaerobiospirillum sp. | reverse complement strand
AGAATTTAGAACAGAAGGAGGCGGCGCTTCCTCCCCAGAGTTACCTCTGGGGTATCCGCGCCGATATTAGATGAATAAGGCATTTGTCATTGCTGTTGATGGCCCTGGTGGTGCTGGCAAAGGTGAGCTCACTAAGCGTTTAGCCAAGGAATTTAGCTTTGAGCTGCTGGACTCGGGCGCTATCTATCGCGTGCTGGCCTATGCTGCACGTAAAGCTGGCCTTGCCATGTTTGACGAAGAGTCATTGGTTCAAGAGGCTAATGTCTTAAGCTTAAGCTTTGACGTACAAGAAGATGGCGTCCACGTGTTGTTAGGTAAAGAAGATGTCACCAAGGCTATTCGTACCGAAGAAAATGGTGTGAATGCTAGCAAGGTGGCTGCTCACCCATTAGTTCGCCAAGCTTTATTAGAGCGTCAGCGTGCTTTCCGCCAAGAGCCAGGCTTAGTGGCTGATGGCCGTGATATGGGCACTGTGGTCTTCCCTGATGCTCAGGTAAAGATCTTCTTAGACGCCTCGGCTGAAGTCCGTGCTCAGCGCCGCAAGTTACAGTTAGAGCAAGCTGGCAAGGAAGCTGACTTCGACCTGATCTTAAAAGAGATTACCGAGCGTGATGAGCGTGATCGCAACCGCCCAGTTGCCCCATTAAAGCCAGCTGATGATGCTCTGCTCTTAGATTCGACCAACATGAGCATCGAAGAGGTCTTTAACGCTGCCTGTCAGTACATCCGCTCTAAGATGGACTAAGCCCCTAAGCGTCCAGCGCTCAATGCTCTGTGCTCTGTGCTCTGTGCTCTATAGGCCTTATCCATAGCGACCGCGGCGACAACTGCTATCGCGGTGCTGATGCACCAAGGCGCCAAGACATCTTGGCGCCTTGGTGTTTTTCCACTCCCTAAATTCTCCAAATTCTCTGCTTGCACACCTTTGTGTCTAAGTGAATGAGGAGATTTGGGGATTAGTTTTTTTTTTTTTGGGGGCAAAACCGCATCTTTTTGCTAAAGATGCAGCTGTTTTGCCTCGTTTCTGCCTCACTTTTGCCCCACCTCTGACGCGCTTTTGTGCACCTCCTGCTTCGTAACGACGCAGGCTCACAAAAGCGCGATTTTTTTGTGTTTTTGGTGTTGCTGTGCATTTTTCCTTTTGCTAAAATGCGCCGTTACTAATCGTGTCAGGGACGACACCTACCTTATAACTACCTCCTTGAAGCAGGAAGCTTTGGGATGCTTTTGGAACCATAACCTTAATGGAATCAATGTCTTTTGCCGAACTCTTTGAAGAGTCCTTAAACCAAACTGAAACCCGCCCAGGCGCAATTATTCAGGCTCACATCGTCGCTATCACCGACGACTTCGTCATCTTAGACGCTGGTCTGAAGTCTGAGTCCTCTATTCCACTTGAGCAGTTCAAGAACGCCGCTGGCGAGCTTGAGGTTCAGGTTGGTGACACCGTTCCTGTGGTATTAGAGTCTGTTGAGTCGGGCGACGGTTTAACGGTCTTATCCCGTGAGAAGGCAAAGCGTAACGAAGCTTGGTCCAAGCTCGAAGAGGCCTTCAAGAACGGCGATATTGTTACCGGCGTTATTGATGGTAAGGTCAAGGGTGGCTTCACTGTTCAGTTAGGCGGCATCAAGGCTTTCTTACCAGGCTCTTTAGTCGATGTCCGTCCTGTGCGTGACACCACTCACTTAGAAGGCAAGGATCTGCAGTTCAAGGTCATCAAGCTTGATCAGAAGCGCAACAACGTGGTTGTTTCTCGCCGCGCTGTTATCGAGTCTGAGAACTCCGCTGACCGCGAGAGCGTCTTAGCCTCCTTAGAGGAAGGCCAAACCGTCAAGGGTATCGTCAAGAACTTAACCGACTACGGTGCATTCGTTGACTTAGGCGGTGTTGACGGCTTATTACACATCACCGACATGGCTTGGAAGCGTGTTAAGCACCCATCCGAGATCGTTAATGTTGGCGATGAGATCGAAGTTAAGGTTCTCAAGTTCGACCGCGAGCGTCAACGCGTGTCCTTAGGCCTCAAGCAATTAGGCGAGGATCCATGGTCGAACATCGCTGCTCGCTTCCCAGTTGGCTCCAACATTGACGGCAAGGTCACCAACTTAACTGACTACGGCTGCTTTGTTGAGATCCAAGAAGGTGTCGAGGGCTTAGTCCACGTCTCCGAGATGGATTGGACCAACAAGAACATCCACCCATCTAAGGTTGTCTCCGTTGGCGACAACGTGACCGTTAAGGTCTTAGAGATCGACGAGGAGCGTCGTCGTATCTCCTTAGGCTTAAAGCAATGCAAGCCAAACCCATGGATGGAGTTCGCTACTGCTCACGCTAAGGGCGACCGTGTCACCGGTAAGATCAAGTCCATCACCGACTTCGGTATCTTCATCGGCTTAGAGGGCGGCATTGATGGCTTAGTCCACTTATCCGACATCTCTTGGCAGCAGTCTGGCGAAGAGGCTGTGCGCGACTTCAAGAAGGGTGACGAGATCACCGCTATCGTGTTACAGGTAGACCCAGATCGCGAGCGTATCTCTTTAGGCTTAAAGCAGATCTCTGACGATCCATTTGCAGATTACTTATCTCAGCACCACCGCGGTTCCTTAGTAACCGGTACTGTTGAGGAAGTTGACGCACGTGGCGCTACCGTCAAGTTAGCCGAGGGTGTTATTGGTTACATCCGCGTGTCCGACATCTCCCGCGACCGCGTTGAGGACGCTTCCTCTGTGCTGCACGTTGGTGACAGCGTTGAGGCTAAGTTCTTAAACGTCGATCGTAAGACCCGTCAGCTGACCTTATCCATCCGTGCTAAGGATGAGGCTGAGGAGAAGGAAGCTTTAGAGAGCCTCAACGATCGTCAGATGCAAGAGCAAGCTCCTACCGCTATGGCCGCTGCTTTCGCCGCTGCTAACAAGTAGTAAGTAGAAAGAGCACTCTTTGAGGAACAGGCTAATTAGCTAAATCCTCAAGCAAAAGACTTGAAAAACCTCAGTAGGCAAAGCCTGCTGAGGTTTTTTGTTAAGCTCTTCCTTGCTTTGGTACCGCATAGCGGCAAGTGGCCGCCCCACCTCGCACACCTGCCCACCTCGCACACCTGCCCACCTCGCACACCAGCCCACCGCGCAAACTCCGCCTAAGCACCTACTGCCTTGGCAACTCCCTGCTACCGCTCGCGTTAGCTGCATGAGCTGCGTTAGCTGCATAAGTGTTTTGCGACTCTTTTCAAGCTGCTACAGCCGCCACAACGCCCTAGCGTAGTGCGCTTCCGCACTTTTCTTCCTCTCTTGCCACAACAAAAACTCACTTGCACCCAAGACCTTTCGCCAATATCTGCCTTTGTGTGAGAAAACTTTGTGGGACACGGCTAATTTAGCGCACCTGTCCTAACAAAAGAGCCCTTATTGCCCTATAATGACTTGAGGCTAGAGGCGCTAGTGCTACTCTCTTGCCATAAAGTACAAGCTCTAGGCAAAACCTAGACTTTTTCTCAGTCATAGCCATAGCCATAGTGCTACGAATTCGTGCTGTCTTAAACTGCTTGTGCGCTGTTTTTTCAGGGCAGTTATGTAGGCTGTAGACGCATGCAATCCCATGTTTAGCTTGGTTTGAACCGATGTATAACCTGCCGAATATTCTCACCATTTTGCGTGTGGTGCTGATCCCTGTGTTTGTGGGTCTTTTCTACTGGCCAACGCCACGTTCTAACCTGTTTGCAGCTATTGTCTTTGTTGCAGCAGCACTCACCGACCTCCTTGATGGCTACTTAGCTCGCAGACTCAAGCAAACCACCAAGTTCGGCGCTTTCTTAGACCCTGTGGCTGACAAGATCATTGTCTGCACGGCCTTAGTACTCATTGTTGAATACTACAGCGTGCATGTAGGCGACTTCTTCCCTCACATGAACCTCTTAATCTCCATTCCAGCCATGGTCATCATTGCACGTGAGATCGTGGTTTCGGCTCTGCGTGAGTGGATGGCTGAGATTGGTCAACGCGCACAAGTGGCAGTGAACTGGGTAGGCAAATGGAAGACCACTATTCAAATGGTCGCTATTGCGCTGCTAGTGTGGCGGCAAAACGAACCAATGATCTACGCTGCTGTCGGTCTCTTAGGCGTGGCTACCATTCTGACTATTTGGTCGATGATCATGTACTTAAAGGTAGGTCTCAGCCACATGACTGAAGACGAGATCGAAAAAGCTGAGCATAAAACCTCGGCCCATGCTGCAGCCGCAACTGCTGCCACTGCTACCACTACCACAACAGTAGCAACTACTGAAGCTGCAAGTGGTAAGAGCGAGAAGAAGAAAGAAACACCTCCTCGCGTCTAAGCTACATACCGCCAAGATTTCTCTGCCAAAGCCCACTAACGTGGGCTTTGGTGTTTATGCGCGCGTGCATAGCTGTTGGGAACAGAGGGGAAAAGAGGAAGATGGATGGGGGGATAAGTTGGTGGATGCCTGAATGATGAGGTAAGCTCCCTCTTCCTCAGGCGTGGCGAAACACGCCTGAGGAAGAACACCTATGAAGATAGGTCGACATGGTTGGTGCGCTCGGTGCGCGAAATAACCACGGGTACAGGGGCTACCTGCACCCACAGTTAGGAATCAATGTTTGGTCGCTGGTGCGACCGGTTGCTCACTGCTTAGCTTGCGGCTAAGTATGAGCGGCTGTTTGTTTGATGGGCCTCGTGGTTGCTTTTTACCTGTACCTGACACAGTCGAGCGTGACACACGATGGCAGAAACCTGGCCTTGCGCGGCTAGAATCCTATGGTTCTAGGAGCTACAAGTGCTGTCAGCGGCAATGACGCAAGTTATGCACAGTTTTTGGTAACGCGCTCTGCGGCATAACTCTAGGTGCGTGATTGCTGAGAGACATGCAAGGCACTAGAGACACAACCCTACTCCCTAGGTTTGCCTATCCCTATGCTTGCTTAAGATACGCTGCACATTACATACAGGCGATGAGATGTACTTGAGTGTCGGCTAACTAAGCTCACCTTGGACTTTGTACGTGAGCTGTGTCCAAAAGCTTAACTCCAACTGCCCTAAAGCAGTTTGCTTAAGCTCTTGCCGCAAGAGTCTCAATCATCTGATTCATCCGAATCGATTAAATCGACTGGATCGACTGGATCGACTGGATCGACTGGATCGACTGACCCCTGCTCTTCCTTTTGTTTGTTTGTTTGATTGTTTAGTCCGCGAGCCATGCTCGACTTGTACTTTAACCTACAGCTAAAACTGAGGGTGGCATCTAAGGGGTGCATAGCAACAGCTAACGCCACTTAGGCTTGCTTAATTAGCTTCTCAAGAATGAGCCAACCGCCCAACATACGGCAAGTGCTAGTAGGCACTAGATACGAAGCGGTTTGCTTTTCTTGTCTTATTATGCAATTTCTAAATTTGAAAATCTCAACAAAGTTGATACTCCTGATCATTTTGGGGGCTAAATTTTGTGGTTTTGTCATATATGTCACACTTTCTTTTTCTATGATAGCTGCAAAACCATCATTTTGCACTGCAAGATTACCAGTTACAACACGGCATTGCACCGAAATTGACCGCAAATTCGCAAATGGCAAAAAAGCCATATACGGTATCTTTTAACGTCTGTAAGCCCCATCTAATCGGCGCTTGCGGCTTTTTGCACTAGTGTGCAAAAGCTGCAAGTGAGCCAAAATTTCGCACGCAATACCACCGTAGCAAGAAATGTCAAGTTGCACCAAAAAGCTAAAAGAACGTATTTTGGGCTTTTGCACTGCACTAAATTAACACACACTACTTGTATTACAAGAAAGATTCATTTGCAAATAAAACTTAATTGCAACAGGACTCTATAGCAACAGAATCCCTGTATTTACGGCGCCCACTCCACAAGTATGGCAACTAAGCCCAAAGAGGCAGAAGTATCAAATCGAAGAGCTATTGGAAGGATAACGCGAAATGCCGTACCAAGCGATGGAGTGGAGTAATAGCTTGCACTTGCAGCCAACGTGGCGCTACTAATTGAGATATCAGTGCAGACAGCTGTGCTTTGCAGCATGTGGCAGCAAGGCCCAACCACATGCTTGATCGTGTAGCTGGGCATGTGGTTGGGCCTGAGCGTGAGAGCGAGGTGCTCTCAGGAAAGGAGCTCTACTTGGAGAGGAGATACCTGTCGAAGAACTTGGTCAAGTTGACGTTATGCTGCGTCGACTCTGGGGCATCAGGATACATATGGGAACCTCTAAAATTTACCACACAGCATCGGACAAGGCTAAGACGCAATAGCCTTGATCATGCATAATTGTGGTCTCGTGGAGAAGCGCTCCTACGGCACTGTACCTCCGCGCACCGAGTACTTCCTCACCGACCTAGGCAAGAGTGCTATCCCGCTTATTTATGCCATCGAAAATTGGGGCATGAGCTTTAGCCAACACCTCGCAGCTCGCCTTAAGAAGCAAGGCAAGCTCGACCCTGATTTTCAGTTGGATACAGAGGTTGAGAACGCGGCTAACACTATTTTAGCTAACTCCACTGATGCAGCCCCCTT
Organism: uncultured Anaerobiospirillum sp.; assembly: GCA_944393075.1. Lineage (GTDB taxonomy): Bacteria > Pseudomonadota > Gammaproteobacteria > Enterobacterales > Succinivibrionaceae > Anaerobiospirillum. The sequence goes on along the minus strand of CALXYZ010000175.1, from coordinate 1,231 downwards.
AGCAACAGCAAGCCAAAGAGCAAGCGCAAGTGTAAGCGCAAAAGCAGACGCAGTAGCTGCCAACACTATTGGCATCGACTAAGAGTTGAGCTGAGTTGAGCTGAGTTGAACTGAGCAGAGCTGAGAATGGTCTCCTAGGTTAGCTTTGCACATCTTCCCAAGCATACAGACAGAACAAAGAGAGGTAACTGCCCCTGACTCTTGTGGCAGCATTAGCAACAGAGCACGCGGGGGCAGCTGGGGCAGCGACTACTCGAAAGGAGTTGGGTCGCCAATACCAATACGACGGACAATTGGGGTACCGTCTTCAAAACGAATCACGGTAGTTGCTTGTGGATGCAGCACACCGCCGTCAACAATGACATCGACGATAGAACCGATCTTAGCGTTGATCTCTACTGGATCGGATTCAGCTTCTTCCTCACCAGGTAAAATCAGCGAACAGCTCATCACCGGTTCATCGATCTCTTCTAAGATGGCATCTAAGATCGTGCATTGAGGCACACGGATACCGATAGTGCGGCGCTTCTCATTCATCACTCGGCGAGGCACATCTTTAGTGGCCGGCAAGATGAAGGTATATGCACCTGGAGTGTTGTTCTTAAGCAGTCTAAAGACGCTGTTATCTACCTTAGCGTAGTTCGACAGCTCAGACAGGTCACGGCAAATTAAAGTAAAGTTGTGGTTCTTGCTGATCTGACGGATACGCGCAATGCGCTCCATAGCGCTCTTTTGCTCCATCAAACAGCACAAGGCATAGCAAGAGTCAGTTGGCAGTACCGCCACCCCACCCTCGCGCAAATAATGGCAAGCCATTTTGACAAAGCGCGGCTGCGGATTGTCTGGATGGATTGATAAAAACTCGGCACTCATAGCCACGTCTCCAATTACGAAATAGCTGGCATCACTCTCAACAGTGTGCAGTGCAGTGCAGTGCAGTGCAGAACAAGGCTAGACATGCAATACATACCATACCTGAAAGCATCTTCCAGTCTTACTTTTTGAGGCTTTGCACCAATGTTCGCACTAGGTTGTACTAGCGCCAAAAGGCCTCCGGCGGCCATTATATCAGCTTGCAAGTGAATGCAACGACTACGCACCGTGGAAATCACGGTCGTAGCCTACTCTGCGCTCAGATTTTCCCACAATACAAAGGGGAACCTCTAAAATTTACCACACAGCATCGGACAAGGCTAAGACGCAATAGCCTTGATCATGCATAATTGAGATT
>CALXYZ010000174.1 GCA_944393075.1 uncultured Anaerobiospirillum sp. | reverse complement strand
GCCCACGCTCTGCGCGAGCACACCCGTGAGCAACAGAGCACCGAGATGGTCAAGGAAGGCGCCTTCCAAATCGCTTCGCTCTTTGGTGTGAGCGACACCGCTGTGAGCTTAGGTAAGGCTGCCTCTAACGTGGCATTCTCCTTACCATTCTCTCGTAGCCACGAGAACGAAGCTGACGCTTTAGGCTTAGAGCTGATGTATAACGCCGGTTACAACCCAGACGAGGCTGTGAACCTATGGACTAAGATGGCAAGCTTAGGCTCGGGCAATGAGGGCATCGCTGCCTTACTGAGCACTCACCCATCTGACTCTGACCGTATCGCCAACTTAAAGAAGCTCTCCGAGCAGCTCAAGTCTGGCCAAAAGGTCGACTAAGCGCTTTGCTTCTTTTTGCTTAGCTTTGCTTAGCTGAGCTTAAAGCTATCAACATTGAGTCCCTAGGCTAAGCCCCATCAAGCCACTTGTCGTCCCGTGCGGCAGGTGGCTTGAGCGTCTTTGGCAAAACAAGAAAGGCGCGCTGAGTTTCCTTATAATTGAGAGCTGCATGACCTGATGCTGCCAACGTCGCGTTATGGTCTTGCCTTTGACTACGCGAGGCAAGTAGATCAGAGGGTAGTATAGCAACCCATGAGTCACGAGTGGCAGGCGACCGTACAGTAAGGAAATTTCCCTGTGAACCTTACTTCCCAATAAGGTATTTACTTTCAGGGTGTAAGACTGCACATGCGGGCGTATGACTGCGCATGAGTGCGCGAGACTGTGCACAAAGGTGCGAGACTAACTTGAGAGCCCCACAGAGCGTGCTGAAGTGCACAAAGCCGTGCAAAACTGCCCACTTGTACCCACTTTTTTGCTTATAGCGGCACCACCACTTGCTACAATGGCGGCAGCGCCGCATCACCAGATACGACGCGGATCTGTTTTTTTTTTTTTTTCTTTGTTGTTGTTGTTGATTTTTGACTTGTTTGTTTGGGGTGTCGGCATGCTCATCGATCGTGTGTTCTGCGCTTACTTCTCTCCTACTGGCGGCACTAAAAGAGTAGCCATGGCTTTGCAGCGTGGCTTCATCGAAGGTATTGAGGGCTTAACGCCATCAGTTTTAACCTACAACTTCCTCACCCCAGAACGACGTGCGCAAAAGGTTCCACAGTTCACTGCCAACGACCTCGTGATCTTTACCTACCCTGTGTTCTTTGGCCGTATGCCTTGGGCCTACCAAGAATGGCCTGAACTTAAAGGCAATGGCGCCCAAGCTGTAGTGGTCTCAGTTTATGGCAACCGCGCTATCGAAGATGCAGAGCGCGAGACTATGGCGTTCTTAAGCAATCATGGCTTTAAGATCTTAGGTCGCATTGAGGCTATTGCTGAGCACAGCCAAGAGCGCACCTTAGCCCAGGGCCGTCCAAACCAAGAGGATAAGGACGAGCTTAAGCTCATGGCCAAAAAGATCTTGCAGCGTATTAAGCAAGCCCATGATGAGCACCCAGAGCAGCCACTCACAGAGAGTCTCCCTGAGCTGCCTTTTGACCGTACCACTCCACTTAAAGCCAAGGGTAAGGCTCCTGCCGTCCCTGCTCCACTCTCTGAAGAAGCTTGCGAGCACTGTGATCACTGTGCACACATGTGCCCTTGCGGCATCATTGATGAGAAGACCAACAAAGTCGCCCCAGAGGACTACGACAAGTGCATGGGCTGCCGTGCTTGTATGCATGTCTGCCATGATGGCTATCGTGGCTTTAGCGATGAGGTTAATGCAGCTATCGCCCAGCGCATGGCTATGGTTAAGGCAGCTAACAGCGAGCCAAAGCCTAACGTGCTGCAACTTGCCTAACGCCACCCACTTAAGCTCAATTAAGCTCAATTAAGCGCGCTTAAGCCTAATTAAGCCCTACTTACACCCTACTTTAGGGCATACTTAAGCAGGCTAAAATTAATCAAAGTCACAGGGCACTACAACTCACATAAGCTTGGGTAGGCACCTAAAGAGCCAAAACGCAAAGGCTAAGCGCTAAGCGCCAAGGCTACTCAGCTTCCTGCGCTCTGAGCTCAAAGCAGAGCTCAGAGCGCAGAGCGCAGAGCGCAAAGAACAGAAAGCAAAAAGCAGAGTACCCTCAGCTCTAAGGCGCAGCTAACGCCTGCTGGAGCAGCTTTTAAGCTTTGAGCTATTACAGCGCCCGCACCACAGCATAAGCTGTGTGGCGGGACGCTCACACCACTCTTCATCTCACTACTCTGCACCCCACCATAGGCCCATAACAGCTTTTCCGGCGTACCACAAAACACCGAAGAAATCAGAATTTTCTCGCAATTCTCGCAAAAAGCTATGCGTATTCGTTGTCATTAGGCTATATTGAGCATGCGACACTGAGGAAACTGCATCCTCGGTGTTTAGGGAGGTGGCCCCTATTTCTTGTGGCAACTGGCAAGTGTGACCATACTATTTACGAGCCTAAAATGGCTGTAAGTGGCGTGGCACGGCGCTTTGCGCGCTGTGCGCAAAATGACGTGTGGTATAATCGGCCGCAAGTAGGCGCCGAAGCAGTAGAGACATAGCTGCCAAGCAGCTGCCTACTCACAAACATGCATATCATGCATAACGACCCACTAAAGGCTGAAGGCTAACAGCTAACAGCTACTGGCTCAAATTAAAGCCAACCGCCAACAGTAAATGGCTATGGATTTAGTGCGGTCGCGGGATTTCGTTAGTACTGAAAGGACTTTTTGTGAAGCTGCAAGCATGCTCAAAAATCATCACGCTGACGGCGTTGGGTTTTACCCTGACGGCGGCGGGAGCGTTTTACTCATTGATTAATGCAGAACGCACTATCGATGCTAACTATCAGCATGAATTGCAGTCCACCTTAAACGCTGTTGGTGCCGACTTAAAGCACTATACACAGCGTATCAATAGCGAGTACTACGAGCTCGTCAACTCTTCATTAAGCAATATCTTGTCGTTAGAGCAAAGTGTCTATGAAAAAGATCCGCTCTTAAACTTTTTTAATCACAATCTACGCATCAAATCCCCATACAGCAGCGGCGAAAACTTAAGCTATGCCTTAGAGGCTCTTGCTTATTTCAAGATTCCTTATTTCACCTACGACTTCAACACCCAAAAGTTAGAACTAGTAGGCTTAAGTGCAGAGCCAATCACTATCCCAGCCGACAACGATACCGAACCCCAAGCTACCGCTACAGCTACAGCTACAGCTACAGCTAACGCAAACACTAACGCTAATGCAAATAGCGTAGATAGTGTTGATAGTGAAAAGAGCGATGTGATCGACAAGAGCGAAAGCACCGATGTCTCTGCCCTATCTGATGATGTCGTCAAAGAAATGCGTCGCCTCTTGCGCGCTCGCGATCAAGACAACATCAAGATCGCTGATTTGATTGCTAACAAACCAACCCTAAGCCAGAGCTTTAGCATCATGTACTCAGGCACTGATACTTATCTGTGCTTAAAGCTCTATGACAAGGTCAGCAACAAGAACTACATCATCGTTGATCGCTACCTCAAGGTGTTAGAAAACACCGACATCAACGTCAAGAACATCTTCTCGGACATCGATCCTATGATGCAAAGCATCTTAAAGGACGATGCCGTGATGATTGTGCGTCGTGATCAACCAATTTTTAAGACCAACGACTTTGATCTGTCTTTAGACTTCAACAATCGCCAACTGCGCGATAGTATCGGCGTGCGCATCATCGACACCAACGGCAATGATGTGACCGATGCCACCACGATCTCTAACGAGCACCAAGCCTCGATCATGGGCGTATCCTACCTCCGCTCTATCAACGCTTACTTGGTACTCAAGCGTCCTTTTGAGCTGATCAAAAGCGACACATCGATCTACACTTTCTCTAAGATCGCGATCATTCTCTTGTCTTTGATTTTCTTGGGTATGATCACCCGTATCGTCATGCGTGATGGTCAGAACACCAAAGAAAATCACGACCACTTAAGCCAATTTGTCAGCAAGGTTAACGCACTCACTCCAGATAACTTCTTAGAGAAGCTCAAGCAAGCTCGCACTGATGTGCTCAACGCCAAGAAGGCTGAGGACAGTGCTAGTGCTAACGCTAATACCAGTGCCACTAACAGTGACAGCACCGTCGACAGCACCAACGCTAGCGCTGACACCAACATCGAGGCTGTCAGCACAGCCCCAGCTGCCACCTCAGCCGCAGCTGCAACTACAGCTGCAGATAACATTGCCACCTCGGCAAGTGCAACTGAGAACACCTCTGAGAGAAAGCATGAGCAAAGTGAGGCTGCAGATACTAGCTCTACAAGCTCTACAAGATCTACAAGCTCCAATAGCAATGATGCAGCTGCTGCCTCCACCGAAACTAGTGGTGCAACTAAGAGCAGCGAGCATGATGCTGAGCACGAACATGAGCATGAGCATGAAGAGGTGGGAGCAACTGATGAAGCCCATGATGAGGCTGTCTTAGCTAGCGCTGAGTATGGCGATAAGATTGATGACGCTTTAATCGATGCCTTCTTACAAGGTGAAGAAGTCGATCGCAAGAGCCCTATGGGTCAAGTCGTAGCGGCTAGCTTGAAGCTTGCCCACGGTCTTGAGCACAACTTTGCTCAACAGGTACAAGAGCTCAAGCAAGAGTTTAAGTCCCATATTCCGGTATACCGTAAAGAAGGTCAGTGCATTGCTGCTCGTCAGATGCTGCTTAATGCTATGCCAGCTGAAGAGACCATGCCATCGTCGAACTTTGTGGACTTTGCTGCCTTTACGGTACCGGCCCGCGACCCTAGCGGTAACTTCTACGCTATGGAGCGCTTAGACGATGACAATTTAGCCTTTGTGATTGGCGATTGCTCTAGCTCGGGCCCTGAAGCTGCCTACACAGTGGCCGTGATCACTACTTTAGTCGAAGAAGCCTTAAAGCTCGACCTCGATCCTCCACATGTGATGCGCTACCTCAACGAGCGCCTATGTGCTCTGCCTAACACCACCTCAGTTGCCCTGTTTATTGGCATGATTTCCGAGAAGACAGGCAATGTGATTGCCGCTAATGCCGGTCACTGCGTCCCTATAGTTGTCGACGATACAGGACCACACTTTGTGGCGCAGTTTAATGATCAGCGCTTAGGCGTGAACAAAGATCAGGACTTTGAGCTTATCAAATGGTACTTAGCTAACGACGATATCGTGGTGCTGTACTCCAACGGCATCCTCAACGTCAACAACGCTAAGGGAGAGATCTTTGGTATGGATCGCCTCTTAGACCACTGCGTCGGCGCTAACAGCATGCGTGCTGACGAGCTGATCATCAAGATCTTAACTGACATCAAGCAGCACAAGGGCAAGCGTCCATTCAAGGAGGATGTCTCTTTAATCTGCCTCAAGCAGCTCCTCATTCGCTTCTAACAGCCACAGCGCGCGCCCGCCCAGCGCCGCACAGCTGCGCACGCTGCGCGCGCCACGCCACTTCCAAGCGCAGCCTTACAGCAGCGCTTGGAAGCTAGACCGAGCCCACCGCGCCTGCCTTACCTAAGCGAGCGCAGTGTGCTTAGCCGCACCAATCAACACCACAACCTATTTTCCCCTTTTTTGCCCGTTTTTTGCCCTGTTAGAGTGCATTTCGTCTAAGCTTAGCGCATTTGCTGTATCTTTTAGGGCGTGCCGAATACCATGCGCAATACGTGCTAGTCTGAAAAATTTGTCAGTTTGTTTCCCTCAAGGACGAGTGGAGCACCATACCAGCATCGATAGCAGACACAGCATCAACAGCATAGCAAGCGGCAGGTACAGCGCTGTACAGACTCAAAAAGCAAGATAACAAGCCCAGAGCCATGCTTCGACTCAAAATCAAAATTAGGCTCAGGCTCTAAGCTCAGGTCCAACTAGGGCCGCAGTATAAAACCAAGCCTTGCTCCAACAGCGTTGCGATGTTTTCCCTAAGTGGAAGCACTCTTACCAGAGATCTGCCTCCAAACAAGCCTCTGACCCTGAGGATTTCTTATGCCAAAGTTAACCGTTAAGCAATTGATTTTGCTCGGCATGACCAACTTTGCGTTGTACGTCGGTGCCGGCAACATCATCTTCCCGCCAATCTTAGGTCTGCAATCAGGTACCAATATGCTACCTGCGGCCATCGGCTTTTTGATTACGGGTGTGGGCCTTCCGGTGATCTTTGCAATCGCCATGGCACGCTTAAACGGCTCCATGGACATCTTATGCCGTCCAATCGGCGCTAAGGCTGGCTTTGTTGTCACTGCCGTATGCTTCTTATGTATCGGCCCACTGTTTGCCATTCCACGTACTGCTACTGTGTCCTACGAGCTCTCGGTGAAGCCTTTCTTACCAGAGGAGAGCGATTTTCTGCTGATCTTCTCCTTGGGCTACTTCGTGATTGCTATGCTCTTTGCCATGTATCCCGCTAAGATCCTCGATACCATTGGCAAGATCTTAAGCCCAATCAAGATTGGCGCCCTCTTTATCCTCTGTATCACCGCTATCTTCTTAACCCCATCGGAGCCAACCGCCCCACAAGAGACCTATGTGAACGGTGCTTTTGCTATTGGCTTCATCAACGGCTACCTCACCTTAGACGCCTTAGCCTCTTTAGCTTTCGCCATCATCATCGTATCGGCTATTCGCAGCTGTAAGGTCACTGAGCTCAAGGCTGTGACTCGTTACGCCATCATGTCCGGCTGTATGGCTGGTATAGGCTTTATCTTTATCTACGTCTGCCTCTTCCGCTTAGGTAACAGCTCTGACGTGTTAGCCCACGGCTCTACCAACGGTGCTGAGGTTTTAAGTGCCTACGTCAACTACGCCTACGGTACTTTTGGTAAGGTCTTCTTAGCCATCTTAATTTTCTTTGCTTGCATGGTGACCGCCATCGGCCTCATCTGCTCGTGCTCCAGCTACTTCTCACAAGTCTGGCCAATCAAGTACCGCATCTACGCCTTTATCTTTGCAGCTGCTAGCTGTGCTATTGCTAACTTTGGTCTGACCACCTTAATTCAAATCTCGGTACCAGCACTGATCACCGTGTACCCAGTGTTCATCGTGCTGACCCTGACATCCTTTATCCGTGGCTACTTTAAGAAGCAAAGCTTTATCATCGCTCCTACCTGCGTGTTAGCCTTAATCTTTGGCTTAAACGATGGCTTAGAGGCTGCTGGCTTCAACATCCTACCTCAAGCCGTTAAGGACTTCTTACCATGGTACGACAGCGACCTCTCATGGGTTTTACCATGCGTGCTGCTCATGGTCGTGCTCTTTGTTATTGACCGTGTCATTCACAAAGAGGCCGAAAAGGAAGACCTAGAAAAGTTGTATCTTGAAGAACAGGCACGAAAGGTGCAAAATTAAAGGATTGCAGCGCATCTCGACCCTTAACTCCAATCAGCCTAACCCAACTCTTTCTCATTCCTGCGCACAGCAAACCGACATGAGCGCAGGAATGAGCGCCTCTAGCCCCGCAGAATAACGATTCACCCCAGCCCATAGCAAAGCCCGAACTTCAAAGTTAGGTGCACCCAAGCACCCATGCACAAGCACCCATGCACAAGCACCACAGCTCAAAGCCCCACAGGCCAAAGCATCCAACTAAGTCTCAAGAGCTCTTGTCTATCCGCACATTCGTGAAAAGGTGTAGCGCATTGCCCCTGATATTGTCCCATTTACTGCCGCAAAAGGTCACCTGATATGACAGCAAAGACACTGTCTCTAAATACGGCTCGGCTGCTACCACCTCGTACGGTAAATGAACCATGCGGTTGCAGACCTTACAGTAAAGAGCTTACAGCACTTACCCCAAAAGAGGTGGAAGATTCAGTATCAACAGAAGTGCACTAAAACTGATACAATTGAAGCTCCCACCGTCTTACGACGGGGGATTCTCCTGGACCAGAAAACGGCTCTCTGACGAAGTGGAATTTCGC
>CALXYZ010000173.1 GCA_944393075.1 uncultured Anaerobiospirillum sp. | reverse complement strand
TCAGAAACGGCGTGTTTATGCCCGTACTATACGAATAGTAGCAATCTACTGTACACCTTGCTTGATACTTTCAGGTTGTATGCATGATGCAGATGATGGGGCGCTGTGAAAAAACTGCCGGTCTAGGATGATTGCCTTTGGTTTTGAGCGACAAAGCACTGAGCAGTGCGTCTGTGCGTCTGCGCGTGCGCGTTTGGTAGTGAGGCGTGGTGAGTAGGGTAGGGTAGTAGGGAAAGAGCGATGCGCTTTGAGAATATAAAACAAATCCTCGGCAAGGCCGTTTTGTGGAAACCACTACACACTTATGATGTCTGCGGTTTTGGTTTCTGACCTTGCCAAGTATTTTTGAGAAGAGACAAACTAGGACTGTATTTGTCTTTGTCTTCTATCACAGCAGCGCAGAGAATCTCGCATAAGCGGGGGCTGCCGTTGCTGCGTCTTAGCGGGCGCGGAAAGTGATGCGGCCCTTAGTTAAGTCGTAAGGGGTGATCTGCACCGTTACCTTGTCGCCAGTTAAGATGCGGATGTAGTTCTTGCGCATCTTGCCTGAGATGTGAGCCATCACAATGTGGCCGTTCTCAAGTTGAACTCTAAAAGTGGTGTTTGGCAGGGTTTCAAGCACAGTACCCTGCATCTCAATGCTTTCTTCTTTAGCCATAAACTCTCAAAATTTGTCCAAAATGCGCGGCAGGCCTAGCGCGCCATGTCATAAGGCGGCCTAAGAGGCTTATAGGCTCTGCCTCAAACTTAATTGCAGCTAGGTGGCTTCACCTGAGCTCCTTGCTCAAAAATGCCGTAAAAGCTGCAAAAATCGCGGCTATTATACACCAAAGCACGTTGCTAACAGCTCTTTTAGCAAGTTGCGCTCACTAAAGAATGGTAACTTGTAACACCTTTATGGCTTGTTGGTGGCAACTTGTCGTTCGCCATCTAGCCTTGATCTGAGTGAACTGAGATCTGCTCTGCTTGCTCTGCTCAGGCAGCCTGAACGGCCTAATGCTGTTTGAGCTCGCTTTGGGCCATTGATACCGTCAGTCTGGCAGTATCTTTAGATGCGGTTGGAGCCACTCTTGGTGGCCTTGGTTTTATTGGTTACAGCCACATTGTGGTGATGCACTTCTTCACCAAATAAAGGAGGAACACCATGAGCTTCGCTTGGGTCAGCTGGTGGTAAGAACTTAGTGAAGATCATCGAGCCCACACCATTACCTACCACGATTAAAGCTAAGCGCAGAGCTACTTCACTGGTGACTTCGATTTTGGCCATAGCAAAGAAGCCGCAGTTGGCTACGCAGTGCTCAAAGCCAGCTAACATAAAGAACATGATTGGCATGATCACATAAAGAGGGTGCTTACCTTTGCTAAAGCAGTAGTAGGCAATGTGCATCATGGCACCGCAACCCATAGCCAAGATAAAGGATGAGTACATGGTGTCATTGAGCTTGGCGTTGACCACTTCGTGGATGTGGCTGAGATCAATGCGGGTTAAGGTGAAGAGATAACCAGTAGCAGCACAGGCAATACCATTGAGCGCAAACATGTAGATCAGTCTAAAGGTGGCGCTTGGTACCCAGTCACCAACCTTGCCGGTATAGAGGTAGTAGCTCTTGATTAAGATGGTCATCAGACCTAAAGAGAAGAGGAAGGTGCCAACATACTTGATTGGGCTCGCGACATATATGACGCAACCTAAGCCAATGAGCACGCCAGCTAACAGCGACTTGATAGTGAACTGGTAAAAGGTAGACTGCATAAGCATAGTTGTGGAGCGCTTAGCGCTTTACTTCTAAGTGTTTGGGAAAAGGATCTCGGTTTTCGGTTGTTTTTTAAAGAACAGCAGCCTAGGTCTATAACCTCTACCTCTCAACCTTCCCTTGGTCTTAGTCTTAGCCATAGCCTTGGCCTTAGCTTTAGCTTTAGCTGGGGCCGTGGATAAGATTAGGTCGTGGGGGCAGTGGGCATAGGCCTGCTTTACTGCCTAAAAGCAGGAAAGTAAGGGCTTTTGCTCGTTGTTGCAAAAAAGTCGCAACTTTTTTGCAGCTGCATTGTAGCAAAGTGGATGTAAAAACGCAGCAAAAACGCTGCTCTAATGCGCATTTGTGCAGCTGTTGATCCTGTTCTAGGCACAATATCACGGCTAGGCTTTAGTTGTTGCATAAGAGGAAAAGCAGGCTTTGTGGGCGCAAAAGTGTAATCTGTGGCGGAATCTGAGCCTAAAGCTAACAGCTTTTTAGACGGCCTATGCTATGATGTGAAAAATTTGAAAGCAAAGGCGCGCGGCGCTGTTAGCAGCATTACAAAGTAAAGTGTTGAGCATTTGCACTAAGTAACTACATACACATGCTAGGTACATGCTGGTTTTAAGCGCACTGTGGAGATTTAGGTGTGCTCTTTTTGCACGTCTATAAAAGCCTGCTTGAGCTTATAGCTTTGGGCTTAGAGCGAGCCGTAAAAAGGCTATATCTGCCACTTCTCTGTTTCACAAATCACCTTTGTTTGAGCCTCTAGGCTGTTTTGAGCTTTTACTTTTTACTAGACTCTATACTCTAGACTTTGGATCCCAGATTCTAGCCACCAACTTTGCTATCTCCACTAGCTCCACGCGCTCCACTAGATTAACTAGCATTACTAGTGAGCTGCAAAGTGAAAGAGATAAAAGGTATAAAGGCATGAAAAACGAAGACCTGACAAAAGTGTTGAGTGAACGTGCTCTGACGGAAGTTGTAGTCAGAAGAAGATAGAAGCGGTAGTGGCAGGGCCAAGATTTTTTGAGATTGTTGTCTGGATTGTCAGCTTTGGAGATCAATAGATGGCATTACGTAAAGCAGTTATTACCGGTTTTGGAATAGTTGCTAGCATTGGCGTAGGTAAGGAAGCGGTATTACAGTCCTTACAACAAGGCCGCTCAGGTATTGTCAAGGAAGAAGAATTCGCTGCTATGGGCATGCGCTCGCAAGTAGCAGGTATGGTCAATGTCGACTTCAAGGACTATATCGATCGCCGTGATCTGCGCTTTATGGGTGAGGCTGCTGCTTACTCTTATATCGCCATGAAAGAGGCTATTGCCCATGCTGGTCTTGAGGAGAGTGATGTCTCTAATGAGCGTACTGGCTTAATCGTAGGCTCTGGTGGTGGTTCTACTAAGACTACAGTGGAGTCTGCTGATACCCTGCGTTCTAAGGGTGTGCGTCGTATTGGCCCTTACGCTGTGACCAAGACCATGAGCTCTACCACCTCTGCTTGTCTTGCCACCCCATTTAAGATCAAGGGCGCTTCTTTCTCAATTAGCTCCGCTTGCGCTACCTCCGCCCACTGCATTCAAGCAGCTTGTGACGAGATCATGTTAGATCGTCACGATATCATCTTTGCCGGTGGTGGTGAGGCTGCTGACTGGACTATCGCATCCCTCTTCGACGGTATGGGCGCTCTGTCCACTGCCTTTAACGACGATCCTGCACATGCTTCTCGTCCATACGATGCTAAGCGTGATGGCTTTGTCATTGGTGCTGGCGGCGGTATTGTAGTAATCGAATCTGAAGAGCATGCTAAGGCTCGTGGCGCTAAGATCTACGCTGAGATTGTTGGCTGTGGTGCTACATCCGATGGTGCTGACATGGTGGCTCCATCTGGTGAAGGTGCAATGCGTTGTATGCGTAAGGCTTTAGCCACCTGCGATACCCCAATTGATTACATCAACACCCACGGTACTGCCACCGTGATCGGTGACGTCAAAGAGTTAGAGGCCATTAAGGCTGTCTTTGGCGACAAGTGCCCACCAATTTCTTCTACCAAGTCGATGACTGGCCACGCCTTAGGTGCTGCTGGCGTCAACGAGGCTATCTACAGCTTACTGATGATGGAGCACGGCTTTATCGCCCCATCGATCAATGTGGAGCAATTAGACGAGCACGCTCAGGGCTTTGATATCGTCACCACTCCACGTAAGGCCGAGTTGAAGACCATTATGTCTAACAGCTTTGGCTTTGGTGGCACTAACGCTACCTTGATTATGCGCAAGTACGAGGCTTAATGCCTAAGACAGCACGCATTGTCAGCTAACTGATTTTTGTTGAGAAAGGGCAGGGCTTTAGGGTCATGCCCTTTTTCATGGATGGCAGATTAGCTTCTCATCCTACTAACATCCACCCTAATGAGGGATTTGATTTTGGCTAAAGCAGCAACCAAAGAGATGCAGCGCTTAGATAAGTGCGTCTCGCATATGACTGGCATGTCGCGACAAGAAGCCTCCAAAGCCATTAAAGCGGGCTTGGTGCTTGTCGACGGCGAGATCATCACCTTACCTACCTCCAAGGTCAGTATTAATTCACAACTGCGTATCCTCAATGATACTGAGGACGTTTTGGAGGCACAGTTTGCAGACGAAGGATCTTTAGATGAAGCTGGCGCTGGCTCTATTGAAGGTAGCATGAGCGTGGCAGACGCCTTTAAAAAGCGTGTTTACATGCTCAACAAGCCAGATGGATTTGTGTGCGCTGCTCGCGATAAGAATCATGCAGTAGCTATTTCGCTGCTACGCTCTGAGTTGCACTCCGATCGCCTACAGTGCGTAGGCCGCCTTGATATAGATACCACTGGTTTGCTCTTAGTCACTGATGACGGTGCTCTAAACCATGAGCTGACCTCGCCTAAAAAGCAGGTCGTTAAGGTATATATTGCTATGCTTGATAAGGCGGTACCAGAAAAAGCAGTGGAGCAGTTTGCCGCTGGTATTAAACACCCAGAAGAGACTAAGCGCTACCAAGGAGCCAAGCTCACCATCTTGGAAGATCGTGTGGCTACTAGCGTGGTGCTGCACAATGCCTATCGTCAGACTAAGATTGGTCAGTACCTGCCAATGATCAAGCCTGCACAGCAACACTTTGCCGCGGTTGCTGTCACTGAGGGCCGTTTCCATGAGGTCAAACGCATGTTTGAAATGGTTGGTTGCGAGGTTAAAGAGTTGGTACGCGTGGCTATTGGTTCTTTGACCTTAAGAGAGGGCATAAAACTCGGTGAGTATGAGCAGCTGAGCGCTGAGGATATTGAGCTTCTCTTTACCAATAAGGACTACAGCTCTGCTGAGTTAGAGGCTTTGCTTGATCTTTACCAACAGAACGTCAAGCTCTCCAGTTACAAGTTCCTACCAATGTCATTTAGACAAAGTTTGCAAGAGCATATTGCCGCAGGCAAAGATAGTGAGCGGGCAAACAGTGTTTACAGTGCTGTTGGTGCTGGGGCATCTATTAACTTTGAGGCGCTCAGTGCACAGATCGACTCTGCTTCTGAAGTGGATTTAGAGGTAGAAGTTGACGTCGATGCTGATGCTGATGATGCTGACGCCGAGTTCGAGGACGATGTTGACGCCTTTGATGAGGTTGATGAGAACGGCGATATTCGTATCTACTAATTTTTGCTGATACGCTGCATGTATCAATATAACTATTATAGCTGCTTAATCTAGCAGTAAGTGGTTGTGAGTACGGCCTAGTGTGCTGTGCGCCACAATTTTAGCGCGTGATATCGGTTACACTTGAGCTGTTTTAGTAACTGCAACATGTCTGTGTTTGTTGCTGTCGGTGCGCGTGTTTTTTTTTTTTTTTAGGTAGTGGCTTTGCTGCCACAGTTTGTTGTGTTTTTCTTTGCTGCTCTGTTAAGGATTTTGTGATGGAGAAGATTGTCCACTTAGATGCTATTGCTATTCCAAAGGCTTATCCAATGCCACGTCCTAGCTTTGAGCATGAGTGGGTCTCCTACGAGACTACGGCCTATGAGGATATCGCTGCTCGTTGCGCTGATGCCACTATCGTAGTGACCAATAAGTGCAAGATGACAGCCGAGAATATGGCCAAGATGCCTAAGCTCAAGTTCATCGCTGAGCTTGCTACCGGCTACAACAACATCGACATCGATTACTGCAAGGCCCATGGTATTGGTGTGGCTACCATTCAAGGTTATAGCACTAAGTCCGTAGCTGAGCATACCTTAGCAATGATGCTGATGCTCTCCCGCAGCCTTATCAAGACCCGTAAGAAGATGGAGGATGGTCTTTGGGTCAATGCCAACTGCTTCTGCCAATTACCATTCCCTATTGTGGACTTAGATGGTCGTACCTTAACCGTGATTGGCTCTGGTGCTATTGGCTCACGCATTGGTGATTTAGCTCGTGCCTTTGGCATGAAAGTGTTAAAGGCTGAGCATCGTAGTGCTACTTCGGTACGTGAGGGCTACACCGCCTTTGCCGAGGCCATCACAGCCGCTGACTTTATCTCGGTGAACTGCCCATTAAATGCTGAGACCACTGACCTCATCACTAGCAAAGAAATCGCAACCATGAAGAAGAGCGTCTTTATCATCAATAACGCTCGTGGTGGCGTGGTCAACGAGCAAGATTTAGTCGCTGCAATCCTCAACGGTGATATTGCAGGTGGTGCTGCTGACGTAGCTTCGGTGGAGCCATTAACTCCTGATCACCCTTATGTGAAGTTGCAACAGAACGATAACTTCATCCTGACCCCTCATCAGGCTTGGATGTCTGATGACTGCTTGGTGGAGCTCTGCCGTCAGTTTAAGGAAAACCTTGAAGCTTTCCATGAGGGTAAGTCAGTACGCCGCATTGTCTAAAACAAGGCTGTAGTGCAGTCACAAGCTACAAGCTACGAGCTACAAGCTAAAAGCTAAAAGGCGAGATCGCCTTTGTGTGAGGAGTATGAGCTGCTGTCGCTCTATACCGTTTTAGCTAATTTTTCGATTCTCGCCCCCGTTGCTTGCCATCAAATCCCTAGTTCTTGGGCTTGGTGTGTGGCTCGGGGGCGAGTATTTTGAGGGCTGAGCGTAAAGACAGATTTTAAGATAGCACAGAGCAGGTAAGTGTGAGTGAGGTGCCTGCTATAAGTGAGGTAGTAAGATGGCTAATAGCACGCTAGGAAAGTACGGCTTTGAGATGTGTGTGAGCTCAGCTCAAGGCTGTAAGGTCGCAGAGAGTCTCAAAGCAGATCGTGTGGAGTTGTGCTGTGCTTTAAGTGAAGGTGGTTTGACTCCATCGGTAGGACTGATTAAGAGTGCTGTTAGTGTGTGTAAGCGCACTAAGGTCAACGTTCTTATCAGACCACGTGCGGGTGACTTTATCTACGATCAAGAAGAGATCTTCGCCATGGTTAGCGATATCGAAGTCTGCGCTGAGGCCGGTTGCTCTGGTGTAGTCTTTGGCTGCTTGGATGCTAATGGTCTTTTAGATGTGCCGGCTATGGATAAGCTGGTGGCTGTAGCTAAAAAGCATAACCTCAAGATGACCTTCCACCGTGCTTTTGATGTGTGCTCTGATCGCAAAGACATCTTAGAGAAGCTGATTGCTTATGGATTTGATTTAGTGCTGACATCAGGTGGAGCTGCTTCAGCCTTAGGTGGTATTGTGGAGCTCAAGGCTTTAAACGAGCAGGCTAATGGTCGCATTACCTTAATGGCTGGTGCGGGCGTTGATCCTAGCAACATCGCAGCAATTGCCGTGCAAACCGGCATCACTAACTTCCACTTTTCGGCTAAGTCGACAGTGCCTTCGCCAATGCGCTATCACAACCCAGCAGTTTTTATGGGATTACCTGGTAGCAGCGAGTATGAGCTGCAAATAACCAGCAAAGAAAAAGCCTTGGCCACGATGCAAGCTCTGCGTAAACCAAGCGATCTCCAGTAGTTATTCTAGGGTGGGCGCTGTTCTTTTTAGCCGTTATTTAGAGGATCCGAAGCCTTTAGGCCTCACTTTGAGCAAAAGTTACAAATAATTACGGTGGCCGATGTTTAAGCCATTCTATGGTGTTTGCATACATAAGTCTTAATGACTTTTAGCCAAACAGCATGGACAAAAAGTTTGATTTTGTATGTAAAACTCCCCAAAAGTGCTTGTCCGATGCCTACCCAAAGCCCAGAGTTAGCTGCAGATAGCCGTTTATAAATGGTTTATATACCTTAACTTCCGCCATTTAGGCACGCGTATGCCTAAAATTTATTAAAAATAGCTGGGCTCATGTTTATCTCTTAAA
>CALXYZ010000172.1 GCA_944393075.1 uncultured Anaerobiospirillum sp. | reverse complement strand
AACTTAGAAATGAAAGCTGTATGTGGTGTTTGGGGGATGTTTGCATATCGCCGTACCATTAAAAAAAAAAAAAAAAAAAAAAAAAAAAAAAAAACTCAGACCTTGGAGGTTTGAGGTTTGTAGTTTTTTGTTTTTTAAGGTAGCGCTTA
The DNA here is from genome assembly GCA_944393075.1 of uncultured Anaerobiospirillum sp. Lineage (GTDB taxonomy): Bacteria > Pseudomonadota > Gammaproteobacteria > Enterobacterales > Succinivibrionaceae > Anaerobiospirillum. The sequence goes on along the minus strand of CALXYZ010000172.1, from coordinate 7,896 downwards.
GCCTGTGAAGGTGACGTGCAACTTGCACCCACTCTCACAACTATTGCGAGCAAAGTACAAGACCCTAGGTTTCCTTCTTGCTAGGCACTTTGCGATCGATAGTTGAGTTCAGTTCTTCCCTCTTCTTTCTTCTTCTTCGAACTCACCTGTCTGGCTCACACTACTAACACCACCTGCACGCATCGGCTTGTTCCTACACAGGCTTGGAAGATAGGCAGATAAGCATATAGGCACAGTAGAGCAATGTTCTCTCCTTGTTTGCTTGCTTGACCTCGATGCACTGAAAAACAGAGAGCGGGGTGGTGGATATGAAGAAATCAATTCTTGTTTTAGCGCTGATCTTAGGCGTAATCATGGCCTTTACTTATGCCCTGGTCATTCATGAAGACTTAGACCCACGTAAAGCCCACGGTACTGTTGATATCAAAGATAGCCTGCTCTCCTTTGAGCGTGCAGGTAAGATCGTGCGCCTCGCTGTCGATGAGGGTGCGCAGGTACGTAAAGGCGACGTGCTTGCGACCTTAGATGACCGTTCCCTCAACCATCAGATGCGCATTCAATACGCTCAATGCCAAGCAGAAAAAGCTTTGCTTGCTCAATACCAAAATGGCTATCTGCCAGAAGAGGTTGATTCGGCTCGTGCTACGGTAGAAAAAGCCCAATCTACAGTCGATCTCACTGCCATTACCTACGAGCGCAATGCTTCCTTGCTGCGCAGTAAATCAGTCTCCAAACAAGAGTACGACAGTGCTCGTGCTGAGTATCAAGCAGCCCAAGCAAGCTTAGCAGAGGCCAAAGCTCAATTAGCTTTAATGGAGCGTGGTTATCGTGAAGAGGTCATCACCTCACAAGCGGCCAAAGTCAGCTCCTGTGATGAGCAATTAGCCTTCTTAAAGTACCAAATCGATACCCAAGGTGTGATCACAGCTCCTTTCTCTGGCACCATTCGTACCCGTTCCCATGAGCTGTCGGACTATGTAGGCGCAGGTGAGACCATCTTTACCCTCACTGATGAGACCAACAAGAAAATCCGTATCTACCTCAGTAATGCTCAATTGCAGTTGGTCAAGGTCGGCCAAGAAGTCAGCGTGGAGGTACCATTCTCCAAGCCATTAGTAGGCAAGATCTCCTTCATCAGCCCTACTGCTATGTTCACTCCAAAGAGCGTACAGACTGAGGACTTACGTGCTGACCTCATCTACGAAGTATCGGTTGACGTACACGACAGCGAGCAGATCTTACGCTTTGGTGAGGCTATCACGGTCTATCTCCAAGGTCAGGCTCCTGATAACAGCAAACAAGCAGCAACTACAACCACTACAACCACTGCTACTGACTCCAAGTAGCTAAGGGGCTGCGATGGACACACTACTACATCTTGCTGCGGTCAGTAAGTACTATGCCGCCGAAGATGGCGCTAAGATCACCGCCTTAAACCAGCTTGAGTTAACAATCAGTGCTGAGCATCACTTGATCTCCCTGATTGGCCCAGATGGCTCAGGTAAGTCCACTATGCTCAAAATCTTAGCGGGCATTTTGGCTCCTGACAGTGGCACCTACTACCTCAATCTCAGTGACAGCGAGCAGCTAATTGGCTACATGTCGCAGAGTTTAGGCCTCTATGAGGATCTCAGTGTTGCTGACAACCTACTGCTGTTCTCAAAGCTGCGCGATATCGATATCAACGCGCTCACTGCCTCTACTGCGACTACAGCAACCTCTAATGCCAATGTCTCAACCATAGAGAGCAGTGCAGAGAGCAAAGATGCTAAGCTGCAAGCTTACTTAGATGATCTTCTACAAAAGGTAGGACTGCTTCAGTTTAAGGATCGTAAAGCTGGTTCGCTCTCTGGTGGCATGAAGCAAAAGCTTGCTTTGACCTGCGCCATTAGTGCTAAACCACGCCTGCTGCTTTTAGATGAACCGACGGTGGGTGTGGATCCTATGTCTCGCCGTGAGTTATGGCAGATCATCTTTGATTACATTAAAGAAACTGGTAGCTACTGCCTCTTCTCGTCGCTGTACTTAGAAGAAGCTGAGCACGGTAGTCTCACAATTTTTATCAAGCAAGGACAAATCATCTACCAAGGCTCGGTTACTACATTAAAAGAGCAGGTCAAACAGCGCTGTCTGACACTTAAGCTCAAAAGCGCTTACTCCTATCAAGGCTTTGTACGCAAACTGCTGTGTAACCTTGATGAGTTAAGCTCAGTCATCGACATCTGCCCACGCTTAGGTTGCATCGACTTTTTAATGAAGGATAGTGCTAGTGGTTCTGAGCTTGAGGCAGCACTGCGCTCTGATCTTAACGCTCTAACATCCAAGCTTAAGCTTGGTATTACCGCACAGGATTACGAGATCAGTGTACGCGAGCCAATCTTAGAGGACGCCTACATCAGCCTCACTTATGAGGCTCCACACCACCATGCTGAAGATAATGCCGCCCATGTAGTAGAAGATAGAGATGGCGTTGTATCTAAGGTTGAAGCTGAGACCACTAATTATCATAGTGACTCTAACGTGGTGATTGATGTCCACGGCATCCGTAAACAGTTCGGTAACTTTACGGCAGTTCATGACTCGAGCTTCCAAGTATACAAAGGAGAGATCTTTGGTCTTTTAGGCCCTAATGGCGCTGGTAAAACCACCACCTTTAGAATGATCTGCGCTTTGCTTAACCCTAGTGCGGGCAGCATTTTGATCAACGGTATGTCGCTAGCCAAAGCCAAAAGCTCAGTGCGTGCTGAGATTGGCTATGTGGCGCAGAAATTCTGCCTCTACCGTAAGCTAACCCTACTGCAAAATCTCAATTACTTTGGCCGTAGCTACGGCCTTACAGGCAAGCTACTGCAATCACGCATCAGTGAGATGTGTGAGACCTTTAATCTCACGCCGTTTTTGCATGAGAACTCAGGATCTTTGCCTTTTGGTATTCAACGTTCGTTATCGATGGCTTGTGCCTTAATCCATAGACCAAAGATCTTGTTCTTAGATGAGGCCACTTCGGGTGCTGACCCTACTTCCCGCCGCTCGTTTTGGCGCATGATCGCCACCCTAGCGGGCCAAGGAACCACCATTATCGTCACCACCCACTTTATGGAGGAGGCTGAGTACTGTGATCGTTTCCTTATTCAAGACCAAGGCAAGATCCTGATATTAGGTACTCCAGATGAGATCTGTATGCCTAAAACAGCAGAGACTACTAGTACTGAGGCTTGGACTGAGGCTGGGGCTGGGGCTGGGGCTGGGGCTGACCAAGGCCGTATCTCCATTGAGGAAGCATTTATTCGTTGTGTAGAGCAAGGGCGACAAAAGTAGCGTAGGCCATACACAAGCTGGCTTATCTAAGCCTCTGTAGAGGTGAATATAAGCAGTTGTTTTCTTTTTCGCAGACGAGGACACGGAGGTGAATCATGGCAGATATCAACATGGCACATGTCAAAGCTCTAGTGCTCAAAGAAATTAAGCAAATCTGGGCTGATAAGTCGGTACTGGTTATCGCCTTTATCATCCCTTTGATGTTGGTTTTGCTCTACGGATCAGGCATCCGTATGGACATCAAGCCAATCTCCGTAGGATTAGTCAGCTCTAAACTCGATAACGTCGTCACTAAGGAAATCGCCTTTGCCTTAGGCGGCTCAGAGTACTTCGATCTGCACACTCTTACCAACGAGATCGATGCTAAGGAGCAACTGCGTACACATGAGATTGCAGCCTATATCACGCTCCCTGATAACCTCGCTCAGCGCGTTTACAACAACACCTTGCAGGTGATGATTACCATCAACGGTACCGATGCACAGCAAGCTACCCTCACTCGCAGTTACCTTGAGGGCGTGATTGCCTCGGCCTTTAACTTTAAAGGTCTCTCGCGGCAGATCTCCTTCTTAACGCATATGAACAACCAGAACATTGAGCTCTCAGGTAGTGTCAATGCCGCCGGTGCAGCGGCCTCAGACATCAGTGTGATCTCACGTAATTGGTTTAATGAGGAAAACAACTCCACATGGTATCTGATGGCAGGTCAGTTGATCTGCGTGGTCACGATTATGTCGGCTTTGATGAGCTCCATTGTCATTGCTCGTGAAGCTGAGCGTGGCACTTTAACAGGCTTGCAAGCCACTAACGTTACGGCCGCAGAGCTACTTTTATCAAAGTTTATCCCTTACTACGTACTCTCGATCATGGGAGCGGCCCTATCCATTCTCTTTGCCATGATATTTTATGAGCTACCATTCCGCGGCAATGTGCTGCTCTACATCATCACACTTTTGGTCTATCTGTTTGTCACAGTGATGATGGGCTTACTCATTTCGGCTGTTACTCAAAACCAGTTCCTCTCAAGTGAGTACGCTATTATCTTGAGCTTCTTGCCAGCAATCTTGCTATCAGGTGCATTGTTCGATCTGCGCTCCATTCCAACGATCATCTCGATCATTGCGCAGTTCTTCCCGCCTACCTACGCTGTCAGCTCTTCAAAGATCTGCATGCTCTCAGGCGGCAGCACTGACGTATTGCTGCGCAATATCGGCATCTTATTCATCTTTGGTGTCGTCTTTAGCGCCCTGTGCTACAAGGTGCTCTACAAGTACTTCAAGCGCTATCAGCTGCAAGCTGAGTCTAATGCCGGTGCTGGTGCTGGCACCGGTACTGGCACTGGCAGTGATATCAAGAGCACAGCTGCTGCTGCTGCTGCTGACGCCAAGGTGGAGACCAAGGCTACTGTTGTTAGTGGGAGGGATGAGGTATGAGCGCAATCATTCTAGTGTGGCGTCGACTCTGGGCTCTCATGCAAAAAGAGTTTGTGGTGATGTTTATGGACAAGGGCACCCGTAAGATTTTGATCGTGCCTTTGCTCGCTCAGTCTCTGCTCTTTGGTTATGGTGCAACCTTTAACCTTGAGCGCGTGCCTTACATCATCTTCCAAGACAGCTTCGACCACGAGGCTGTGGCTATTGTGCAAAAGATCCACAACACCAAGACTTTTGAGCTGGTGAAGTTCTGCACCAGTGAGCAATGCTACAAGGAATCACTAGATCGCGGTGAAGCATTGCTTGGCATCTACATCAAATCGGACTTTGAGAAAAACAAGGTTCTCTATGTAGCCACTGATGCACGCAACACCTCGTCGGCTAACACGGCACTCTCGTATATCGTTAGCATCGTCAACGCCTACAACTCCGAGCAAAAGGCTCGTGCTGGCGTCAAAGGCAATGTCACGGTGGAGTATCGCTACCTCTACAATGAGCAAAACCTCACCCGCTTTAGCATCATGACCGGCATGATCTTAGCCCTGTCGATGATTCAGGTGATGATGCTATCGGCCCTATCGGTGTCGCGTGAGCGCGAGGATGGTACTTTCGACATGATGCTTATGGCGCCACTGACACCACTTGAGATTTTGATTGGTAAAGCTATACCACCTACCATCATCGCTGTCTTGCAGGGCTTAGGTCTGTTCTTGATATGCACCTTATGGTTTGAGATACCTTTTAACGGACAGTTCTGGGCTTTGGTGCTCGTGATCTCGATCTTTAGCCTGTGTACAGTAGGCTTAGGTCTAGCCATCTCGGCTTTTGCCTCAACCTCACAGCAATCGCTGGTAGCATCCTTCATCTTTATCCTACCAGCCATCATTCTCTCGGGCCTGATTACACCACGCACCGCCATGCCGGAACTCGTGCAGTACATCACCTTGATCGATCCGTTCTATTATGGCTTAGAGGCTACGAGACGCATCTACTTAGAGGGTCAGACTTTTATGCAGGTAGCGCACCTGATGTTGCCACTTGCAGGCTTAGGCACTGTCTCTCTGACCGTAGCGGTATACCTCTTCCGCGGTAAGCTAGGCTAAAGCTAGACTAGCATGCCAACTCTCGTAAGCCCAGCCCGCTCCAGAGTCAGGACTTGGGTTGGGCTGGACTTATGATAACCATGATGGTTTAGATGCTATCATGTAATACAATTTTTTTAGCAACAAGCCAAATAACATAAAAAATTAACTTTGGGCTTGTTTTTGGGTCTTTGTGGTGCGTTAGCACGTGATCTTTTGATGAAACTTTGTCACAGCAAAGCCTCCTGCAAACCGAAAGCAAGGTGAAAATTAATGATTTTTTCTTAGGTGACAAAGGTGCAAGAATATTCACAACAAATGCAACAATTGCCGTATTTACGTGGTATCATCAAACTATTAAAGCTACAACATGAACAGACATTGCTGTACTATTTTGTGTACAGTGTGTAGTAAAAAAAGAGTAGTTTAGACCCTCAAAAAACACGCAAAACAGCCGCTTCTAATACAAAAGAGTGTATAGATCTATGCGCGGATCTTGTTAGTTTGTGAGGTCTTAATCTCACCTGACTTTGTCCACCAACCCCAAGCAGGAATTCAATTTTTGCCAGTCTTCATTGTCTAGATTACAGCTTACTCAAAATTTGTTCCCTGATTTAAGGTTGCGATTTGAGCGGATCTGACTTTATTTGGTTTGGCCTGTCGGGTAATTTTTGTTGTATCAGGCTTGGTAGAGCCGTTCTGTGGACAACAAGGGTTGAGGCCTTTTCCCGATGTAAGCCGCAAAACTGAGTTTAGTGTTACTTATTTTCATAAACTCACTTCACGCTTGGTTCACGCCGGATCTATGCTTAGCCCCTTGCTGAGCTCTTCTGAGCTCATGCCCAGTTCAGCTTGGCTCTAGCTTGGTTTAGCTTGGTTTGAGCTTGATTAGTGCTTCAAATCTAATGGCCAGCTCCGTCCAAGCATGAGCTAAAAGACCGTTCAGAGCTAAAGATCTCAAAAGATCTTTGAGCGTTAAATTATTGCAGTGCAATGACTCCAAGAAGCGCGCAAACTCTTATAATTGATTTGAGATCTGCAAGCTGTATCTTGTGCTTTTGTGATCTATGCAGACTCTTGAGCATATCCTTAGCGAAAACTGAGGAACGCTAAGTTATTCCTAACTTAGCTTCGCTAGGCTTAACGCAAGAATGGATCAATATAGCCAAAACGTTTGCGTATGTTAGTTTTATTGATTTTTTCAAGCTAGGCTCCAGTGAGCTGGTTAGAGTTTGCAAGCTACAACAGCCGCTGCCGTAGTAATGATTCCGCTAGAGCATCCTCATGACGCAAGGAGGACAAGCTCACAAAACGTGGTTCCTTGTATGTGAATTAAGTAGATTGCACACAAGGGCGAAAACAGAATTTAGGAAATGCTGAAGCCCACAAAAAGTCAGCACGCTGTGTTTCGTGCCGTAAGTAAGGTCACGATCCGCAACCGATTACGTATCCTGTGTAGATACAGTCAGCCTCAACATAACATCAACGGGCCACTGCCATACACAAGATAAAAAGGCTGAGTGAACCAGCCTAAGGTCAGCCCGCTATACAGCTAACCATATGTATATCGACCTGACTCATATGGGTTTTCCTGTGAAGGACGCCCCATAAAGTTAAACCCCATGCTTACCACCAACCAATGCACTATCTGTCACACTAAAGTGGCCTCATGGAACCAATTGGAACCAAGCAGGGACACTAAAGGTGATACCAACAAGATAGAGGCAGAAATTTTTAGGTGAGAGAAGCCCATCCCAACACATTGGATTGGAGCTACAAATAGGAGTTTGTCAGTTCATTTGCTTAAAGATAGGTAAGGAGACCCTTGCGGGTTTTCTTCTGGACAGTTTCAGTCTTCATGCTTTTTTGTCGACTCCACCAGACAAGATATGCTGCGCTGCACGCATGCTCTCATGCAAGCTCTGCAAGCTCTGCACACAGAGCCACAGCAAGCGATACACATGCAAGTATGCATAAGTGCATGCATGAAGGGCAGGGCATGCCCAGATGGCCTGTGTTATCGTACTTAGCAATAAGTGCGATATAACGCGAGCCTCGTTAGA
>CALXYZ010000171.1 GCA_944393075.1 uncultured Anaerobiospirillum sp. | reverse complement strand
CAGCCATATACACCCAAAAGCCGACATCTGTGCAAGGTAAGAGATGATCTTGCACGGAAGTCGGCTTTTTTATAAAACTTTGCGAGCTAATTTCGTACAAAGTACTGCAATCAATGTACAATGAGGTGTTAAAAACATCACTGCGTGTTGTATTGCGTTGTTTAGCAGCTCTTTTCCGCTCAAGGTCGTCTGTAACTAAGATTTGCTTTCACTGTCATCACTGGCTTTATCCTCAATCGTTACCTACAACGTTACGGTACTACGGTACTACGGCACTACGGCACTACGGCACTACAGTACTAAGACACTGCAACACCACCTACAGCTACAAATTGCACGAGCGTAGACCGTGGGATGTAGGGTGTGGGATGTAGGACGTAGGAATGAAGTAGAAGAGGATGGTCTAACCCTGACTTATGGCTGCCCTCCTTTGTAGTCAGACACCCAAGCTCAAACGACTTTTCCCGTTCATTTACTTTTTTCTTTGCCCCAAAAGCTGCCACTAAGGTTGCAATAGCCGTCAGAGTGCACAGCCAGCGTAACGAGCGCAAGCCAAGCCAAGCGCAAACGCTTGTGTTGCATTGCAGTGCGACGCGTTACGTCGCCAAGCGGTGCCTGAAGGTTGCGTTGTGTGCTGGTTGTGGGTGAGCGTATGCATGCCAAGCGCATCTGTATACGCGTATGCGTGCATATGCACATGCGCACATGCACGTGTGCTATTGTGTGCGCAAATGCCGTGCTGGCTGGCTCTGTGGTTGTAAGGAACAGGCAAAGGAACAAAAAAGATGCTCTGAGATAACCTTTTAAGGGCGCATCAGGGTAGAAGTGATCGTGCCTGAGCCTGCGCTAAAACAGCAAAAATACAATGCCTTGGTGTTGAAGCAAGTGAAGAGTATCGCTCTAAAACTTGTGTGGATTGCCTTTTTGTGACCTCTTTTTATCAATTGGTTCATAGTTTTGTGGTTGTGGCGTCACGCGCACACCAAATAACAAGCACACCTTTAATCTCTGATCATATTTTAAGGCGCGAAGCCTATGTGAAAGCTGTGTTTTGCGTCTTAGAGTAAATAGCGGTTATCCCTGTGAGCGAGGTCGCTGGTTGGTTGCCAGATCAAGGAGTAAAGCAACCATGATCGCGATCTGTAGAAATGATCGCTTGATGTAGAGATAAGGCCTGTTTGTCTATTTGGTGATGGCTTTTTAGCCATGTGATCCATAAGGTAGAACGCCTGTCGTATTGTTGGGCTACCTTATCTGAGCGTGACTTGATATAGGCACCATCAAACAAGGTCAGGAGAGATTGGTCGAGATCACAGGGGCTTTGGGGTTAGCTTCTTGTAAAGGGTCGTTACAAGATGGGTGTTTTTGCCAATATCAAGGTGCGCCTGCCGCGCATGCTTGACAAATTCGCTCGCAACGACGCCACTGGCGGCGTAATTATGCTGTTTTGCACCATTCTCGCCTTAGTGCTACAGAATGGTTCGTACAGCACGAGTTACCGCCATTGGTTGGAGATGCAGGCAGGTATTATCTTTGGTGATTTTGAGTTGATTAAGCCACTGCTGCTGTGGATTAACGACGGTCTTATCACCATATTCTTCTTTTCCATCGGCTTAGAGCTCAAGATCGAGTTCATCAAAGGCCATCTGTCGACGCTACGTAGCATCATTTTGCCGAGCTTGGGTGCTATTGCTGGTATTGTCGTGCCGTCATTATTCTTCATTGCCTTCAACTATGACAATGAATACGCGATGCGCGGTTGGGCTATTCCAACGTCCACAGATACAGCTTTTGCTGTCGCCATTATCTTGCTCTTAGGGTCGCGTGTACCGGCATCGTTGCGCGTGTTCTTGTTGTCGATGGCTATTTTCGACGATATTGGCGCTATCTTGGTGATCGCTTTGTTCTACACCTCAGAGCTTTCTGCTCCTGCTTTGGTGTCGGCATCGTTCGCCATTTTGTGCTTGCTCACCCTTAACTACTTTGGTGTAGCCCGCAAGCTCTTTTACCTGATTTTTGGTGTGCTGTTGTGGTTCTCGATCTTCAAGAGCGGTATGCACGCCACCTTAGCCGGTATCATCACCGCCTTCTGCATTCCTATGAAGAGTGCTAAAGGCGATCTTATGGTGGAAAACATCTACGACAACCTCAAGATGTGGGTGTCGTTGTTGGTGCTCCCTGTGTTTACTTTGGCGAACGCTGGTGTTGATCTGTCGATGATGGACATCAACGCTTTCTTACAACCAGTGAGCTTAGGTATTTTCACCGGCTTATTCTTGGGTAAGCAGATTGGTATCTTCGCCATCATCTGGTTGTGCGTGAAATTGCGTATAGTGCAGATGCCGTCAGACGCCAACTATAAACAGATATACGGTGTGTGTATCCTCACCGGTATCGGCTTTAGTATGTCGATGTTCATCGACTCCTTGGCTTACCAAGGAAGTTCCGTCTTTAACTACGCCGATTCGCTGGCTATTTTAGTCGCCTCGTTCTGCTCAGGCGTCTTGGGTTACTGCTTCTTACGCTTCTACGCTTGCCGTACTGCGGTAATTGAGTATCGTCCATGGTTGCCAGCCCCAGGTGGTTATAAGGGCACTGCAAGTACTGCTAACCTCTACATCCCAACCGAAGGTCCTTCCTCTGTGGCTCCTACCGCTGTGGCTGTGGCTGAAGCTAATGCTCGTGCCGCTGCTGCTGCCGCCGCCGCTGCTGCTGCAGAAGAAGCTGCTGCTGCCGCCGCTACTGCTGCTGAGGCAGCCAAGAAGGTCGTCGAAAACGAGGAAGTGGACGATGTGAGTGTGGCTCAAGTGCAGTTAGCTGCCGCACAGGCTGCACAAGCTGCTGCTACCGCTGCTGCTTCGTCGACCAAGCTCGATGACACCGAAGACGAGGAAATCGCTGAGGTTGTGGCTACCGCTGCTGAGGCCGCTGAGGCTGCCGCCGACATTGCTGCTGAAACTGCCGACGAGGTAGCTGCTGCTGTGGAAGAGGCTGAAGCTGCTGAAGAAGCAGAGGCCACAGAGGAAGACGACGAAGACTCAAACGACGATAGCGACAAGTCTGATGGCGATGGCAAGGGTGGTGATACCTCCTCTGATGACGCCGACAAGAATGTCAGCGACTCTGAAGATAAGGACGCTACTGCTGAAGACGAAGCTGAGAAAGAGCCAGAGAAGACCTTTATTGTGTCGACTTCGGGTGAGGTCACGGTAGAGGAGAAAGTAGTAGAGGAAGAGCCTCAAGCTGAGCCACAAGAGCCTGCCGCAGGCGCTAGCGAGTCCACCGCAGAAGAGGCTGCTGCCGCCGAAGCTGGTGCAACAGCTACTACCGCATCTGAGACTAAGACCGCTCCACAAGTGATCGATGAGGACTTAGCTCTGCATGCTGACGCGGTTGAAGCTTCCTTAAAGAAGGCTGAAGATGCTGTGGTCACGGTGTCTGGCTTTGCTACAAGCGCCAACACGGACGAAGCAGAGACTCAAAGCGCTGCCAACGAGGTTAAAGGCGAAGCTGCCGCCGCTGAAATCGGTGCTATTCCAGCTACTGCTGAGACTGAGAAGCCTGCCAATGGTGAAAAGCCAGCTAAGGCTGAAAAGGCTGAAAAGACCGAAAAGAGTAACAAGGCCGAGAAGTCCGAGAAGACCGAGAAAGCTGACAAAGCTGAGAAGAAAGCCAAGAAGTCTGCTGAGACTGAGAAGTCTGCTAAGGCTGAAAAGAAGGCTGAGAAGAAAGCTAAGAAAGCTGAGAAGGTCTTAACTCCTGAAGAGGAGCGTGCTGAGCGCAAGAGAATCGCACGTGAGGAGGCTGAGGCTGAGTACTACAAGAACGTGGTGCAATTAGCTAAGGCAGCCGTCTTAAAGGCTGACCACAAGAAGGCCGAAGGTGATGAATCTGCCGCTAAGGTTGCTGAGCAAGTTGCCGCTGCAACTGCTGCTACCGCAGCCACAGCTAGTGAGCAACAGCCACAAGCCTCAGAAGCTACAGACCAAGCCCAAGCTAAGGCTCAAACTGTAGTCGATCCACTGAGTGCTGAAGATGGTAATGCCACTGCTAGCGCCGCAGCTCAGCATGCTGCTAGCGAGGCCCATAGACAGGCTTACACTGCCTCGGAGATTGAGCCATTGCGTGCCCCTTGTGATGAGGAAGGCTCGTTAGTTGGTGCCCAAACTCAAGGTGCTATCGATAGAGAAGGTGCAGCCGAAGCCAATGAGCAAGGTTCAACCACCTCTATGGAGCTCAGTGCCGAAGCAGCTCAAGCTATCAGCAACGAGGTTGTAAACGAGCTGGCTGCGCGTGGTGAGTCTATCGAATACGATATGGTCACATCGCCTCTGACCAACCGTGAGTTAGAGCAGAGCGGTCTGAAGGTTGATCTTGAGCCACTGACAGTGGAGCAAGTGACTACCAACTACACAATCTCTCAAGCCGAGACCATGGAAGAGATTGAGGCTAAAGCCAAATCTGAGGCTGCAACTGAGACTCCATATGAGGCTCAAAAGCCAGAGTCTACTGATGCCTGTGTGGTAGCTCAAGCCACTAATGCAGCTATCGACGAGGACTTAGCACTCCATGCTGACTCGGTTGAGGCTGCTATCAAGGCAGAGACCCCAGAGAAGGTCTTAGAGCCGGTAGCGCCTGTAACCACAGCACCAGCTGCTCCGGTATCGGAGGTAGTGCTTGATGATGGCTTAGCCTTACATGCCGATAGTGTGGAAGCTGAGCTCAAAGCCGAGGCAGCAACAGAGGCGGCCGCTGAGACTCCTGCACAAGCTCAAGCTACTGAGCCATTAGCCGAAGCCGGTACTGAGGCTCAAGAGCAGGCAGAAGCAGAGGCTCCAGCTAAGCCACAGGTAGTAGTCGATGAGGACTTAGCATTACATGCTGACTCCGTGGAGGCGGCCATCAAGGGTGAAGCTGTTCCGGCTCCAGCAGCACCTGCTGAGACTGCGGTACAGCCAGAGGCTGAAGCTCCAGCTCAGGCTCAAGCCCAAGGCCAAGCCCAAGCACCAGAGGCTAGCAGCGCAGCTGCCGCCGAGGCTGAAGCCGAGAGCAGCGAGGCAAGCTCTGCTGATTCTAAGGAGCAAGAGGAAAGTGGTGGCGCGTTAAGCAAGATCACTAAGCTCTTTAAGAAGCACTAGAGCCTGGAAAGAGCCTAGCTCTTAACTAAAAGAAAAAGCCCTTGCCGTTGTGCAAGGGCTTTTTTCTGGTGGAGCGAAAAGGTCATTTTTGGTAAAATTAGCGGAATTTTTTTGAGCCTGAGCATGTTCTTAGGCCAGCAGACCGCGTTAGGTCTGCAAATTTCAGATGGTAGCTAACATAAGTTAGGTTTAAGCATGCAAGAGAGTATTTTAAGAAGATTAGACTCCATCGTAGAGCGTCATCAGGAGGTTGAGCAGCTCTTAGCCCAACCTGAGGTGATCGCAGATCAGGAGAAGTTTCGTGAGCTCAACCGCGAGTATTCGCGTTTGCAAGTCATGGTCGATACTTACAAAGAGTACAAGACCTGTGCTGCTGATGTTGAGGAAATGGAGCTCATGTTAAATGGCGACGACGAAGATATGCGCGCCATGGCAGAAGAAGAGATTGCTGGCACCAAAGAGCGCTGTGAGAAGTTAGAGCGTGAGTTACAAATCCTGCTCTTACCTCACGACGAGCGTGATGACTGCAACTGCTTCTTAGAAATCCGTGCTGGTACTGGTGGTGATGAGGCTGCTTTATTCGCTGGCGAGATGTTCCGTATGTACACCAAGTACTGCGAAACTAAGGGCTGGACTTTAGACATCGTGTCGATGTCTGAAGGTGAAATGGGCGGCTGTAAGGAAGTGATTGCCAAGCTATCTGGTGAGGGCGCTTATGGCTACATGAAGTTTGAGTCTGGTGGTCACCGCGTACAGCGTGTGCCTGAGACCGAATCCCAAGGCCGTGTGCACACCTCTGCTTGCACCGTGATGGTATTACCAGAGATTCCACCATCAAAGGCACCAGAGATCAACCCAGCCGATCTGCGTATCGATACCTTTAGAGCATCAGGTGCTGGTGGTCAGCACATTAACAAGACCGACTCGGCCATCCGTATTACCCACTTACCAACAGGTTTAGTGGTGGAGTGCCAAGATCAGCGTTCGCAGCACTCAAACCGTGCTCGTGCCATGGAAGTACTGATCTCACGTTTAGCTCAGTTAGAAGAAGACAAGCGTAACGCTACTTTAGCTGAGCAGCGCCAGAGCGTCTTTAGTAGTGGCGACCGCTCCGATCGTATTCGTACTTACAACTTCCCACAGAGCCGTGTGACCGATCACCGCATCAATCTCACGCTGTATCGCTTAGCTGAGATCATGGAAGGTAAGCTCGATCTGATCTTAGAGCCAGTGATCGAAGAATACCAAGCTGAGCAATTAGCTGCCATGGGCAACCAAGGCGGCCTCTAGCTTCTGCATGCTTAACTCCACGCGTCTGTGCTGCTGCCAACCATGGCAGAGCGTGCACAGGCGCGCTTTTCCCTCCAAGCTACTTGCTTTTTATCAACCTTCTCCGCCTTTTCCTTACTTTTCTTAGTTTCTTCACAAGCGCACCTTACTCAGTTATGCGCCAACATCCACGCAACACACCAAAACAGGCAGCTTTTGCTGTAGTAGGATCATTGGCGTTGGCGTTGGCGTTGGCGTTGGTTAGGCCAATTGTTTAGTTGCTTTGGGCATAAGGGCCTGAATAGCTGTAATTTAGTCGCACAGACTGTGATTAAAAACCTTGCCCTGAGCAAACAATAGCGCCTGCTCCTGTGGGCGAAAGCTTTTGGGAGCAGGCGCTTAATGGCCAAGATTGGGTTTTAGACCTTAGGCTAGGGTTAAGCCACAGCCTAAGCTTAAGCTTAGGCTTATGGCTATGTTTAGGCTTGAGGTCTTAGTGAAAGCTCAGCTTCCACAGCTTATTGCACAGCGTTTGGCTCAGTTCCAAAATTGGCTGAGCTGGGATCCCGTTCTTAGCTGACTGAATCAGTAACAGTTGGTGGTGAAAAGCCGTGCTGTTGAGAAACACCGCCTGTGCATTAGACAAGAGGTTGGCGTGGTCGGTGATGATGCTCTTATCGGTAAAGATAGAGCGCAGCATCTGCGCATCGTCCTCTAACAGCGGTGAGAACAGAGCGTTGTCTAAGAGCAAATGCTCGATGAGCTCGCAGGTTAGATCCTGCCCAATGAAGCGCAGTAATGGCAGGAACTCGCGCTGGTACAAGCCTACGCTCTGAGCGTAGTCCTTAGCCTCGGCAAAGGTAACGAGGCCGAAGTCTGTTCTCTCTTGCAGTGCGTAGTAGCTCAAACCAATGCACAGCACAGCGCAGGCGCGCATAAACTCGTGATCTAACACGCTTGGCTCCGTCACTTGGTGCTCAGCGGTCTCGTAACCGCCTTGCTTAACCAAGTTGAGCATGAGCTCACCTAAGCCTTGGAGCTCAAGGCTGGTGATCGTCGGCAGGTCAGCTGGTGAGGCGTCCACGATGTATGGGTAGTCCGCATACGGCCCATAGACGATGCCATCGCCAGTGACCGGATCAACTGGCCCATAGAGGCCAGCGATCGTGCTGAGGTCGCTTTTCACCTCCAGTTCCTGCTTAAAAGAGCCATCGCCTAC
Source organism: uncultured Anaerobiospirillum sp. (assembly GCA_944393075.1). Classification (GTDB taxonomy): domain Bacteria; phylum Pseudomonadota; class Gammaproteobacteria; order Enterobacterales; family Succinivibrionaceae; genus Anaerobiospirillum. Next base: position 489 of record CALXYZ010000171.1, on the reverse strand, counting down.
ATGGCCCTTAAGGTAGACCGTAGGGCCAAGGGTACGTGGCAGTTGGTCGTAGCCATCAAACGACTGAAAGCGAAAGAAGATCTTTCCGCCCTTTTTGCCGGCGCAGGTGAAAAGCTGTTCCTTTTGCAGCCCTAAACGCAGCTGCAAAGCGCTCATAAAGCGCGACATCAGCACCCAATCATTGAAGTCACAGTCAAGAGCAATGACACCGTTGTCTGTAAGGCGCAGGTTAAGCGCATTGGCTCGATGTGCGATCAGGTCAGCTTGGGTCCACTTGTGCAGCTGCTCGCGCACTGGATCTTTCCATGGGTGCAGCTTTGAAGCCTTAAAGACGGAACCAATGACCGTCCAGCCACGATGAAACATGGCGTCCTCGATCCCTCGTAAGAGATCAAAGACGCCGCCCAGACCCACTGGGGCGCCATTAGGAGCCCGTAAATCACTGAGTAGCGTCATAAACCCTCCTAAAACTCAAAGGAGAAACGGGAA
>CALXYZ010000170.1 GCA_944393075.1 uncultured Anaerobiospirillum sp. | reverse complement strand
TGGTGGGTCGTGAGGGGATCGAACCCGCGACCAACGGATTAAGAGTCCGCTGCTCTACCAACTGAGCTAACGACCCACGCTAATGGGGCTGACAATTTGACTTGGTGGGTCGTGAGGGGATCGAACCCGCGACCAACGGATTAAGAGTCCGCTGCTCTACCAGCTGAGCTAACGACCCATGTCAAAAGGTCTCTGAAGTTTGGTGGGTTGTGAGGGATTTGAACCCTCGACCAATGGATTAAAAGTCCACTGCTCTACCCCTGAGCTAACAACCCACTCAATATGAACTGGGTCATTTGCCAGTTCGCACTTCAGTGCCAGCGCTTTCGCTAACTGACGGGGTGCTATTTTACTTAAAAATCTCAGTGGTGCAAGTATTTTTTCAATTTTTTCAAAAAAAAGATTTAAACCCGCGTAAATATGGGCTTTACAAAGCCATGCGCGCTCCCTTTCCCCCACAAGCACCACCATCACCCCCTCACCCAACGTCTTAAAGGCAGGTTTAGAGCCACAGATTAACCACTACATACCTCGTCCCCCATACTCTCTAATGTTTGACGAACTATCCCACCAAACATCACCGTGAGCTGCATGAGCTGCACTACGTCACTTTTCCAAGTCACTTTTCCAAGTCACCTCACCACCTCACCACCTCGTTACTTCTCTACCTCACAATCTCTTTAAACTCACTGCTATTAAAAAGGCAAGCATAAGGGGCCTGAACTCCCTAGGATCTGCTTGTACCTCTTTCATTATAAGCAGGCCATAACAGGCAGTACTGTTGTCTTTGCCTAGGCTGTGGCTGTGGCTCTGAAGAAAGGCTCTAGCAAAAGGTAAAGGCTTGGCAGCTCCGGAAAGAAGTGACTTAGACAGAGAAGGAGGAGGAAGTAAAGGCGAAGATGGAGATGGAGGTGGAGGTGGAGGTGGAGTTAAAAGCAAAAATGTTGTTGCTGCTACTGCTACAGATGATGCCTCTTTATGGGACTTGATATGGCCGCACTCTTGGCTTTGCTGCCGCTTGTGTAGCACATAAAGCAAAATTGCAATATTGTGCCTGAAAGGATGTGGCATCACTATGCTTTTTGCTTGATTTTGTGAGCATTTTCGCTAAAATACGTAAGACTTTGGCTATAGTGTTTGACAGCATAGAAACTGAACATCGCTAAAGCTCATATTTACGGGGTTTTGGAACACTTCACCAACTTTGTGAACTTCGTGAACTTCGTGAACTTTCAGAACTGTCGTGAAATATGTCGCCTCATCTTTTAGGCATGAAGGCAAGCTCTAAACTCAAGATGCATTACGCGCTTGAATGTGTTTAGTAAGACAAGGCTGCCATCGATCAAAAATCACAGATCAAAGATCGCGTGGCTACAGCTGAACTAAAAGAAAAAAGGGCCTAGAGCCCTAGCAGCAACAGAAGCTCTTGCTTACGCCAAACAGACTTAACAAAGTTTGAAGATCCATCAGCTCAGGGGTTAGGGATAGAGCTGATGAAATGAGCCCAAAAGTAAAGCTCAGTGCTGCGTGCTCTAACGTGATGTAACGCTGCACGCTTTAGTTAGTGTGCCTTTTGCCACTTTTCCCTCTTTACCACATAGGCCTCGGACTAAGCTTGTCTTAGCCTGCGGGAATAGTGCAACCTACAAAAACTCAAACAGACAAACAGACAAACAAACATATAGACATAAAGACATTGATAGCCCCATGGACACCATGTAGCGGCAATCATGCTGCGCGTCCAGAAGCAGCTGTGCTTGTGTGTATGTGTATATATGCGTGTGTGCACCTGTGCGTGCATGTATACGTGTGTGAGAGCTATAAGGTTGCGATACAAGCTGTGTGCAAGCTAACTGTGCAGGTAGCTACCAAGATAGAGAAGGGAATGGCAATGTATATGGTCTTCTATGCTTGTATGCTTGCACGCCATAAGTCGGTTGTATCAGCTCGGAAATTCGGAGGTTTTTGTGGCTAGTACCGCAATCCTTGCACTCGCTGATGGCACTGTTTTTAAGGGCAAAGCCTTTGGTGCTCTTGGTGTCACGCAAACTGGCGAAGTGGTGTTCAATACTTCTATGACTGGTTATCAGGAGATCTTAACCGACCCTTCTTATACCGGTCAGCTTGTTACTTTAACCTACCCACACATCGGCAACTACGGCACCAACAAAGAAGACATGGAGTCTTCTCAGATCTGGGCCCAAGGTCTTATCGTTCGTGATTTATCAATCATCACATCGAATTTCCGCAGTGACGCTTCGTTAAGCGACTTCCTTTCCTCTTACAACAAGCCAGGCATCTACGGCATCGATACCCGTATGCTCACCCGTTTAATCCGTGAAAAGGGTGCACAAAATGGCTGCCTCACCACTGATCCTAACGTTACCCCTGAAGAGGCAGTAGAGCTTGCTCGTAAGTGCCCAAGCATGAAGGGTCAGGATTTAGCCCAAGTTGTTTCCACCAAAGAAACCTATGAGTGGACTGAGGGCGAGTGGCAATTAGGTAGCGGCTATCAGCAAGGCATCGAGCAACCATTTAACGTGGTCGTGTATGACTTTGGCGTCAAGCGCAACATTCTGCGCATGTTAGCTCAACGTGGCTGCCGCTTAACCGTCGTTCCTGCCAAGACTCCAGCAGAGGAAGTCTTAAAGTTAAATCCAGATGGCGTCTTTATGTCCAATGGTCCTGGTGATCCAGAGCCTTGCACCTACGCTATCGAAGCTATCAAGACCTTTGTTGAGAAGAAGGTACCTCTCTTTGGTATCTGCTTAGGTCACCAGTTATTAGGCTTAGCCTCTGGCGCCCAAACCATCAAGATGAAGTTTGGTCACCATGGTGCTAACCACCCAGTTAAGGACGTGGCTACTGGCTGCGTTTATATCACTTCCCAAAATCACGGTTTCTGCGTCGACAAGGACACCTTGCCAGAGAACGTCAAGGCAACTCACTTCTCCTTATTCGACGGATCCTTACAAGGCATCGAGCGAACCGATGCTCCAGCATTCAGCTTCCAAGGACACCCTGAGGCCAGCCCAGGCCCTCACGATCCAAAGCCACTGTTCGACCACTTCATTGAGTTGATGCGTCAAAACAAGCAGTAGCTCCAAGCGCCCAGAATTAAGGCAGCTAGCTGTAAGCTTGCTGCAAGTAGCAAGCAAGCAAGCAAGCAAATAAGCGCAAGCTCTTAGCCATATTTCTGGGTTTTGCCGGACATTGAGAAAAGAGGAAGACAGAGGAAAGGTTTCATGCCAAAGCGTACTGACATCAAGAGCATCTTAATTTTAGGTGCTGGCCCTATTGTGATTGGCCAGGCCTGTGAGTTTGATTACTCTGGTACTCAGGCTTGCCGTGCCTTACGCGAGGAAGGCTACCGCGTCATCTTGGTGAACTCTAACCCAGCCACCATTATGACTGACCCTAACATCGCTGATGCTACCTACATCGAGCCTATCGACTACCGCGTGGTTGAGCGCATCATCGAAAAAGAGCGTCCAGACGCAGTGTTACCAACCATGGGTGGTCAGACTGCCTTAAACTGCGCTTTAGACTTACAGCGTCACGGTATCTTAGAGAAGTATGGCGTTGAGATGATCGGTGCAAACGCCGACACCATCGACAAGGCTGAGAACCGTGAGCGTTTTGACGACGCCATGCGCAAGATTGGTTTAGAGTGCCCACGTTCTGGTATCGCTCACTCCTTAGAAGAAGCTTGGAAGGTGCAAGGTGAAGTTGGTTTCCCATGCATTATCCGTCCATCCTTCACTATGGGTGGTACTGGTGGTGGTATCGCCTACAACCCAGAAGAGTTCGAGGCTATCTGCACCAAGGGTTTAGAGAGCTCGCCTACCCACGAATTACTGATCGACGAGTCGTTAATCGGTTGGAAAGAGTTTGAGATGGAAGTGGTGCGTGACCGCAAGGACAACTGCATCATCGTCTGCTCCATTGAGAACTTAGACCCTATGGGTATCCACACTGGTGACTCCATCACTGTGGCTCCTGCTCAGACCTTAACTGATAAGGAGTACCAGATCATGCGTGATGCTGCTATGGCAGTGTTACGTGAGATCGGCGTGGAGACTGGTGGTTCTAACGTGCAGTTCGGTATCAACCCTGAGACCGGCCGCATGGTCATCATTGAGATGAATCCACGTGTGTCCCGTTCGTCAGCTTTAGCTTCCAAGGCTACCGGCTTCCCTATCGCTAAGGTCGCCGCTAAGCTTGCTGTGGGCTACACCTTAGATGAGCTCGGCAATGACATCACTGGTAATCTCACCCCAGCATCCTTCGAGCCTTCGATCGACTACGTGGTCACCAAGGTGCCACGCTTTAACTTTGAGAAGTTCCCTAACTCCAATGACCGCTTAACCACTCAGATGAAGTCGGTAGGTGAGGTCATGGCTATTGGTCGTACCTTCCAAGAGTCGCTGCAAAAGGCTTTACGTGGCTTAGAGACCGGCAAGTCCGGCTTCGATCAGCGTATCGACATGAACCACAAGGAAGCCCGTACCAAGCTCTTGCACGAGTTAGAGGACGCTGGTGCTCACCGTATTTGGTACATCGCTGATGCCTTCCGCATGGGCATGACCATCGAAGAGCTCTTTGAGTACACCCACATTGATCCATGGTTCTTAGCCCAGATCAAAGAATTAATCGACATCGAGAAGTCCTTAGCCGGTCGTACCTTAAAGTCGATTGACGCAAGCGAGATGCGTGACCTCAAGTCCCGCGGCTTTGCCGATGCTCGTTTAGCTGAAATCCTCCACGTTACTGAAGATCAGGTGCGCGAGCGTCGTTGGTTACACGAGGTCTTCCCAACCTTCAAGCGTGTTGATACCTGTGCTGCCGAGTTCTCCACCCCAACTGCTTATATGTACTCCACCTATGAGCAAGAGTGTGAAGCCAACCCAAGCAACAAGCGCAAGATCATGATCTTAGGCGGTGGCCCAAACCGTATCGGTCAGGGTATTGAGTTCGACTACTGCTGCGTGCACGCTTCGATGGCCTTACGTGAGGACGGTTTTGAGACCATTATGGTCAACTGCAACCCAGAGACCGTCTCCACCGACTACGACATCTCCGATCGTCTGTACTTTGAGCCAGTGACTTTAGAAGACGTGTTAGAGATCGCCCGTGTCGAGAAGCCTGAGGGCGTGATCGTGCAGTTCGGTGGTCAGACCCCACTGAAGCTTGCTCGCAACTTAGAGAAGGCTGGTGTGCCAATCATCGGTACCTCTCCAGATGCTATCGACAAAGCAGAGGATCGTCAGCGCTTCCAAGAGGCTGTGGAGAAGTTACAGCTGTTACAGCCTAAGAACGGTACTGCTATCTCCCTCAACCAAGCTGTCACCATTGCTGAGAACATTGGCTATCCATTAGTGGTGCGTCCTTCCTACGTGTTAGGTGGCCGTGCTATGGAAGTGGTGTACGACGAGGACGACCTGCGCCGTTACTTCAACGAGGCCGTTAAGGTATCGAACAAGTCCCCAGTGCTCTTAGACAAGTTCTTAGACCACGCTGTGGAAATCGACGTTGACGCTGTGTGCGATGGCAAGGATGTGGTTATCGGCGGCATCATGGAGCACGTTGAGGAGTGCGGTGTGCACTCTGGTGACGCTGCTTGCGTGTTACCACCATGGCACTTATCTGAGGAGATCAAAGAGCGCATCGTCAAGATCAGCCAAGATCTCGCTATGGAGCTCGACGTTAAGGGTCTGATGAATGTGCAGTTAGCTGTGCGCGGTGATGAGATCTACTTAATTGAGGTCAACCCACGTGCCGCTCGTACCGTGCCATTCGTCTCCAAGGCAACTGGCTTACCTTTAGCAAAGATCGCTGCCCGTATCATGACTGGCCGTACCTTAGCTGAGCAAGGCATCACTCACCAAGTGATTCCTCCATACCACTCGGTCAAGGAAGTGGTATTACCATTCCACAAGTTCCCAGGTTCTGACCCAATCCTAGGCCCTGAGATGCGTTCGACCGGTGAGGTTATGGGTACTGCTAAGACCTTCTCTGAGGCTTATGCAAAGGCACAGTTAGCAGCTAACTCCGAGATCGTGAGAAAGGGCCGTGTGTTGCTTTCTATCCGCAAGTCCGACAAGGATATGCTGCCTGAGTTAGGTAAGAAGTTAGTGGATGCTGGCTTTGAGCTTGATGCTACCGGCGGCACCTACAAGACCTTAACTGAAGCTGGTATCCCTGCAACCCGCGTGAAGAAGGTGTACGAAGGCCGTCCAAACATCTTAGACGGCATCAAGAGCGGTCACTACAACTGGGTGATCAACACCACTGAGGGTCGTCAGTCGGTCTTAGACTCCCGCTCCTTACGCCGTGGCGCTCTGCAGTATCACGTCAGCTACTGCACCACCATCAACGCTGCTTTTGCTACTGTTGATGCTATGGTGGAAAACGAGTTCCGTAGCGTGCACTCGCTGCAAGAGCTCCATCAGAAGATCAATGATACTGAGGTCAACCCTGAGGCCTAATGCCTATTAAGGGTTCCACTTCGTAGCCTAGCTTGAATCAACCAAGCTCCCCGCCCCGCTAGAGCGACCAAACATAGTCTGGCATCAGGCAGACATCAGGCTGGCACTAGCGGGGCGGTCTTTTTCTGACAAAGTGCACAAAGAGCTTGCATCGGCTCTAAAAGTCAGTATAATGTGCGGCACAACCTATGCGGATGGATGGCAGAGCGGTTGAATGCAACGGTCTTGAAAACCGTCGAGGATTTGCGTCCTCCGTGAGTTCGAATCTCACTCCATCCGCCATACACTTTCTCTTCACTTCCTCCTCCTAATTCTCACTTTTCCCCAAACTCAAAAAATAGAATTTCACAGATGTGGTGTCTCTGCACTTATAAAAAAAAAAAAAAAAAAAAAACGCTGCCCTACCACCTTGCCCCTCCTCTCTGCAAGCGTTAGCTGAATCAGGCTCTACCTAGCCGTGCGCGTTGCGCCCCGCCCCGCTCTGACATGCCACACTACGATCGCCGTATACTCATGACAGCAGAAACAACACAGAGCGCTGCTACTGCTACTACTACTACTAAGGCAACACCCTATACCGACATACCACGCCCAACGCCCCAAGCACTAAGCCCTGAGTCTAAGCCCTTGGCTCCTCACTGCGAATCACAACGGCTTATTTAGACCGTTTACGCCATGTCTGCACCACTTCGGACGCGAAAAGTTAAGTTGGTGGAGTTTTTGGCTGCAATGCATAGTTTTAGAACAGGAGCAATGCTTTGAGGGCGGAGTTTGTGTGACGATGCTTCCAAAATCGCGTCATAGCTGCGCACTAAAAACAGGCGGCGATTTTGAGGTACTTTGACACCAAAATAGCAGCTAAAACCTATTAAAAGTGCAGTTTTATAGATTAATCGCACGGTTTAAGCAGATATTATGAAATTTAAAGCCTATTTAGTGTAGTTTTATAGCATGGTTTTAGTGAGAAATTTGCGCACTTGTTTAGTGCGCTTTTCCACCAAAAATGAGCAGATTTAGGGAATTTTGGTCTTATTCGCGGTTATTTATTGCTCAGTGACTGTTGGGCGCGTAAATTATCGGCATCGACTTCAGCAAGACTTCAATCTCAAGTTTCAGATCAGGAGATATTCCATGTCTTATTCCCAGCAGGTTTTCGATGAGCTTTCCGCTCGTTATTCCTACCAACCAGAGTTCTTACAGGCTGTTCAAGAGGTGTTAGGCACTTTACAGCCAGCTTTAGACAAGAATCCTGCTTACCAGAAGAATAAGATCTTAGAGCGCATCACTGAGCCAGAGCGCGTGATCCACTTCTTAGTGCAGTGGGTTGATGACAAGGGCGAGATCCAAGTCAACCGCGGCTACCGTGTGCAGTTCAACTCCGCAATCGGCCCTTACAAGGGTGGCTTACGTTTCCACCCAACCGTAAATGAGGGCGTCTTAAAGTTCTTAGGCTTCGAGCAGATCTTCAAGAACTCCTTAACTGGCACCCCAATCGGCGGCGGCAAGGGTGGTTCTGACTTCGATCCTAAGGGTAAGTCTGACAACGAGATCATGCGCTTCTGCCAAGCCTTCATGGTGCAATTATTCCGTTACATCGGTGCTACCGTTGACGTTCCAGCTGGTGATATCGGTGTTGGTGGCCGTGAGATTGGTTAC
>CALXYZ010000169.1 GCA_944393075.1 uncultured Anaerobiospirillum sp. | reverse complement strand
TGTGCAACACTCCGTTTTCTAACTTCACTAAAGTCTCAGGTGAGGCACCTGCAACCTCGACATCACCAGAGAAGTAGAACATGTAAGGCGATGGATTGAGGGTGCGCAGCAAGCGATAGGTGTCAAACAACGAGCCCGAGAAATCAGCACTCAGGCGGTTGGAGAGCACAATTTGGAAGATATCGCCCTCGTAGATGAAGTGCTGTGCCTGACGCACCATTGCGCAATACTGCTCCTCAGAGAAGAGCGGTGTTACCTCTGAGAGGAGACGCCCTTTCTCGATCACCGCCTTTTCTCCGTGACGCAACAAAGTACACAGACGCTTAAGCTCAGCTACCGCAGCATCGTAGGCAGCACGCAGCTGTACCTCGTCTAAAGGCTTAAGCTCACTCACCTGAGCAGCAGCGGCAGCACTAACACCAGCACCAGCACCAGCTGCGGCAGCGTCGCCATTAGCATCTGCACCAGCATCCGCAGCCGCAGATGCAGATGCAGATGCAGATGCAAGCGCAGCTCGTGCTAAGTCCTCTAAGCTGACCTCGGTTTTGAGGCGCATATTGACAATAAGCACGATCTTTTGGCGGAAGTTGTCGAAGGCTATAACCTTATCAAAAAGCATCAGGTCGATGTCTTTGAAGTGCTCATTGTCTTCGACTGGTACCTTTACAGCAGGCTCGCTATAACCCAAGTAGTCGTAAGCAAAGTAGCCTACCAAGCCACCGGTAAAGGTTGGGAGGTAAGGCAAGCGCGGACTTTTATGGGCGCGCAAGATAGCGCGCAACACACTATCTGGGTCGTCGGTGTGAAAGGAAGCAGAGCCGACCTGCATCTGCCCCTCGCTGCAAGTGATCTCCCACGTTGGCTCAAAGCCCAAAAAGGTATAGCGGCCCCACTTTTCTTTTTCCGCGACCGATTCGAGCAAAAAGCAATGCGAAGACTGCGCCTTTAGGATACGAAGAGCTTCGATCGGGGTGGTGATGTCAGAGAGGATCTCACAGCTAACAGGGAAGACGCAGTGGTCGCTGTTAGCGGCAAAAGCTCTAACATCCTCAAATTGCGGAACAATGTTCATTGATGCACCTTTTAAAAGTAGTTAAAGGAACTCAAAAGTGAGGACGGAAAAAGTGGGAAAGTGGGACAAAAAAGATCTAAGCGCCTGTGCCGTAAGCACCGTTTACCTGACCCAAAGACTCAAGAGCAAAGACAAGTGCAAACTAAAAGCCGAAAGAGCCAGTACGGCACGAGGCGGTACAGCACAGCATAACAAAGACTTGCGATGAAATTTGCGCACTGACATAAGCGCACTGCAAGTGCGCAGCTGTGCCCCAGCTCCGCCCCACAGCTATCACTGTGGACAGATCTCATAGCAAAGCCAATTGCCGCCACCAAGATGGCCCCCAAGCCCCGCACTGCCCATGTAAACGCTTTAATTTAGCGCACACCCGTGCACACAAAGTGCTCAGTTTCGTCGGGGCGCAAAAGGCAATACTGACAACCAAAGCAAGGCAGGACAAGGATGGGCAAGGCTGGGCAAGGTTGGGCAAAGCAAAACAGGCTGGTAAGACCTGCTGCAACTGCGACCACGGTCAGAGCATCAGAAGAGACTGGTATCCATGAGCACATGGGCTACAGGAAAGCCAGTGGAGCCATGGGAACCATGGACTACGTGGTTCATGAGCGCTTTGCGAGCGATGAGAGCAATGAGCGCCGCGAGCTCAGTGCGATCAAGGTGCGGCAAAGCTACACGAAATATAAAAACGCATAAAGCCCGCGACTGCTTTTCCTTTAGGAGAGAGCGTAAGGAAAAGCAGCCTCAGGCTTAGACATGGAAGGTTAGCGCTCCCACCGTCGCTGCTGCATGCACAGCAGCTCAGGGCTTATGGCGGTGGGAGTGCGGCAATTGTGGATTACTGGAGGTGGATCGAGTAGAAAGAGCCCTTACCGCCGTAGTTGGTGGTGGTGTCTAACTCTTCTTCGATACGGATTAATTGGTTGTACTTGGCTAAACGATCGGAGCGGGACATCGAACCGGTCTTGATCTGGCCAGCATTAGTACCCACAGCGATATCAGCGATGGTAGCGTCCTCAGTCTCACCGGAGCGGTGGGAGACGATGGCGGTGTAGCCAGCGCGCTTAGCCATTTCGATAGCCTCAAAGGTCTCGGTTAAGGTACCGATTTGGTTGACCTTGATTAAGATGGCATTAGCCACGCCCTTTGCGATACCCTCGCGTAAGATCGATGGGTTGGTCACAAAGAGATCGTCACCGACTAATTGGCACTTCTTACCTAAGCGGTCGGTCAGCTTCTTCCAACCATCCCAGTCACCCTCAGCAGCACCGTCTTCGATGGAGATTAATGGGTACTTGTCGACCCAAGACTCTAAAACGTCGATCCACTGATCGATGGTGTAGGTCTTACCTTGCTTGGTTAAGGTGTAGAGGTTCTTTTCGGTGTCATAGAACTCAGAGGAAGCGCAGTCTAAGCCGATGCAGATATCCTTACCTGGCTCGTAGTTAGCAGCCTTAATGGCCTCCATGATGAGCTCGATAGCTTCTTCGTGGGAGTCAATCGAAGGAGCGAAACCACCCTCATCGCCGACAGCGGTGGTCATGCCCTTAGAGTTGATGATTTTACGCAAAGCGTGGAAAGTCTCAGCACCCATACGCACAGCTTCCTTTAAGGAAGGAGCGCCGACAGGGATGATCATAAACTCTTGTAAGTCTAAGTTGTTGTTAGCGTGGGCACCACCATTGATGATGTTCATCATAGGGACAGGCATATCCATCTTGCCCGAGCCGCCTAAGTAACGGTACAGAGGGAGACCGGCATCCTCCGCAGCAGCCTTAGCCACAGCCATCGAGACAGCCAAGATGGCGTTAGCACCTAAGCGAGCCTTGGTGTCGGTGCCATCTAAGGCGATCATAGTGCGGTCGATATCGACTTGGTTGTTAGCGTCTTTACCTAACAGGGCATCACGGATCTCGCCATTGACGTTGGCGACGGCTTTTAAGACGCCCTTGCCCTCAAAGCGGGACTTGTCGCCGTCACGCAGCTCAATAGCCTCGCGCACGCCGGTGGAAGCACCAGAAGGCACACTAGCGCGACCAAAAGCACCAGTTTCTAAGGTGACATCGCACTCAACAGTTGGATTGCCGCGGCTATCGATAACCTCACGGGCCTTAATCTCAATAATGGCGCTCATTAAAACAGTCCTATCAAAAAAGATAACAACAAAATCCCGAGGCCAGGCTCCCGCCAAGCCCTACCCACGCTTTCCTTGTCACCATCACCTTCAACTTCATCTTCACCTTAAGCTCTAACGATATCGTCTACCGTCTAGGGCACATGTACAGAGTAAAGCGTAACAAAAGATTTGTGGCTCATGGAGCATGGCTACAGGCTACACTGGCCAATTGCCTACCACCACAGCTACAACGATAGCAGCATCAGCATTAGCTTCAGCTTCAGCACATCGTCATGCAGCGTAGGCGAATCAAAAAAAAAAAAACTGGTGCCCGAAGTAAGTCTTAGGCGCTTAACTCTCAGATCGCAGCTCTTAGCATCAGCTGCTGATGCTACTGCTTCAGCTGTGCTATCAGCCGAAGCCAAAAGCTTCGGCTGCAACTTCAAGCAACTTTAGGGCTCTCTTTAAAGCTGAAACGCAGCTTTAAAGCTTTGCAAGCTTGTAGGGCTATAAGAGTGTAAGGCTTGGCTTGGCTTGCCTTGCTTACTTTGCTTGCCTTGCTTGGGTCCAGAGTGGCGCTGCTTACAGGGCCAAATACAACAAATTGTGGTGAGCTCAAACGTAAGTTTGCACGTGTTAGGAAAGGTGCAGCTAAGTTAGGATTTAGCTAAGGTGCCCGCCTTAGGTATCACACACCATCTACTGCCTTGCAGTAGGAGTAAAGAAAGCGAGAACCTGTTTGTTCCAACCAACAACAAGTAACAACAAGCTAGAAAAGCTTTAGGTAACTTTAGTTAGCTGTAGCTCACAAGTCCCATTATACGGACGCACAACTGCAACGCAAGACCTTTGCGAAAAAAAGTCACCACTCCCCAAAACCGACCTACAAGGTCGGGAAACAAGCAAGAAAACCGTGGGGAACTTGGGCCACAACCTCAGTAAACCAAAGCCCCCACTGCAGCAACAAAACAGCTTGCAGAGCACGCATCACATGGTGAAACAAGAAAGGAGTGGCAGCCTGCTCCTTGTCCTATGAAGTCAGGCCGCTACGGACGAAAAAGCGTCAGCTTAGCTCTGGGCACAGCCCAGAACTATACGGCGCACTCAGCATTAGAGGCGAAGCCCACTAAGGTATCAGCCCCCTAAAGAAACCTGCTCATTGAGAATGAGCTCATGCGCTCTCTGATCTAAGTTTCGACGCAGCGATGGGTCGATACCTAAACACGCAGCTAAGCCCTCAAGGTACCCCTGCTCTAGGATATGGTTACCATCTAACATCACTGCTGCGATCAGATACATATCGATGCTCTCTTCTGGGAAGCGCACTTGCTTGACGAGGAGCTCTGGATCTAAATCGATAGTCAACATGCGGTCGATCTCACCGCGGATGTTTTTGATCTGATTGTTAAACACTGCCGAGCAGAACTCGATCAGGGCTTGATGCTCACTGCTATCGATACTACCATCGGCACGCATGGCAAAGACCATGTTCTGGATGAGGAGCATAGCGGTGTGGTAGAACACACTCTCACTAGTCTCCACCTGAATGCCCTCTGGGCGTAAGAGCTGAGCACGCCGACGCTGCAACCACTGCCTAAAGATGCCATAGGCTAAGATAGTGGCGATACGCTGATTGTGCTCTACATGCTTAAGCTGCTCTAACAACGGCTCATCATGGTAGAGATAGGAACTCACACGACGCTCTAAGCCGCGACGGTTGGGGCCCTCCTCACTGCCACTTGCGGTAGCAGCAGTAGCAGATGCAGCAGAAGAAGAAGTAGCACTAGCACCATGTTTAGTCTGTGCTTTCTGGGCTTGAGCCTGAGCCTGAGCCTGAGCCTGAGCCTGAGCAAGAGCTTTAGCTTGCGCTTGAGCCTCAAGACGCGAGCTCATACTCTCGGAGTTGAGGTGGTTCTTACCGGCAAGGGCACTCATCAGCACGGCGCTGACAGCGACACTAGCAGCATCGTTTGCGCTTTCTTTAGAGCGCTTTAAAGAAATCTTGGTAGTTGGGCTTAATTGAGGTACCACCTCATGGTTCTCAGGTGGAGCCTCACTCTGCAGTGCCGCCACTATGGGGGCGGCAGGTGCAGATATAGCTTGTCCATGGGTCATGACATTGGTCTCAACATTTTGGGCGCGGGCAGCGGCAATGCTACTTGCAGCACCAGCTGCATGGGAGTAGAGCTGCCACAAATCTTTTGGTGTCAGTTGCTCATCGTTAGCGGCAAAGGCGCTATTACGGCTAGCAACCAACTTAGCGTTGATTGAGGCAGAGCTCGCGGAAGCTTGTGGCAGCAGCGGCAGAGGTACCGACATAGCCAGAGCAACTGCCTCAATTGGCAGCTCAGTAAACGGCTTTGATGATGGTACCTGTGGCGCAGGTAATGGCGCCAAGAGAGCTTGAGCTGCTTGAGCTGCTTGAGCTGCTTGAGCTGCTTGGGCATCTGGGGCAGCATGCAAAGTTATTGCAGCTGGTGGAGCTGATAAAGCTGGTGAAGCTTGCTCCACACTCTCTGTAGTATTACTGGTGGTGCAGGCTTGTTGATGCTCTAAGGCGTGGCTGTCACTAGCCGCATTAGAGGCATCATCTTTTTGAGTCTGGTGCAGCAATTTGGCGTAAAGGTCGGCATCATCACTACCAGTGAAGCCTCCAAAGCCAAACATTGAACTTAAGGCAGTTGAGGCCTCGGCAATAGCCTTAGCCGTAACTACCGAAATGCGAGCTAAGCGGGTGCGCGCATAAACCTGATACTCAGCGTTGGCATCAAAAGCAGCGTCATCCTGCTCAACACCCCGACGCGATAAACGGCGATGATTGGGAGCTGCAGCTACAGTTGCAGGGGCTGTAACAGCCGCTGCCTTAGCAGTAAACACCGCATCAGCGGCATCATCACAGGCGCTGGAACTGGAGCTAATCTCCTCAGATTTACCCTCAGTAAATGGGCATAACAAGATAGCACGCAACGCATCATCACATGTACCAGTACGTGCAGAAGCGGTAACTGGCAGAGTATTGATGGCAGAACGCTGTCTTGGCTCTACGGCTACGACTTCTAAGTCGGCATTACTACCAAGCTTGGCCTCGGTAACGGCGGCATCAGCATCTGCATCAGCAGCTTTAGCTGTGAAATGAGCGCCAAATGACGAGGCAGCCTCATCCTTAACAAAAGGCTCGCTATAAGGAATGCTCATAGCCTCAATCGTGGTCGCTAACGCAACATCATCATCCAAGACCATGGAAGTGTTATCGTCATTCCAGTGGTAGACCGACATCGCATAGCGAATGTCAGAGGATTGGGACTTAGGATCGATATCGTAAGAATCAATTTTGTAGTTAGCAGCCTCACTAGCGTTAGGAGCGCTAGCACGGCGGCTAAATTTTTGGCGGGCATGCTTAAAGAAAGCAAGCGAGCGGCTCATAGGTGCATGTGTAGACGTGTAGGCATGAGGCACAGTAGACACAGCTCGATCCTCGCCGTAGGAGCTCTCACAAGCCTCAGTAGTAGAGGCTACAGAAGCTGTTTCAGCAGAAGCTGTATCAGCAGATACTGCTACAGGGGCATGAGTGTGCTTGTGCTTAAAAACAACACGGCCGGTGCGTGCCTTACCTTTACCTAAGACACGAGTTGCCGGTTGATAGACCGCCGAGATGTAGCGGTGCAGACCGTCAAGATCGATGCTCTGAGCAGCAGCTGAGAACAAAGCGCTGATACGACCGCCCTTAGAGCTACTGCTATTGTCTAAAGCAGTAGCTGCACCCAAGGCAGCAGTGCCAGTGCCTGCGCTCTTTTGTAAGCTCACCTTTGTCTCACTGCCGTGACAATCTGTGACATCAGGAGCTTGAGGAGCTAGAGCTGGCTCAAAAGCATTAAATGCGGTAACAAAATCCAATTTTGCATCTCACTTAGTGAGGCAGAAAAACCATCAGTGCAGCTAATCCTCACCATGGCTCACACGCTGCCTAAACGCGCAAACTACATGGCGATTTTAGGAAGGCTCATTGCTTTGCAAACTGCTTTGCAAACTGCTTTGCCAACAGAGTGCTACAGCAACAGAACCACCTTAACTGAAACTGACTTAGCTTTGACTTAGCTGTAGCCACAAAGCTCAATATTGGCGCACATCAGATTCAATCGGAGGGTACAGCACCCATAAAAACAAATATGCAGTACTGTAAATTAACCCACAACCGCGCAAATCTCCACTTTTTGCCAGTCAGGCAGGCTCACTAAGCATGTTGATGCCATCCCGAGCTAGTGCAGCTCCCTCTCCTTATGCCCAAAAAGACTCCGGCGACATCCGCTAAAAATCCACAAAACCACTACCCAGCGTCATCCCTACGCTGGCTCCTCCTGCCCTAAAGCTCCAGTTCTAGCCTAGAAAACCAAAGTTCTAAGGCAGCAACTTAGACCTCACGGGTATCACTCTGCAGTGCTCGTAAGCTTGTAAAGCCGAGCACCTATCAAGCACTTGGTGTCTAATAATTGATTTTTCCTATCCCACATGGCGATTAGATGGCGACACATGCGAATTAGCTAATTACAGGCAAGCAAAAATGGCGTGACAAAGCGAAATTCGCCAACTGCCAAACCTATACCAAGACAAAATCCCGAGTGAAACCACAAAAAAGAGGGGCTAAGCTCAAAAAAACTGCTCTAGGAGGTACGGGGTGTTGCACAGGAGCCGATTCAGCTTAATGAACTTTTGCGTTATGGTTCTAAAACCATCACTATATTTACGGCGAGGCCGGCGCAGCAAGCATTAGCACCAATTTCCTAGATATTTCTTATTGTAACGACAAGAGGGCGGCAAACCAAACCAAATCCACTACATTGCACAAGTTATTGCCCAAAGTGTGACCGAGGCGAAAAAATTGGCGCCGCTAAAATCCGTCTAAACTGACATTTTTACAAGAAAAGTGCAGACCTTATGCCTCTGCCCACCTCTGAAGCCCAGATGAG
>CALXYZ010000168.1 GCA_944393075.1 uncultured Anaerobiospirillum sp. | reverse complement strand
GCAGGAACCAAACCCATGCTATGCAGTAGGAACCTCCTCGGAATCCCCCTGCGTAAGCTGGGGGAGGATGTCAACATTAGTCTTTAGTGGGCGAGCTCCACGTGACTGCCAAGTAGGTCAAGTAGGTAAATAAAGTAGGTCTCTGCTTGTTTAAGTGCAAGCTATCGCTGTGTTTTTCCCTTTTGCAGTCCTTGCTAGGTAGGCTAATGATGGTGTTTTGCAGCACACTATAGACCTTGCTTCATGCGTGCTTTTTGGCGCGACTTTAGCAGGAAAAAAAAAAAAATTAAGCCTCGTGGTATGGGGCTGAGGGCACTGAGTGCCCATTGCCAATCACTGTGCTCTGAGCAATGTGCTTGCACAGTGGTGTACAGTCATAGCAGTGGCGTGAGCCATACTGCGCCGTGATTCTGAAGCTAAGCAGCTTGTGGAAAGGTGGATTTATGTCGTTACCGCATCAGGTCTTTACTACACAGGAAATCAAGTGCATTGAGCAAGAGCACGCCGCGACTAATAATGGCCATTGCTATGATTTGATGGAAAAGGCTGGCCGCGCGGTATTTGAAGCCATGCGCCAGGTCAACAGCCATCCAAACATGGTCTATGTGCTCGTCGGTAAGGGTAACAACGGTGGTGATGGTTACATCACTGCGGCCAGTCTGCTCAAACACCACATCCCATTTCGTATCTTTGCTGTTGGCATCCCTCATACCGATAGCGAAGCCTACACTGCTTTCTCTTATTTCACCCAATTAGGCGGTCAGGTTGAGTACGAGCTCCCTGACTTGGTGGAGGAAGCCCACAACGGCAACAGCCCTGACATTGTGATTGATGCTTTGTTAGGAACTGGTTTGGAAAGCGCTCCGCGTGAGCCATTTGCCAAGTGGATCGACTTCATCAATTCCACTAAGGCCTATGTCATCTCAGTTGATATCCCATCAGGCGTCAATGCCGACACCGGTATGGTCTACACCGATAGTGTTATGGCCAATAAGACCGTGTGTATGTTGGGACTTAAGCCAGGTCTGTTGACGGGTGATGCCGTCGACTACGTAGGCGAGATTGTTGTTTGTGAGTTGGGAGTGGATGTCAGCTCCTTCCACGGCACTTTTGATGCCCGCGAAATGGATGGCGCTTCATATCTGCCTATCTACCTCTCCAACTACGAAGAGGTCATTCCTGATTTGCCAGTACGCATGCCATCAGCCCATAAAGGTGATGCCGGTAAGGTGCTGCTCATCGGCGGTGCTAAGGGTTATGGTGGTGCCATTTCCATCTGTGGTCACGGTGCTCTGCGTGCCGGTGCTGGTTTGGTGAAGGTCGCTACCGATAAGGTCAATGTTACTGCCTTAAACTCGCTGCGCCCTGAGCTCATGACCCTCGATATGCACAATAGCCTTGCTCTTTCTGATGCTATTGCATGGGCTGACGTGATTGCTATCGGCCCTGGTTTTGGCTTGGAGCCAAACAACGAGATTATCTTAGAGGAAGTGTTGAGCGCAGATAAGCCAACCGTGGTTGATGCTGATGCCCTCAACATCATGGCTCGTGTTGGTTTGAGCTTCTGCAAGCGTGCCATTCTTACCCCACATCCAGGTGAGGCAGCTCGCCTCTTAGGTATCAGTACCGAGCGTGTCAACGCCGATCGCTACCATGCGGTCTATGAGTTACAGCAGCGCTGTGGTGGTATTGTGCTGCTCAAGGGTGCAGGCACTTTAATCTGTGATGGTAAGAGCATCATTGTGATTCAAGAAGGCTCTCCTGCTATGGCCTCTGGTGGTATGGGCGACCTGTTAACTGGTATTATTGCCGCTCTGCGTGCTGAGGGTTTATCGCAGATGCAGGCTACCGTAGCTGGTGCTTGTATTCATGGCCGTGCAGGCTATCTCTCTGGTGAGTACTACGGTGCTATTGGTGCTTTAGCTTTAGACCTGTTGCCTTTTGTGCGTTTCTTGGTCAACAAGCGCCCAGGTTTGATTGAGCAGCTCCAAAACCAGCACCAAAATCTCTCAGCCCACAATGCAGCCAATATGTTAGGTGATCACCTACTTTCCTAACAGAACTGCTGCATCTCAAAACCCCTAACGCATCTGTTTTCTTTTGCCCATCCAAGCGCCAATACACAGGCTACAGGCTTCAAGCTCCATGCGGTGTAGCTGCGTGTGGGCTTGGGTGGCACCCCCAATAGTCCAACCTTTTTTCTGTGGCTTTTGTGCCTAAGGATGCTTGTGCCCATGCCTAACTTTGTTGTCAGCTTCAACCTTGCCGATGAAAACGCCACCTTGGTTTTTGGCTCCCGCTTAGCTCAAGTCGTAAGAGAGCTTTTTGCTAGTGATGCGAGCCTCAATAGCCGCGCTCTGTGCATCAAGTTAGAGGGTGATTTAGGGGCTGGCAAGACTACTCTGACCCGCGGCTTTTTGCGTGCTTTAGGCTATGAGGGCAATGTAAAGTCCCCAACTTACACCTTAGTTGAGAGCTACAACATCGATCAGCTTGAGGTCTTCCACTTCGATCTCTATCGTTTGTTAGACCCAGAGGAGCTGGAGTTTATGGGCATCCGTGATTACTTTGCCAAAAAGGCAGTGTGCCTCATAGAGTGGCCAGATCGCGGTGAAGGTCTCCTCCCTAAAAGTGATATCACTATCACCATCAATCACCAAACAGATGGTCGCACTTTGACTCTTAAGACTGCACAAGAGCCAAGCGCTAAGGTGCGTGAGCTGCTTGCCGCTCAATAGTTGCAGTGCATCTGCAAGCAGCTGGAGAAAAAACCGAGGCATATCATTTGCCTTGTGTTGTTGTCTCGCGGTGCCTTGCATTAGCCTGTATTGCCTTGTGACTGCGGTTTTTGTGCTCTACCTCCTGTATAAACTCACCAAAGTGGTAAAGCAAAGCTGTTACTAATGGGTGTTACAATGAGGTTAAGGGTCTTTGTTGCCCACATGTCGCTTTGCTCTGCTATGCTTTTTCTTTGGCGAGCGCTTGGCGCTCAAGGCGTATCGGTGTTTTTGCAAGTAAGTGCCATCTGGCTCTTGTTTCGATATCTGCTGTGATTTAAGGTTTTTGGTGATGATGTCAGCTTTCAAGCGGATTTTTCCACTCTTTGTAATGATGACGTTAGCTCTATTCGTGCTAGCGTGGTCAAGTCTTGCTCATGCTGACAATATCAAAGCTGTCCGCGCTTTCTCCAACGCGGATAAGACCCGTGTGGTCTTAGACCTTGATTTTGAGCCAAAGTACTCTACCGCTCTTAATGATGAAGGTGCTACTTTCATCGTGCGCGTCAACGACGTAGATAACTACAAAAGCGCGCAAGATAAGCTGCAACTAGAAAGTCGCTCAGTTATCAAAAAGTTCACCAAAAACCTCAGCGGCGATGATGTTCGTTATATCTTTTCCTTAGAAGGTTCAGGTACACCAAATGTCTTTGTGCTTAAGCCAATGGAAAGGCGAAACTATCGTCTTGTGATCGACTTTCCGCACACAGCTACTGAGCGCGCGCCTACACAAAACGCCGAAGTTAAGGTTTTAGATCAAAAGACTGCCGCCGATCTCATCGGCACTGGTGCTGGCGCTGGTATTCCTCCAGTCAGGGTTATCACCATTAATGAAGCTGATGCAGCCGAAGATGCTCTTTTAAATTCGCTTTCGACCGTTGGCTCCGACGGTATCCGTACCATGACTCCAGCTCAAGCTCAGGCCTACCAAGACAAGATGGAGCAAATTCGTGCACAGCAAGCAGCCCAAGCAGCCGCTGCTAAGCAGCAACAACAGCAACAAAAGGCTAAGGTTGAAGAGGAAGTGCTTGATACCCAAGCTCCACCTCCACCATCCCCAGTAAAGCTGCCAGAGCCAAATCCATACATCATTGCTATTGATGCCGGCCACGGTGGAAAGGATCCAGGTGCTATTGGTAAACGTGGCGTGAAAGAAAAGAACGTCACTTTGGCTATTGCTACCCAATTGGCAAATTACATCAACTCCAATCCTCGCTTTAGAGGTCGTTTGATCCGCTCTACTGATGTCTTTGTGGATTTGGATAAGCGTTCGGAGATTGCACGCAGCTATAAGGCTGATATCCTGATCTCGATTCACGCCGACTCGGTGGCCTCTGGTGCTTCATCAGCCCGTGGTGCCTCGATTTGGGTGCTCTCTAACAACCGTGCCCAACGTGAAAACAGCAAGATGCTAAAGGGTAATGGCCAAAGCGAGCTCTTAGGTGGCGTCAGTGAGGTGCTGTCGTCGGCCGATCAGCAAAACCCATACTTAGCAGCTACTATCCTGTCGATGTCGTCGGATAACACCCGTTCTGAGGGTTACACCTTAGGTCAGGAGATCTTAGATAAGTTAGGCAAGTTCACCAAACTTCATAAGAAGACGCCAATCCATGCCTCATTAGCAGTATTGAAGTCACCTGATATTCCATCACTGTTGATTGAAACTGGCTTTCTCTCCAACCGTTATGAAGAAATTCAGCTCAATCAGCCAAACTATCAAAAGCAGATTGCGTACTGCATCTACCAAGGAATTGTCGCTTACCATGAGAAGTACGCCATGCAGCGCTTTAATTCGCGGGTTGAGAGCGCTATTCGTACCGGTGCAGTGTCAGAAGTCACCTACACTGTGAAGAAAGGTGACTCTTTATCAGTGATTGCCGAGCGCTATAACACTAAAGTTGCGATCATCAAGGCTCACAATGGCCTTAAGAATGACAATATCCGTATTGGCCAGAAGTTAGTGATTCCACGCCTGTAGCGCGCTCTGCGCAGCGGTAGCCACTGCATACCAACAAATACATGAGGTGCCCCGCTTGCAGCACTGCTCTGTGCTCTGTGAGCGGGGCGTTGTATTCACAGCACTCACGCATCTTGCAATGACCCACACACTCCGCGTTTGCAATCACGGTGTGATAGCACGTGGTTGATCTCTAGAGGAGCACAGCTATGCCGATTCGTCGTTTATCAGTGCAGCTTGCCAATCAAATTGCTGCAGGTGAGGTTGTAGAGCGTCCTGCCTCCGTAGTGAAAGAGCTCTTAGAAAATGCTATTGATGCGCACGCTAGCTCCATTACCTTAGAGATCAAAAACGCTGGCAAGATGCTGATTAAGGTCACGGACAATGGTGTGGGAATCCCACATGATGAGCTCACCTTAGCTCTAGCACCGCACGCCACTTCCAAGATCTCTTGTCTTGAAGACCTCAGTGCCATTATGACCTTGGGCTTCCGTGGAGAGGCCTTGGCCTCCATTGCTTCGGTCTCAAAGCTAACCTTGATTTCTAAAACCAAGGATGAAGAGCATGGCTATCAAGTAGAGGTCTCAGGCCCTGAGCAAAACCCACAGGTCGCACCAGCTGCTCATCCTGTTGGTTCCTCGGTTATTGTGCGTGAGCTCTTTTTTAACACTCCAGCTCGCCGTCGCTTTTTAAAGTCAGATAAGACTGAGTTTAACCACATCAAAGAACTCATCACCAAGTTAGCGCTCGTCAACTACAGCATTGAGTTTAAGTTTGTCAGTGATGGCAAGGTCGTGCTACACGTCCCAGCTAACTCTAAAGAGGAGTTACCACAGCGTATCGCCAAACTTTTAGGCAGTGAGTTTCGCCGTGATGTCATGAGCTTTGATAGCGCGAGTGAGGCCTTTTCTCAGGCCCAACAGCGTCTGCAAGAGATGGAAGCCCAAGACATACAGTATGGACACTTCCAGTATCAGCGTGCCCAAGAGCTAGCATCCATTACTAGTGGCTACGGCAACTATCAGCTTGATCTTAGTGATAAGACGGAAGCTGTTGCAGGGGCTGGTGCTGGTGCAGGTGTTGATACAGGTGCAGGTGCGGGCGCTGCTAACGCCACAAATAAGCAGGTGCTGCATATCCACGGCGTACTCTTAAAGCCTCCTGCCTTGACACAGGCTATACCTGATAAGCTCTTAACCTTTTTAAATGGGCGCTGCATCTACGATCGCACGGTAAATCATGCTCTGCGTGAGGGTTATATTGATGCCCTAAAAGGCACAGTCGACTTTAAGCCAAGTCTACGCGGTGTGATCTTTATGGAGTGCGATCCGCACATTGTGGATGTCAACGTACATCCACGCAAAGACGAGGTTCGCTTCCATAACTCCAACCTTATCCACGACTGCATCGTCAACTCCATCAAGACCGTGCTGACTCAGTATGGCCTCAGTGCCCATAACGTCACCATGGGAGCACTGCCAATTGATGAAAGCGACCTTGGTGCTGACAGCAGTAATGAGCTCTTAAGTGGTAGCAGTAGCACTAACCCTCAGAAGCCGCTACAGCAACAAGAGCCAAATGCCGAGACTGTGACTGTGACTGTGACTGAGACTGAGAATGATAAGAGCAGTGACAGGAATGCTCTGTATAACGCTGCTCTAGCTTCTGCGCTAGAGGATGCCCCAAGTCCTTTTCCTTTGCCTCCTATCATGGATAAGCTGCCAGCAGACTTTGGTAAACCTAGCAGCAGTAGCCGTAGCAGTTTTAGCAGCAATAGCGAACAGTTAAGCCCAGAAGAGCTGCGTGAACGCGTAGAGGAGTACTTTGCACAGCATCCAACCGCAGTGCATGACAGTGCTTTACCTGATGATCAGCAAAGCCTTAAAGCTAAGATCTGCGACTTTAGTGCTCTCAAGTTGGGTGAGGATGAGCGCAAAGCCCAGCAAGCAGCAAAGCTAGCCACAACTAAAGCTCCTGTAGAGAGTGAGGAGATAGAGACTACAGAGCATGCTGCTGATACAGAGGATTCAGTCTCGATTGCAATGACTGTTGAGAAGACTGATGCTTCTGCGGCAGCAGAAAAGCCTACATCAACGCCTTCAATGTTCTCATTGGGTAAGCAACGTCCTAAGAGCAGCTTAGAGCAGCTGCTACAGGAGCAAGAGCGCGAGCGGAGACAGCAGAAGTATCAAGCGCAGGGAGTAGAGGCTAAGGAGCAAGATGATGAGGGCTCTGCGCCTAAGACCTCGGTTAGTGAGCCTGACTCTCCTGCAAATGCATCTGATCAAGCTCCTGCTGTGTTGCCTTCGGCACTGCATGCCATACAGCAACAGCAAGAGCAGGTTAGTAGCATGTTTGAAAAGCCACGCTTCTTTAACGAGGTTATGGCTGATTTGCCTGATGGGGCGGGCGCTGTGCTCGACGGGGCTAGTGTTGCTAGCGCTAACTTTTTGTCTCTGGTGCAGCCTGATGTTTTGCTTTTTACGGTTGGCAATAGGTATTTCTTAGCGCGTGGTAGTGAGCTCTTTACAGCCTGCTTGGCTCTGGAGTTTAGCCACCAGGTAGAATTGGATCAGGTTATCACTCATGAGATGACGGTACCGTTTTCTGTAAAGTGTTCTGAGGGCCTTATTAAGGCCTACAAGAGAGCAGATGTAAAAAGTGCAGCAGCGCGTGCGGGCTTTGTGGTGCAACCCCGAGCCGCCCGCGCGGTTATTGAGCTGATTGCGATTCCCAAGCTCATTACAGGCTGTAACCTCGCGCAAGTGGCAATCAAAGCGCTACAGCTGATTGCCGCAGGGACAGATAGCCTCAATGAGGGCCACTGCATGCAACAGCTAGCGTTGCTGATTGCGCGGGCAAAGGGCTATGAGATCAACACAGAGTATGACGCCAAGCGTCTTGTGGGGAAGCTGATGGATGTCGATCAGTTTGTAAAGCAGCAACTGATTCGCTCTGAGGCACTGCGCGAGCTGCGCATTATGGATTTAGCACAGCAGCTCTTAGGGCTGCCGCTAGTAGGTGAAAGATAAGCAAAGATTGCTGAAATGAGCTTGCACTTTTAACAGTTGCCGCGAAATTCCCCATGCGTGAGCGTGGGGATGAAAGCGGCTGGTGTCGCACATTTTGATCATGTATAATACCCTCTAAGAACTCAGGAACGAGCTTTTTGCTCCTACCTGATGGGGGCATTGTGGACATGCCCGTAAGTACCCAGTAATGGGTGCTTACTAAAAGTGAGGCACCGACCTCACGAAACCTCGCACGTAAGTGCGTAGGTAGTTCATTTTCAGGAATCAAAAGAAAGCCGAGACTGAGGTTTACACACTTTCAAGTCTCTGCTTTTGGTTGTGCAAGCTACGGGGATTTGGGGCTCGCTTACATGTAGCACGCTTATCCTCACCATCTGGGTCAGCTTTCCATCTGTAG
>CALXYZ010000167.1 GCA_944393075.1 uncultured Anaerobiospirillum sp. | reverse complement strand
GAAAAAAGTTGAAGTACTTTGTTATATCTATGTTTTTTAATGAAAAGGTCGTCTGTTCTTTTGTTTGCAGGTCTACAAAAGATAAAACAGTAGATGTTGATAGTGATATTTCTTTCTGTTTTTAGTTGAATTTTGGTGGTTGTTGTAGAATAAAGTTTTATTGTTGATCTTAGCTTCAATGTTGCCTAGATAACAGTATTTGTGAACTATCGCGCTTGTATACTACCTTGGTTTTATTGCTCCTTAGTTCTGTGTTGTCAGTATCAAAAAAGTCAATGTCGTGTCTTTTTATGTGCCCATAAAATGGCATATAAGCTGGGTTGTAAGGGCATTAATGTTTGTGGCAATATAGAGCTTTGTGAGCTAGGGCTAGGTGGTTCCTACTCCAAAGCTCGTGGTTGGTTAGTAACTTAAACTAGCCTTTTGTAATAAGTTGGAGATGATATATGCAATATAAAAAGCCTTCTATCGTTAGCCCAAAGGTTGTAAAGATGGCTAAGTGTGGTGATGGTCCATGTGGCCGTCCTTGCAGCAACAAGGCTTAATTAGCGGCTTTATCACTTCTCTGATAACCGTCTAGGCGGTTGTTTCTTGATAAGTAAGGACGCAGAGCTTTTTAGCTATGCGTCCTTTTAAGCATCTAGAGCTCACATGTTGAGCTATTGAGATCAGGACTGACGTGTTTTATAAGATTCGTAATGATGCCTTGTTTAGAAGGTATGAGGGGTTTGGATACATCACCGACAACTCAGACTACTCCTACAGACCACTAGTACCAGGCAGACCTTATTTCGGTGATAAGTTTGTCAACGAGAGCGCAGCTGTTATGCTGAGTGCTCTGAGTAAGACACCTCGGTCAATAGAGAGCATTATGCTGGATCTCAAGCAAGAGTTTGAAGGTGTAGATGCTGCCGAGTTACAAGCTGACGCAGAAACCTTATTTCAAGCTTTTGCTGACCAAGGCTACTTAAGCTTTGGAACAACAGCAGAGAACTGTACTCAGCACGAGAGGGATTGGCCAAACAAGACAGATGTCTCTAGCGAGTCATCATCTTTTGATGGTTTTGCAACGCAACATGGGACAAATGTAGAGTCAACTCATACTGACTTATCTAATGACTCTAGTGCTCATGATGATGGTGTCTTAGAGATAGCTGATAATAAGAATGCCCTGCGCAGCCTGCATATCGATCTGACTAACGCCTGTAATGAGCGTTGCGTACATTGCTATATACCGCACTCTTGCCGGCAAATGCTAAGTTCAGAGCTGTTTTACCGCATCATTGAGGAGGGACGCCATATGAACATGGTTCATGTGACTCTTTCCGGCGGTGAACCTTTGCTTCATAAGGAGTTCATTCATTTTTTAGCGCGGTGCCGCGAGCTAGATTTGGCAGTGAATGTTTTATCAAACTTGCTCCTACTAACTGATGAGATGATAGAGGAGATGCGACGCAATCATTTATTGTCAGTGCAGACTTCACTTTATGCTATTGAGCCTAGAATTCATGATGCAATTACAGGTCGTGAAGGCAGTTGTGAGAAGACTAAGAACGCTATTCTTAAGTTACGTGAAGCAGGAGTTGCGGTTCAGATTTCTTGTCCTGCAATGAAGCAAAATAAGGACTGTGTAGGCGATGTGATTGATTGGGGCGCTAAGCTAAACATTGCTGTTGGTGTCGAGCCATCGATTTTCGCGTCTTATGATCACTCTGGCTGCAATCTGGTTCATCGACTCTCGTTAGAAGAACTTGGTGATGTTATTGACCAACAGCTTTTAGCTGGTCAAGCTAGCACGTTGTATGAAAACGCTAAGAGTAGAGCAGAACTAACTGCTGAGAGCCCTGTTTGCTCTGTTTGCAAAAACAGTGTGTGTGTATCAGCTTCAGGTGAAGTTTTCCCTTGTGCAGGTTGGCAAACCAATATCTTAGGTGATCTCAATAAGCAGTCACTGCGTGATATTTGGGAGAACTCGTCCAAGGCCCAGCAGCTAAGAGCAGTTAAGAGAAAGCACTTTTCAAAGTGCTTAGCTTGTGAGAATCGCTGCTATTGCACTATCTGCATGATGCGCAACGCTAATGAGAATCAAGATGGCGATGCTTTTAAAATTAATGCTTTTCAGTGTCGCATAGCTGCTTTGACTCGTCAAAAAGTTGAGTCATACGCTAACTCTCATAACTTAGTTGATGATATCGATTAAGCTGAATCTGCTTTTGCGTAAGCAGTATATGTCGATATCGGATATGTCGCAGATAAAAGAGGAACCGGCGTAGGGAGTATGGAGAATATCGTAATTAAAGATGCTTATGAGCATAACTTAAAGCATCTTGATCTGGATTTTCCTGTTGAGGCATTTTCCTGTGTAACAGGATGTTCTGGATGTGGTAAATCATCCTTGGTCTTCGACACCATATATGCTGAAAGTCAGCGTTGCTTCTTGGAAGGCGTTTCTGGGAATGTATATGGGCAGAAGTTAATGAACAAGCCGCACGTTGGATCAATTGAAAACCTTCGTCCGGCTCTCAACGTTTCGCAGAACTACTATAACTTCAACCCTCGCTCAACTATTGGTACTACTACCGAGATATCCTACTATCTGCGTTCTTTGTTTGCGCTTTTAAACAGCACGCCTGAGCATGCTGTATCTGAGAGTTTGTTCTCTGCTAATAATCCTAAAGCTTTCTGTCCTTGCTGCTCCGGTCTTGGAGTAGAGTTGACTGTCTCTAGAGAGCTTTTAATGCCAGACCCTAATAAGACCTTACGTGAAGGTGGTATTGTGTTTTTTAAGGGTGCTCCTGATAGCAAAGAACAAAAGACTTTAGAGGCTCTATGTGAGCATTATGGCATCAACATAGACAGCAAGGTTTCTGCTCTTAGTGAGTCTGCCTTAAATAAGCTTTTATATGCAGATGATCAAATCCGCTATAAGCTCTCTTACAAGGAAGGCAGACGTCGCAAGCAACACTTTGTGATGCTTCGAGGAGTGATAGCGGAGATTAATGCTCGTACTGACAACTGCGATATGTCTGACCAGTCAGGCGTATATACCAAGTACATGGTGGAAGCTCCATGTCATGTATGTGGTGGCGCTAAGTTACGTCCTGAGGTATTGCAATATCAGGTCGATGGGAAGAGCTATGATGAAGTAGAGCGTATGGAGCTCTACTCATTACAGGAGTGGTTGCAAAACCTTAAATCCAACCAGAAGTTAAGTCCCTACAAAGAGAAATTAGAGCTAGTACATCAGCTAGTTGATGGAATGCTCTCTAAAGTGGAGTCGCTCATGCGACTTCATTTAGGGTATTTGTTCTTAAGTAGAACGATACCATCGTTGTCTGATGGTGAGCGCCAACGTGTGCGTATCGCCTCACAAATGACTTTTGCATTAAAAGGCTTGGTTTATATTTTAGATGAGCCTTGTAAGGGACTACATTTTCGCGATACGGAAATGATAATCAAGGCTACTCAGGATTTAGTGGCACTTGGTAATACTGTTATTGCTATTGAGCATAACAAGCGATACATAGCTGCGGCTGACCATATTGTTGAGTTAGGTCCAGTTGGTGGGCCAGAAGGTGGCTATTTGCTTGCCCCTGAAGAAATGCGCTCATGTGCTACTAAAGAGCTCTCTTTGAAAGAGGAGTTGACCTTTAAAAAGTTCTTTGAGCTTGAGGACATCAATTTCCGTAATATACACAATCAAAATGCACGCTTCCCTATTGGTGGCATTACATGTATTACCGGTATCTCGGGATCTGGTAAATCAACATTGGCAACTGTTGTAGCAAACTGCTTTACCCATAAGGCCGGCGGTAGCTGTGGTAAGTTTATCGGCGGTGATTCTATAAAGCGCATTCTTCAAGTTAACCAGTCGCCAATTGGTAAAACTCCGCGTTCTACCGTTGTGTCGTATTTGGGAATTTTTGACGACATTCGTGCATTGTTTGCAGCAACTACAGCCGCTCATAAATTGAAGCTTAGTGCTTCATCTTTTAGTATGAATGTGAAAGGCGGTCGTTGTGAAACCTGTCAGGGCACTGGCTTGCAGAAGATCGAGCTGAATTATCTGCCGAGCACATATATTACATGTCCCGACTGTGGTGGTAATCGTTTTAACGATCAGGTTCTATCAGTTACTTATCAAGGTCTTTCTATCAAAGACGTTTTAGAGACTCCTGTGTCTGAAATGGTTGATCTTTTTAAGGACTCAAAGAAGATCACTCCTGTTCTTCAGAGTATGGTAGATCTAGGACTTGGTTATTTAAAGCTAGGCCAAATGTCCATGAACCTTTCAGGTGGTGAGGCCCAGCGCATTAAGCTGGCTAAGGCCCTGGGAACACCTTCTAAAGGTCAAAATCTCTATATCTTGGACGAGCCAACCTCTGGTCTCAATGATGTTGATATAGACAAGTTTATTAAGATCCTTCTTTCCCTGCAGAAGAAGAAGGAGACCGTCATTATTATTGAGCACAACATTAGGTTTATTGCTCAAGTTGCGGATCACATCATTGATTTTGGTTTGTCTGGCGGTAATGCTGGCGGCAAAATCGTTGTTCAGGGTACACCACAGGTGGTTTTTGCTCATAAGGCATCCTCCCTGTACGAGTTAGATAAGCTAAGCTTTTAGCAATGTGCTCAGGTTCTTATAATTCTTTGGAGTAATAGCTGGGCTCTATCAGTAGAAGCATGATGAGCTTGACGTAAAAGATTCTAGGAACCTGAGAACACTTTGCTGAATTTGGGAGACGGTTTGTTTTAGGAGAGGATTCTGTGAATGTCTGATGCTTCACCTCATGCGACAGGCGAACTGAGCATGATAAAGCAATGCACAGTAGTGTTGACGCGGCATTGCAACCTTCGCTGTGATTTCTGTTATGTGAAGCGTGCGGGTTATAGCCAAGCAGATCGCATTGATTATGCAGATTTGCAAAGGGTTGTGGACTTTTGCTGTGATGCTGGGGTCAAGTTCATATTCTTTACCGGTGGAGAGCCTTTGCTGTATCCGCAAATACTTGAGATCTTGCAGTACATTAATAGCAAGAAGCAAAGCCATAACATTCAAGCAGCTATTGCTTCTAACGGTGTGGTACTAAAGAATCAGTCATTTTGCCAAAAGCTTGTTGACAGTGGCTTAGACTATCTTGATATATCCATGAAAGGTTTTGGCTCACAGGATTGGAAGCAAGCAACTGGATACGATGGTGCTGAGCAGCAGCTTCAAGCAATAAGAAATGTGGCGGCATTAAATCTCAACTTTACTTGTTCTATGGTTGTAACATCGGCAAGTGTGCAAACATTGTGTGAGGCTGTACAACAAGCACAAGAGAATGGAGCTAGACAGTTCTCCTTTACCTTTGTCATTGATAATGAGCCATCAAAGACAAAGGATCTCGTTTATTTGCAAGAACATAGCCCTTTTAAGTTGATCGACAGTTTCTTGGCTCAAAGAGATCGCTTGGATGCCATTACTACTGACTGGTGGATCGAGTACAGTCTACCTTTGTGTGCATATACCGAAGAGCAACTAGCGTTACTGAAAGGCAAAATGGCAAGCCCTTGTCAGATTCATCATAACAATGCCATTACCTTTAATACCAAGCTTGAGCTTTTGCCTTGTGACATGTACTTGGAGCATCCTTTTGGCCAGTTAGGCAAAGACTTCTCAACTTATCAGGAGTTTAAGGAGTTTATAGTGCAATCTGGCTATAGCGACTTCATGAATACTTTGCGTCAAATGCCAGCGGCAGAATGTGCTGATTGCCTGCATCTACAGGCCTGTCGAGGAGGTTGCCCTGTGTTGTGGAAGAATTACTCCTTTTCGTCTTTAAAGGCGCTTCGAGAAAGCTCTAAGTTGCACTGGATACAGGAAAAGTGACAGCTTATGTAGCGCTAAGCTCCACATGGAACATAGCGCTGCTTGTAAGCTTAGGGGCTACGGCCATAGCCACAGCCACATCATCAACTACTGCTACGGTTTGTTAGCTTCACTTACTTTGTTGTCGTGATCATCCTCATCGTCGACATCATCGGCATCAAAGTCTTCACCGACCGTATTACCGGCTGCCACTTTGGTATTGGCCACATCCTCATCTCCACTTCCAGCTGTAGCAGCAGTAGCAGTAGGTGTTGGTGCTGGTGTTGTGTCCTGCTTTGCATCTGACTTAGGGGCTGTTGCAGGTGCGGGCGCTGTTCCGGTAGCTGCATCTGCATCAGTAGCTGCGTCAGTGTCAGTAGCAGCATCGCCATCGATTCCAATACCATCGAAGACACCCAAGCTGTTTTGCTTAGCGGCGATAGCCTGAGAGGCGGCCTCGGCTGCGTAGTAAGAGGCAGCGGTGAGGCTGTGAGCCTGAATGGTTTGATCGTCGTTGCGGCTTTGCTTTAAGAGTTCTTGCTGCTTTTGCTCGTTCTCGTGCTTGAGCTGTAAGAGCTTGTCCTTGTAGAAGACGACGGTAAAGGTCGAGCCTTCGCCTAACTTACTGCTAACGCGGATCTTGCCTTGGTGGTAGAGCACCACACGCTTCACAATAGAAAGACCTAAGCCCGTACCGCCAGTTTGGCGTGAGTGCGACTTGTCCACACGGTAGAAGCGCTCAAAGATGCGGAACTGATCTTCTGGAGCCAAACCAATACCAGTGTCCTTCACCTCAATTAAGTACTTGTTGTTGGTCTCGCTTAAGGTAATGGTGATGCGACCATTCTCTTTGTTGTAACGAATGGCATTGTCTACGAGGTTGTAGATCAGCTCATACAGGTAGCGATTGACTGCATAGAACTTGAGGTCGTTACCACGCACCGAGAGGCGTACTAAGCGCTCTAAGGCCTTTTCTTGCAGATTCTCAAAGACCTCTTGGCAGATACTCTTCACCGAGACTTCATCAAAGCCTGATACCTGGCCCTCATCTAAGTGCGAGAGGAAGATGATGTCTTCAATTAAGGTCTTTAAGCGTGAGCTTTGCTTGTGGATGCGGGTAGCAAAGTGCTTGATATCCTCTTCTTTCACAAAGCCGCTTGCCATCATCTCAGAATAGCCAATGATCGACTGCAGTGGGGTCTTAAGCTCGTGCGAGACGTTGGCAGTGAACTCCTGGCGCATTTGCTCGGTACGCTTCTTTTCTGTCACGTCTAAGATTATGAGCGCATAGCCAATGCAGATCCCCTTGTTATCGCTATCGACAATTTTGCTAAAGCGCAGTTCAAAGTCGCGGCCATCACGCACAATGTGCATGGTCTGTTTTGGCTTTGTAGCGCTGTTTTGCATCATGTCATGCATGTACTGCGAGTTATCGATAGCTTGGTAGCTTTGGTTGAGGCAGTTTTCTTTGGTGACCGCAAAGATCTTACGCGCAGTCTTGTTGATCGATACGATCTTGCCTTGAGCATTGAGCACCACCAGACCATCGGACATGCTCTTGGTGATAGTCTGGAACTCGCTGTTCTTAAGGCGCAGTTCGTCGATCTGCTCGTCGATCTTGCGCTGCTGAACCACTATACGCCACAAGAAAGGATGCAGTTCTTCGTAGGCATGTTGGAATGGATCGCTGATGCTGCGCAAATCGTTGAGGTTAAGCTCATTGATTGGCTCAATGAGAGCGCTAGAGAGCTTGGTGGCGATGTAGTAGCACAAGCCGATCAACAACAGCAGCATCAATACCATCAGGAAGGTGAATGGTTGCGTGTAGGCAAAAAGCGAGTCACTCGTAAACGAGAGACGCAAAATCAACCCATTGTTAAGGCGCAGGGCATGGTAGAAGGTCTCTTGATTCAAGGTATCGGAGTAACGACGGGTGCTGCTCTCACCATGACGTAGGGCATCTTGAACCTCCACGCGGTCTTGGTGGTTCTCCATCTTGTTTTCGTCGGCCACGCTGTCATAAAGCACAATACCGGTATCATCGATCACCGATATACGCACATTCTCAGTGTCGATGTTGCTTAAGAACTTGTAGCCATGACGTTCTACAGCATTGGCGATGATGGAGCCAAAGTTCTGTAAATGCTTGAGTTCATCTTGCGTCTTTAAGAGCTGGTGAATAATCACAGCAGCGGCAGTAAAGGCCACTAACAAGCCTAAGGACAGCGCTAAGAACGCTCTAAAAATCTTTTTGCGCACGCTGATCTCTCCGTTCCTTGTTGATCAGTACTCTGACCAAAATCGTTATCGTTATCGTTACTCTTTGCTTAAACCATGCTTGAGCATCTGGGGCAGAGCTAAGCATGGAAATGGAAAAGCCCACTGCCTTAGTGAGAGTTGTC
>CALXYZ010000166.1 GCA_944393075.1 uncultured Anaerobiospirillum sp. | reverse complement strand
TTAGCAGGTCAGTGCAACAAGCTCCTGCAAGGCGAGGCCATCAAAAACGGCCTTAAAGCAGTAGGCATGCTGTGCACCGACTACGATATGTGCAAGCTCACCGCCTATCCTCAAGAGTACGGCATGGTGGCTTCGGCTGGTGTCGGTGATATCACCATGGTCTCGCAGCTGTTAGCTCAGGGCTACACTCCAGTGGTGTCTTCGATTGGCTTAGATGAAAAGGGCGACCTCTACAACATCAATGCCGACGAAGTAGCCACCGCTTTGGCTATTGCGTTTAAAGCACCTTTAGTGTTCTTATCTGACGTCCCAGGCGTGTTAGACGCTAATGGTGAGGTCATTGATATGATCAACAAGGCGGTGAGCGATGAGCTTATTGCCTCGGGTGTGATCACCGAAGGCATGGCCGTGAAGGTGAAGAACGCTCTGAAAGTAGCAGCCGACAGCACTCAGCCTGTCTTCATCGCCTCGATCTTTGATCAAGGCGCCCTCCAAAATCTCTCCAAGCTCCGACGAATCGGAACCACACTTCTTGCCTAGCGCCGAACTGAATTAACACTAAATCCTAGCCGCCGCGCAAAGATGCAGCCCACGCTGCCTGCATTGCTTGCCCTGTTTGCACAGTAAGCTGCAAGCACAAGCACTAGTACTAGTACTAGTACTAGCACTAGCACTAGCACTAGCACTAGCACAAGCAGCGCCACTGCAAGGGCTACCAGAGAGCAGCGGCTTAGGAAGAACCGACGCTACAAGAAGAGTGGACTCTTCAAGCGCCCTAGGCGCTAGCGCCAAACG
Organism: uncultured Anaerobiospirillum sp.; assembly: GCA_944393075.1. Taxonomy (GTDB): domain Bacteria; phylum Pseudomonadota; class Gammaproteobacteria; order Enterobacterales; family Succinivibrionaceae; genus Anaerobiospirillum. The sequence continues at coordinate 7,462 of CALXYZ010000166.1, read as the reverse complement.
CTCACCTGTTTTTAACCACGAACTAAAAATGCCTCTTTACGATGGTGGAGGACTAGACGCAGTGCCCCTAAAGCCAATGCATTAGCATTAATGCATTAGCCTCAGCTTCAAGCAAGGCTTTTGGGCATTAAAAAAGCCCTTATAGCTTTTGGGGCTACAAGGGCTTTGCCAGTCTTTCTACATTGTCTAATGTAATAGGGATTTCTTAGTGCATCCTTAGCAAGGTCAAAAGTCGATGAAATTTGTGCCGGCGGTAGGACAAGTGGTGACAAAAGGGAGCAAGGAAAGACGATTTGATGCGGGATTTGGCACTCCATGCCAATCTAACCCGCGCCAAAAAATTTTTTTTGCCGCAAAACACGGAGTGCACTTTAAGGGGTGACAACAAGCTCGCAACCTCATGCACTCTCACCGCCTCTGTCTTTTGCGCGATAGAACACTGGATTTTTGCCATGAACAACACTGAACACGGTCTCAATCACGAAGCTGCCAACCAAGCCCAAGCCCAAGCCCAAGCCCAAGCTCAAGTTCAGGCTCAGGCTCAAACTGCACAAGCTGTTGCTACTCCAGAGTCTCAGGATCAAACTCCAGCCCCAGGCTTTATCAACTTAGATTGTTTCCTCGGTGCAAGCTTAGACGACCTCTATCAGCATGCTTGTCGTTTACACGCTAAGAGCTACTTAGACAGCGCTGAGCTCAACAAGGTTGCTTCTGCCTTATCTGAGGTGCAGACGATTTTGTCTGAGCGCAACTTAGACCAATACACTGTGCGCCAAGCTCGTCTCTCTGACATCGACAGCTTACAGAACATGGTCAACTACTGGGCACAACAAGGTGAGAATCTGCCACGTAGCCGTGAGGACTTAATCCGCAACATTCAGTCTTTTGCAGTGTGCGTGAAAGACAACACTGTCTTAGGCTGCGCTTGCCTCTATGTCTACGATACAGGATTGGCAGAAGTACGATCCTTAGGCGTCAACCCAATGGTGCAGCGACAAGGCCAAGGCCGAGCCTTAGTTGAGTTCTTGTTGCATAAGGCTGTGCAGTTTGAGATCAAAAAGGTCTTTGCACTGACCCGTAATCCAAAGTTCTTTGCCAAGGTTGGCTTTACTGAGACTACGATCAACGCTCTGCCAGAGAAGATCTTAAAGGACTGCGAGCACTGTCCAAAGCGCGAGCGCTGCGACGAAGTGGCCTACGAGTTCAACTTAGATTTTGCTAATGGCAACGTCAACAAAGGCGCCAATATCGCCTTTTTACCACGCTAAGTGACAAGTGCCCCAGAGTCCAGCCTCATAGCCATATAGCCCTCTTGCCCTCTAGCTAAGCTTGGCTATTAAGCAATAGCCAAGCTTAGCGAAGTTGGAGCAAGCCTAAGTGAGATAGAGCTACGGTCGCATGTGCAAGGGGCACTGAACTTTGTATCGTGTGTTGGGTGTTGTGTGTTGTGTGTTGAAACGAATTTTGAAGGAGTGTGTGATGAAGATTACGCGTAAGACCTTTGATGAGGTAATGGTGCCATGCTATGTGCCACAGGACATGGTGTTAGAGCGTGGTAAGGGGGTGTATCTGTACGATACCTCAGGTCGTGAGTACTTAGACCTGACCGCCGGTATTGCAGTCAACTGCTTAGGTCACAACCACGCTGGTGTGGTGAAGACCATTAAAAAGCAGGCTTCGCGCTTTTTACATGTGAGCAATATCTTCGTCAACGACAAGACCTTAACCTTAGCTAAGAAGCTCACTCACTTAACTGGCTACACCAAGGTTTTCTTTGTGAACTCGGGAGCTGAGGCTAACGAGGCTGCCTTAAAGTTAGCTCGTCGTGTCGCTTACGACAACGTCGGTGAGGAGAAGTGCGAGATTATTTCTTTTGATCACAGCTTCCACGGCCGTACTCTGTTCTCGGTCTCGGTTGGTGGTCAAGCCAAGTACTCCACTGGCTTCGGCCCAATCCCAAGCGGTATAACTCACTTACCATACAACGACATCGAGGCCTTAAAGAAGACTATTTCTGACAAGACCTGTGCTGTGATGATGGAAGTGATCCAAGGCGAGGGTGGCATTATCCCAGCCGATCCTGAGTTTATTAAGGAAGTACGTGCTCTGTGCGATCAGCACCAAGCTCTGCTGATCTTTGATGAGGTGCAAACTGGTGTTGGCCGTACTGGTAGCTTCTACGCCTACGAGTGGGCTGGTGTCCGCCCAGACATCCTCACCACCGCTAAGGGCTTAGCTGCTGGAGTGCCTATTGGTGCTATCTTAACTACCGACGAGATCGCCGCTCACTTCAAGCCAGGTACCCACGGCTCTACCTTTGGTGGTAGCCCACTTGCTTGTGCTGTTGGCTCCTATGTAGTCGATAAGGTTAGCAAGCCAAAGTTCCTCGCCAAAGTGCAGCAAAATGGCGACTACCTCAAGGAGCAGATCTTAAAGCTCAACGAGACCTATCACGTCTTCTCTGAAGTGCGTGGTAAGGGCTTACTCTTAGGCTGCGTCTTAGCTCCAGAGTATGCTGGCAAGTCTGGCGTTATTCAAAAGCTCTGTGCTAAGCATCAGCTCTTAGTTCTTGTTGCCGGTGGTGACGTGGTGCGCCTCACTCCTGCCCTGATCATCACTCCAAAGCAAATCCGTGATGCCGTCAAGCTCATGGGCCGCGCCTTAAAGGATTTTGTGAAGGCTGAGCAAGAGGCCAAGGACAAAGAAGCCAAGACCGAAGAGGCAAAGACTGAGGTCGAGGCTAAGGCTGAGGCTAAGGCTGAAGCCAAGGCCGAATAAAGGCTTAACCCAAGCCTAATCGCTTCTTAACTCACCCTTAATGCAATGCTAAGCCATTGCTAAAAGAGGGGCTGGTATAATAAGCGCCGCTGTGAGCTGCAAGAGTGGAATCTTGAGGGCTCCGCGGCGCTTAATTGTTTCTTAGTCCTTTGAAGTGAGCAGTGGTGTGGTATGGCAAAGACAGGTGCTACTGGTATCAATCGAATTCTCAAAGCCGCAGTGTACAGTAAGCAGGGCTTTCAGGCAGGCTTAAAGCATGAGGCTGCCTTGCGCCAAGAGCTGGTGCTGGCCATTATCATGACCTTGGCGGCTTTTGGTCTTGCTGATGACTCCATTGAGTGGATCTTAATGGTGGTCTTTCCATGGCTGACCTTTGCAGTAGAGATTTTAAACAGCGCCATTGAGGCTGTAGTAGATCGCTTTGGCGATGAGTATCACGAGCTCTCAGGCCGTGCTAAAGATTTAGGCTCAGCTGCTGTCTTTGTGATGCTCGTGCTCACCGGCTTAGTGTGGCTGGTGCTACTCTTCAACTAGTTCTTGGTAATGCGCCGCCGCTGATTTTCTTGGGAAGGCGGTGCTTGGGAATTCCCGCCTTATCTTCAACTTGCACATCTTTATTGCCCTATGCCGCAGATCAGCTTCAGCGCTATTCCTGACTTACCACCACTGTGCTTAGAGCACAGACCACGCAAACAGGCTCCTGACTACCAAGCACTTAGCTTTATCAATCCGCGTAGACAAATTGGTTACTACAGCGCAGGAGCGGTGGTGCTCAAGGACAGCTTTGCGCAGCTCTACCCAGTGCTCGCTAAAGCTGTATTCTGGCATTATGTGCCCGAGCGGCAGGCAATGGTACTCGTCCCTAAAGAGCTGCATCTCAGTACAGATGAGCTCCAATCACTGCTAAGAGACCAAGGCACGCGTGGGGTTCTTGCAGCAGCTCTAAGGGCGTTAAAAACAGCGAGCACTGAAGAGAGTAACTTACCACAGTCCCAGTCCCAGGCCCAGTCCCAGTCGCAGTCGCAGCCAAAACCGCAGCCGCTGTCAGTGCTGTTTGTGGAGGCAAATGGCATCACGCTACAGAGCCTGCAAGAGGCCACCCCAATTAAATCTCCAGTAGTAGCAGAGGTCTCCGAGTACGCTTCCGTCGATGCGCAGAGTCTGCCTGAGTCTGAACGAGCTATGCACGAGCACTTTATGGACTTAGCTCTAGAGCAAGCCCGTCTTGCAGGAGAGCAGGGGGAAGTGCCAGTAGGGGCGGTGATTGTCAATGAGCTCAATGAGATCTTAGCAGTAGGGGCTAACAGCACTATAACCAACCATGATGCGACCGCACATGCTGAGGTGGTAGCCATTAGAGCTGCTGGCTTAGTTACACAAAACTACCGTCTTACGGGACTGAGACTATACGTGACCTTAGAGCCATGTTGCATGTGCACTATGGCAGCTATTCATGCTCGCATTGGCACCGTGATCTATGGTGCAGCAGATCCTCGTACTGGCGCTTGTGGTAGCGTCTTTACTCTTAGCTCTGATAAGCGTCACAACCACCGCCTCAAGCTTATCAGCAACGTCAGACAGCAAGAGTGCGCTGAGCTGCTACGTGAGTTCTTTAGGGCACGCCGTAACTAAGCTTTTCACACCACTGCTCGCAAACTCAGCAAGATCAACAAGCTCTCCATCCAAGCCTTTCCTTGTGATCATCTGGGGCAATGAGCCGCCACTGATCTCAGGTGGATCTAAGGCGGCTTAGTTAGTGTTAATATGGTTCTCAAAATAGAGGTTGACGATTTTTATAAATCTGTAAACCTCAAAACAGCTTTTCCCATATAATGCAAAGTATCCCACTTAACAGCGCTTTTTGAGTGCATTGGGGTTAAACAGCAATGAGGTGTATTTTTGCACCTAAGAGATGCGTGGAGAGAGTAAAAATGTTTCTGCAGACCATTGTGCCGGTACCAGATGTGCCCAGCCGCATCGTTTTTCTCAAGAGAAAAGACGAGATCTACGTTTACTTCCAGATTAGTCGCGACTATGACCCAAAGAAAGGCTACACCGTGCCTAAACGTGTGTCGATTGGCAAGCTTGTAGATAGCAACGATCGCACACGTATGTCGCCTAACCTCAACTTCATTTCTTACTTTCCGCAAGAAGCGCAGGATGCTGGCATAACCATACAGGTTACCGCTAAGGCCAAGACCCAAGCTAAGACTGAGGCTGAGACTGAGACTAAGGCTAAGGCTGAGACTGAGACTAAGGCTAAGGCTGAAACTAAGGATGAGGCTGAGGCTGAGGCCCAGACCCAAGCTAAGGCGCAAAGTAAGCCTCAAACTAACGCCTCAGCCCAAACCAAGTTCGTCTCAACAGCAAGGAGTAATTCCATGTCTGACATTAAGGTGGTGGTGATTACAGGCGATCACCCACGTCATCGCTTCTTTGCCCAGCAATTGGTGGCAAGTGGCGTGGTGAGCGGTGTGGTCTTTGAGCAAAGAGATAACTTTGTGCCGACTGCCGCTGACTTCGACTGCTTAGGCGATAGCCACTTAGAGGACTTGGTGAACAGACACTTTGCGCTCAGAGAGCTCGCTGAGACTAGCTTCTTTGGTGGCGCACCAATGGTTACTGACTTTAGAGCGGTGTGCAAGGTACCATGCATCCACATTCCATTAGACAAGCTCAACAGCGAAGAGACGATAAACTTTGTGCGCGGCTGTGGCGCCAATCTCGTCTTAAGCTACGGCTGCCACAAGCTCACCGACGAGTTTATGCAAAAGGTGGGTGCGACCTTTTGGAACACCCACGGCGGTCTCTCGCCAGACTATCGCGGCACTATCACTCACTTCTGGCCAAGCTATTTCCTTGAGCCACAGATGACGGGTATGACGCTACACGAGACTACAGCCAACTTAGATGGCGGTGGCATCATCATGCAGACTGCTTACGAAATGACCCGTGGCGATACCCTGCATCATGTAGCCTGCCGCACCGTGATCTCCTATGTGAAGAAGCTCTGTGAGTTCTTGCCATACTTAGACCATGAGCACCTGCCTCAAGGTGTGCAGCAAAAGGGCAGCGGTAAGCTCTTCTTAAACTCACAGTGGCGCCCAGAGCATCTGCGCCTCATCTACGACTTCTACGGCGACCACATAGTCGATCAGGTGTTAGATGGCTACATCCAAGGCCGTACCCCAACCCTGATCGATGAGCTTACTACTTACGTGGAGAAGAAGCGTAAGCAAGAGCAGCAACAACAAACGAAGAAGAGGAAGTAAGCCCTGCCAGCCACCGCTTCACTCCACTCCATTCACAACAGATCACACCTCACAGCCCGCAGTGTAATGACGCCGCTTGGTGTGCGTGTAGGTGCCTCCTTTGCGCTTGGTTCAGGCGATAGCGACGGTAACGGTGCTGCGTCCTCTGTGAGCTCGGACTTCGACTACTACAGCCTCTCACTCTACGGCGCTTACTACTGGGGCTCTTTGAGCTTGGTTGCTGACCTTAACTACAGTGCCCTCGATAACGAGGTTACCGGTAGCTCCTATGCCGGCGAGATTAGCAGCGACTTTGACAGCACTAATTTCAACTTAGGTCTCACAGCGCAATACAGCTTCGATCTGGGCGCGGTGAACGTCAGTCCGCATGTTGGTTTGCGCTACACCCACCTCTCGCTTGATGACTACACCGTTACATGTGCGGGCGGTGATATCGGCAGCTTCGATAGTGGCAGTATGGACTTTGTGTCTATGAGTTGGCTGTTACATGAGGCCGTAAGCTTGTAGCTTTCTGATAGCCATGCTTACCTGCAATAGCGCTACAGCGAGACTGATGCCCATCATGGTGAGGGTTAGCCCCTTAATTGGCATCTTTTGTGGTGGAAGCGGGCCCATTGGGGTTTTGCTCAGCGGCACCACAAAAATGGCGTAGAAGAAAAAGACTAAGTAAAAAACGTAGGCAAAGCCATAGAAAACGGGATGCTGGAAGCGGTTCATATAGGCTAAGGCCTTAAAATGGCCGTAGGCAATCAAGCCCTCTAGCAGTGTCGCAACGATGAGCACTATACCCAGCCCCACCAGTAAGAAGTTCACGCTGGGGGCAGTTCTTCCTAGCGACTCAACAATCATCGAAGTGCTGCCATACAAGACGAACTTGAGGAACACCATGGCCAGCATCCACAGCAGGTACAATCCTTTGTTCGGCATTTTGAGCTTGAGGTGAGCAGGTGAGCTCATCGGGTCGTGACTAAAGCTGGCATTAGGCACAAAGCTGTAGTCGTTGTTTGATTTGTTATCCATAATAAGATTGCAGCAAGTTATAGAGAGGATCAAGCGTGCGATAGCGCTATAGCGATAGCGCACGCTGATTGGCGATTGGATTGGCGCGTTAGATCACGCCGTAAGAGCGCAAGTCGCTGATCACGCCATTGAGTGCAAAGAGAATGACGATCAGTGAGATGCCCATAGTGGTCAGTGTCAGCCCCTTAATTGGCATCTTCTGTGGTGGCAGTGGGCCCACAGGGGTTGGCGCAAAAGTTACATAAATCAGCGAGTACACCAAGAACACAGGGTAAATGACATAAGCCACGCCGTAAAACACTGGGTGCAGGAAGCGGTTCATCTAATATCGGCGCGGATACCCCAGAGGTAACTCTGGGGAGGAAGCGCCGCCTCCTTCTGTTCTAAATTCT
>CALXYZ010000165.1 GCA_944393075.1 uncultured Anaerobiospirillum sp. | reverse complement strand
CCAAAAGTGTTATGGCGAGGACATGCTGGTATCATAGTTGTATCCTAGGTTCCCCCACATTCTCGGGAGAGCCCAAAAGCCATCACTGCTAAGAGTGCACTAAGTGTTTTCTTGCCATAATGACTCCTGTAATAGCTAGGACATGCTTTGCATAAGGGAGTATTTCATGAGTGACCTTTTTAATAAGCTGAACAAACTAAAGGACGGTATTTCTGGCAATATGCCAAAGAACATTGACCCTAAGGCTGGCCTCTTAGGTGCAGCTGGTATCGGTGGTCTTTTAGGTGCCGTATTAGGTGGCTCGGGTGGCGTGAAGCGCGCTGCTAAGAATGTCGCTGTGGTCGGCGGCTCCGCTGCTTTAGGTGCTCTGGCTTTTAAGTTGTTCCAAAAGTGGCAGGATTCTAACAACCAACAACCCCCTCAAGGCCAACTCCCTCCTCAAGGTTATGGTGCCCCTCAACAAGGGGGCTTCGGTTATGGCGCTGGCGCTGGTGCTGGTGCGGCTGGTGGCTACGGTGCAGGTGCTGCAAGCGATGACCCATTTGCTGCCTACAACAATCAGCAACAGGCTCAGCTCATGCTAACTAACGACTCGGGCAAGCTGATTATCGAGGCTATGATCTTTGCAGCCCGTGCTGACGGCCACATCGATGCCCATGAGCAAGAGATGATCATGAGCACTGCTAAGAGCATCAGCAATGATCCAAACATCAATCAAACCATCCGCGAGTTCCTCTCGGAACCATTAGACCCTAATGAGCTGGCTCGTAAGGTACAAAACCAAGAACAGGCTCTAGACGTCTACAAGCTCTCGGCTGCAGCGATTGTGGCTGATAACGTACAAGAGCAAAACTACTTAGCTGATCTTGCTCGTGCTTTAAGGATCGACGCCAACACTAAGGCTCGCTTAGACCAAGAAGCAGTACAGATTAAGATGCAGTTGAGCCAGCAAGGCTAAGACTAATGCTAAGCTCTGGCTAAGCTCTAGCTAAGCTCTGGATAAGCTCTAGCTAAAGCCTCCAGACACCAAGCCTGCTAACTCCTACTTCTTTGCAGGCTAATGCTTGCTTGTTTGTTTGATAGAAAAAACGCCCTTGAGCAAAACTCGCGGGCGTTTTTTGTTATTGGAGGGTTTAGCGTGGGTGGGCTTACTTCTGAGGTGGCCACTCCTTGGTGATGCGGTCTAACTCTACGTAGATACGCTTATCGGAGATTGGGCCGATCACACCTAAGTGCTGTGCAAAATACGAGACACGCAGCTCCTCAATCATCCACTTGACCTCCTTTAATGGTGGAGGGATCAAGTCCTGATGGTAGCTACGCAGCGTCTTTTCGTACTCGTCTTGCAGCTCCTCTAAAGTGCGGGTGTACATCTGATCACGCACCACATCACGCTGCAAGCGCGAGATACGCTCTAAGGCAGCTTGCAGATAGCGAGGCAGCTCCTGTAAGTGCGCGGCACCTGAGGAGCTGATAAAGCCCTTGTAGATCAGACGATCTAACTGCGCGGAGATGTCGGCATAGGAGCGCGCCAGCTCAAAGGAAATGTTGCCCTTGAGCAGGCGTTTGAGCTCGTGGGCCTTCACTAAGGCTTGCTCAATGCACTTTGCCACCGATAAGGCCTCATCGTTGAGCTCGCCACGGACAATCTCCTTTAAGCGCAGGAAGTTCTGCTCATCCCAAGGCACACCACCATTACGCTCCACGATGTTGCTGATAGCACACAGCATCAGATCAAAGATCAGCTCCTTGATTGATCCTAGTGGCTGATAGTACATCGAGAGCTTGGCACGGTTAGGCAAGTGTGTCTCTAAGTAGCTCGTTGGAGTCTTTAAGCTTAGTGCAATGAGCTTAATGGCACCTTGAGCCATGGCTCGCTCTTGACGCTGTGGGCTGTCGTAGAGCTCTAAGGTGACACCATCACCACGATCGGTCAGTGCTGGGTAGGCCGTGATACGCAGTGAGCCTTGGCGCGTGACCTGCTCTTTCTTGATCGTACCAAACTCCCAGTTCTGTGCTGGCTCACTGACTCTATGGCTCTTGACCACTTGGTGTAAGACCTCACGAGCCTTACCTTGCAAGCGGGCTGACAGCGCTATAAAGTCTTTACCAAAGGCCAGCTCCTGACCATCCACGCCTTCAATGGAGAAGTTCATGAACAGATAAGGTTCAATTAAGCTCTTATCAAAGTCCTCAACTTCCACAATCTCACCACCCATGCGGGTAAGCTCATGGGCCACCGCCACAAAAAGGTTCTCACTGACTTTGGCCACTTTCTTAGCGGCGATGCCGCCTGCGCCGCCTGCGCCGCCTGCGCCACCGACAGAGGCCGCAGCACCACTATCACCTGTATCATTGTGGTTGTTGATACGGTCAGTGTAAACGCGCAGCGACTCGGAGAGCGCTTTAGCATACTCTGGAGCTGGGATAAGGTTACGGCGCAGACGCTTTGGCAACGAGCGAATCAGGCTGGAGAACAGCTCTTGACGCAGACCCTCAATTTGCCACAAGAAGTCGTCGGCCTTGACCTGATTTAAGACTGTGATTGGGATATGCACCGTCACGCCATCACGGTCAGAACCAATCTCAAACACGTAGCTGAGCTTAAAGCGTAAGGAGCCCTGCTGCCAGTACTCTGGATAGAGATGCTCCTCAATAGCCATAAGATCAGTCTTGGCGATGAGTTCATAGCTAAAGTCTAAGTACGAGCTGTCTTCCTTGCTCTTTTGGCGCCACCAGTAATCGAAGTCGCGCATATTGCAGATATGCTCTGGAATACGCTCGGCATAGAACTGCTCTAAGGTAGCAGCATCCACCAAGAGGTCACGACGACGCACCTTATCTTCTAAGTACTCCACATCGTCAATCAACGACAGGTTGTGGTTAAAGAAGCGGTGACGGCACTCGATATTGCCACCAACCAAGCCATCTCTAATCAGAAGCTCATGACAGAGCTTAGGATCAATAGCCTGATACTGCACTAAGCGGCGCTGCACAATAGGCAAGCCGTAAATAGAGCGCGTCAAATAAGCCATTACCGCGCCGTTCTTCTTCGACCAGTGTGGCTCGCTGTAGGCGTTCTTGATCAAATGCTCACCGACGCTTTCTGCATAGATCGGGTCGATGGCAGCCACAGTGCGCGCAAAGAGGCGCGAGGTCTCCGAGAGCTCTGCCGCACAGATCCACTTTGGTGGCTTCTTAGATAAAGGCGAGCCTGGGAAGATTAAGAACTTCGCACCACGAGCACCAGTGTAGTTGTTGCCGTTTGGCTCTAACATACCGAGCTGGCTTAAGAGGCCAGAGATCAGCGAGCGGTGAATGCTCTCGTAATCAGCCTTCACATCGTTGAACTTAAGGCCCATGGTTTGAGCACTCACACGCAGCTGACGCAATACGTCAAACCACTCACGCACACGTAAGAACGACAAATACTCCTGCTTAAGCTGACGGCGTAACGCACTATTAGAGAGCGAGCCTTGCAGCGACTTGATGTAGTCGTAGAGCTTTAAAATGGCGCAGAAGTCAGACTTCTCGTCATTAAAGCGCGAGTGATACTGCGTAGCTGCCTCTTTCTTGTCTAACGGATACTCACGTGGATCCATGACCGCTAGCAGCGAAACGATAATCAGCACCTCGTTGAGCGCATGGTACTTACTAGCCTCAACAATCATGCGACCTAAGCGTGGATCGCATGGAAGACGCGAGAGCATACGTCCCACAGGAGTGAGCTGCAAGTTCTCCCCATCTGGTGAGGTAGCATTGGTGGTAGCCCCCAGCTCATCTAAAAGACGTAGACCATCGCTAACCTGACGTGGTGCTGGAGCATCGATAAAAGGGAAGTTCTCAATACGACCTAAGCGCAGTGACGCCATTTGCAGCAACACAGCAGCTAAGTTAGTGCGCAGAATCTCTGGATCGGTAAACTCTGGGCGCTGCTCAAAGTCCTCCTTAGAGTAGAGACGCACACAGATACCATCGCTCACACGACCGCAGCGACCCTTACGCTGATTTGCACTAGCCTGAGAGATTGGCTCAATAGGTAAGCGCTGTACTTTAGTGCGGGCGCTGTAGCGCGAGATACGCGCCAGACCTGGATCGATCACATAGCGAATGCCGGGCACAGTCAGCGAAGTTTCAGCGACGTTGGTCGCGAGCACGATACGCACACCAGTGTGCTCCGTGAAGATCTTGTTTTGCTCTGAGGTTGCCAAACGGGCATACAAAGGCACGATCTCCACATCACGCAGATGAGCACGGCGTAGGAACTGCGCAATCTCTAAGATGTCGCGTTCACCAGGTAAGAACACTAAGGTGTCACCACGACCACGAGCTTGCAGATACTCAAAGGCCTGCAAGATACCCTGACGCATATCCAAGGTATCGGCTACGTCACGATCATCGTCGTCGCGTTCACGCTCGCGACGGCGCGCGTTCGCTACGCTAGCGCTGGCGCTGGCACTACTGTTAGAGCTAGCGCTAGCAGCAGCGCGCAGGCTAGCTAGCGAGCCTTGCTGATAGTCACGCCATGCACCTGGGCCCTCATTAAGCTCTGGATCAGCTGCCACTTCAGATGCACGCATCTTAGTGTGCTGCTGTTTGCCGCGTGGTGACTCATAGCGACCAGTACCGTCATGGCTCTCGACATACACCCCCTTACCATCCTCTAACAGCGGCATGTAAACCACTTCTACCGGATAGGTACGGCCAGAGACCTCAATGATTGGAGCATTATTAAAGTGCTGCGAGAAGCGCTCCACATCAATAGTTGCCGATGTGATGATGAGCTTAAGTTCTGGGCGCTTTGCCAACAGGCCCTTTAAGTAGCCTAAGAGGAAATCGATGTTTAAGGAGCGCTCGTGAGCCTCGTCGATAATGATGACGTCGTAGCTTAATAAGAGCTTATCGCTAGCAAGCTCAGAGAGCAGAATACCGTCAGTCATGAGCTTGATGTAAGCATCATCCGAGCTGATATCGGTAAAGCGTACCTTGTAGGCAACACTCTTACCTAACTCCTCATGCATCTCGTCGGCGATACGAGCAGCCACAGCACGGGCAGCGATACGACGAGGCTGGGTATGGCCAATAAGACCCTTACGACCAAATCCTGCCTCCAAACACATCTTAGGAATCTGCGTGGTCTTACCAGAGCCAGTTTCACCGGCGATAATCACCACCTGATTGGTGGCAATAGCCTTAACGATTTCTTCGCGGCGCTGACTTACAGGCAGGCTCTCAGGATACTCAAGCTTAGGCAAGTTCTCATTACGGGCCTTAAGCTTAGCCACAGCCGCATCCACCTTCACGCAAAACTCGGTACGAGCCTCTACCACACGCTCGCTTTGCAGCACCTGTGGTAGTAACTCTTGGGCCGAAGGCACAGCATTAATTGCAGGAGTAGACTCGGTAGCAGAAGCCGCAGCAGAAGCAGTGTCAGTTGTAGTTGTAGTTGTAGTTGCAGTAGCAGTGGCAGTGGCAGTGGCAGCAGCTTCAAATTCTTGTTGCTTGCTATCACGTAGACTTTGCAGTTCCTGCAAAATCAGTTGATCTAAGTCGCATAAAGAACGATAGAGGGTACGGCGATCTTGGTAGCTAATGTTGTCTTGGGCTGCACGCAGCGTCTTTAGCGCCTCGGTATCGAAGTACTTGCCGACAAGTAGTGGCGCTGCTTTCTTACCCTTATTAGCCTTGGCGTTCTTGCCTCCATTGCCGCCATTGCCACCCTTACCGCCTTTATTCTCGGCACGAGCATTTACCTGAGCATTAGCATTTTGCTGACGGTTCTTACGCTGCTGCTGACCACGCTCACTCTGAGGGCGAGACTCACCGCCCGCAGCCTTGTTGGAGGTTACGGCTGCGGCTGTGGAAGCATTGCCTTTTGCAGCATTGCGCTCTTGATCTTTAGCGCTGTGGGCATTGAGATCATCAGCCTTACGTTGCAAACGGCCTAAAGCACGATCTAAGCGCTTAGCTTCGTGCTCTTGCTGGGCACGACGGGCACTAGGCGTGGCCACAGGCGCATTCTTCTGAGCCTGCGATCCACGACCACGGGAGCGCTCACGTCCGCCGACACGCTCTTGACGTTCAGCGCGAGGCGGACGATTAGAGTCTGTGTTGCGGCCCTGTGGCTTACGATCGGGGGGCGCTTGGTTTTCATAGGAGCCCTCAGGAGTCTTTGGCGCTTGTGCCTGAGCTTGAGTTTGAGCCTGCTTGGCGTTGGTAGTGAACTGCTCTACCTTTTTGGCTTGCTGCTTGAGGCGGTTAGTAGCCTCCTTTTCTGGACTCACGATAATGGCATCTGCCTTAGCAGCGGCAGCATTAGCCTCACGCTCGCGTAATTGGGCCTTTAAGTCTTTAAGATCGGAAAATGACGAGAAAGCCATACAAGCTCCTGTGGTAAAAGAGAAATGAAAAAAGCACCGACGCAAGCAGCTCTTAATCTCTGTAATCGATTAAGGCCGACTCACGCCGGTGCTCATTATAACGATTTCTGCAACGTACAACGTGCAACGTGCAACGATGCAGAGCGGCTAAGCTAAGCTAAGCCAAGCTAAGCTAAGCCAAGCTAAGCTAAGCTAAGCCGTAACTTCACTAATACTGGAAGCGTGTATTGCCTGGAGCGTACTTCGAGAGCATATGGGAGTGGATGAGCTCGTCCATATTCTTCTCGCTCGTAAGCTCACTCACACCGCCTACAATATCCATGCGCAGAATCTTGACCGAGTGAGCTGCGCACATGCTCTCTAAACCTGCATCATTGGAAAAGCGGCGAGGCACACCATCTTCTTCGGAGCTGTCGAGCACAGCATTCCAGAATCTGTTGTGGAAGATGCTTGGCATACGGAACATGAGGTCACGATCTTCGTTGTTGACCATAACGCACCAGCGCTCACCACGGAAGTTGCGGTCACCGATGTACAACAAGAAGTGGTTGTATTGGCCACTGTTCCAATCCTGATCTTGCATCAAGGAGCCGTCGCACTTACGCCACTTGGCGATGTAATCGTCTTCAAACTTGTAGAAATAATCATCAAACAAGTTGATCTCACGCAGCACACGACTGCTGTTAAGCAGTTTGATCAGCTTGGCAATGTACTCTCTAAAGTACTCTTGCTCTTTGGAGATATTCCAGTGGTAGTAGCTTAGATCATTGTCTTGGCAGTAGGCATTGTTGTTACCTAACTGGGTACGGGAGAGCTCATCACCACCTAAGATGTGCGGAATACCCTGAGCAATGACCAAGGTCGCCATGAGGTTGCGCTTCATCTGCCAGCGCTTTTTGAGAATCTCTTGGTCACGGGTAGCACCCTCACTACCACAGTTACACGAGAAGTTCTCACCAGTGCCATCGGAGTTGTTGTCTAGGTTGAGCTCATTATGCTTGTAGTTATAAGACACCAAATCCTCAAGGGTGAAGCCATCGTGGTAGGTAACGTAGTTAACCGAGGCGTTGATGGAGCGACCTCCTTTAGGGAAGACATCGCGCGAGCCTAAAAGACGGGTTGCCATCTCACCTAACATACCCTTATCACCACGCCAGAAGCGGCGCACGCAATCGCGGAACTTGTCGTTTTGCTCCGACCAGCCACGTGGGAACTTACCTACTTGGTAGCCACCAACACCTAGATCCCATGGCTCGGCGATCATCAGCGCAGTCTGTGTCAGCTCGTTGGCGAAGCATGCCTTAAAGAAGCCGCAATTAGGATCGAAGCTGTAGTACATATCGTTACCGTGGCTCTCACGGCAGATCGTTACCGCCAAATCAAAACGGAAACCATCGACCTTCATCTCACCCAGCCAATACTTGAGGCTATCCATAACCAGACGCATGGAGATGAGATTGTCGGCATTAAAGGAGTTACCACAACCAGTGACGTTGATAAAGCGGTTGTAGTCAGGGGTGTTATCGCTGTTGCGTTCGTAGGCGTAGTAGGAACGCGCATCAAGACCCTTGTAACTCAGCACTGGGCCGTTTTGATCACCCTCTGCTGTATGGTTGTAGACCACATCTAAGATCACCGCCAAACCGTTGCGGTGAAAGGTCTTGACCATGGTCTTAAACTCGTTGATCACGTTGGCTGGGTCGACAGCATAAGCTGGATTTGGAGCCATAAAGCACACAGGGTTGTAACCCCAGTAGTTGCTGAGGCCCTTTTTCACCAAAAACGGCTCGCTCATCGATGCAGCAATAGGCATCAGCTGCACGGTGGTGATACCCAAATGCTTTAAGTGGGCGATGATGCTTGGGTGACACATACCAAGATAGGTGCCACGCTCATGCACAGGAATGTCCT
>CALXYZ010000164.1 GCA_944393075.1 uncultured Anaerobiospirillum sp. | reverse complement strand
GGAAATAACGGTCTACTCTAAGGAAGACTCGCCCATACCATTGCGCTTTGTAGGCCAATTTCAGCATCAGGCTGTTAAACGCCGCATCGTTTACTGCTTTGGCCAAATGATGATTTTTTACCATCCCCTGCACAAGTTGATATCTTCTGCAAATATCGCTTGGTTTTCGTCGATAAGAGCCTTTGATATCTTGTGCGCCTGATCGTTGGAGAAAGCTCCATCATATAATGGACATGATCTAAATCGATCTCCATGTACTTGATGACAATATTATTGCCTAGCGCATATTTCCAAGGACAACCTTTTTAATGAGGTTAGACAACTCATTATCAGCTAAAAGCTTTTTGCGGTATTTGCAAACAAAGATGACATGGTACTGCAAAAGATATTTATGCCTGTTATGAGAAAACCACCTTGTCACACAGTAGTATGGCATTTCTTGGGGCGATTGCCCCATGATCTAAAGCTCATGCGCTTTAATGCAGCACCGTAGGTCATATGCCTGCCTGTCTGACTGATCTGCCTGCGCCAAACAGCAATCGATGATCATGATCGATGATTGATGATCAACTAGAGACGAACCAAGCGTACATTTGCTCAATTGCTAGACTGACCGACTGACCGAACCTGCTCTGATCCACGATTAGCAGGCTCATTCCTCACAAGTATTACCTCTAACCTCACGTAGCTCTTCTTATGTACTAATTGCCTTATATTGTAGGCGCATAATAGGAACTATAAGCGAGGTCTTGCACCAGAAGAACCCAACTGCCATCAGAGAGCGATTTCCCATAAACATGCCGTTGGATCTCTTGTGTAAACGTTTACATTATAAACAAAAAATCAATGAGGCAAATATCTGAAAGTGTGTACTAGGTCGAATTTTTTAAAAAAAAAGACGCGAGCAATGCACAAAGAGGCGCAATCGTTTATGCTTTAAACGTGGTGCAATCGTTTACACTGGCTGTATGCTCGGCATTAGCGCGTTTTTGTTACTGACGAAAAGCAAGGTCTTGACAAGAGCAAAAAGGCTGCCTCTTGTGAAAACTTATCGACTTAACAACCGTAGTCGTCCGTAGTCGTCCCTAGTCGTCCCTAGTCGAGTCAGCAAGGCACTAGCGGAGCTAGCAGAGTTAACTCCGCCCGCCCCACGTCCTATACACGATACCATCCTACTCCCCTCCCCACTGCTTGGCTCTGCTCTGCTGCGTTAGTTGCGCTGCACTAGGTACAGGTACAGCCGTGGACGAAAGTAGGCTGCACTTCGGGTCTGCAAACTCCAAAAACGCAGTGCCAACTCTGCGCACTACCATGTGCTGATCTAATGCTAATGCTGATGCTGATGCTGATGACTGGCACTTGCACAAGAGCCTTACCATAAGCGAGGCATTGCGGCCACACTGGTGTAAGATAATGACTCTTGGTTGTTTTGTTTGCTGTCTTAGAGACGCTAACCTAGGCTTAAGCTTTTAGGCATAAGCGTTAAGACATACAAGTGGTGCTACTTAAGCTAAGGCTTAGCCTCAGGCTTTGCTTTAACCTTAAAAGTGCTGCTTTGCCCTTAGAGAAGCCGATAGGCATCTCCATGAGATTAAGTCTGCTGTCTGTATCTGCAGAGGCTCTTTAGCCTCACAATGAAGCCATCAACATCAAGGGCTTTTAGGTGCAACAGATAGCGACTGCTTGGTGGTGAGGTATTTTTGATGACTACAATTCGTGATGTGGCGCGTTTAGCCAACGTATCGGTTGCCACTGTATCGCGCGTGCTCAATGGTTCAACTAAGGTCAGCCAAAAGTCCAAAGATGCCGTACTCCAAGCTCAAAAAGAGCTCGGTTTCTACTTAAACGCTAATGCTAGAGCCCTAGCTCAACGCGATAGCCACACTATTGGCATTGTGGTCAGCGAAATCTCCGATCCATACTTCGGTACGGCTGTGAGCGCTTGCGATGACGCTATCCATGACCTAGGCTACAACCTTATTGTGGGCCAAGGCTACCACAACGCCGAGCGTGAAAAGCGCGCGATCGATGACCTCATCTCCTACCAATGCCGTGGTCTTATTGTCCATGCCTTAGCCTTAGATGAGGAGACCTTAAAGGGCTATCTCGACACTATTCCCTACATGGTGCTCTTAAACCGCGTGATCAAGGGCTACGAGAGTCGCTGCCAGACCTGCGACAACTACGCCGGCGAGTGCTTAGTCGTCCAAGAGCTCATCGACAACGGTCACACCAAGATCGCCTTTATCAACTCAAGTCACCGCATTCTCGACTCTGATGAGCGTTTAGAAGGCTACATCGACACCCTAAAGAAGAACCACATCCAATATGATCCAAACCTCGTGGTCATGGCTCCACCTTCGCTAGAGGGCGGATCGACCGCAGCCCAAGCGCTATTAGAGCGTCTACTCCCAGTAAAAGACTTCACGGCGGTAGCTTGCTACTCTGACGTGATGGCTGCAGGTCTCATGGCCACCATGCGCGACCACAAGATCAAGATTCCTGATGACATCTCGGTGACGGGCTTTGATAACCTCTACCTGAGCTCATGCTTGACTCCAGCACTGACCACGGTCGACAACCCAGTGAAGAAGATGGCAGAAGAGGCCATCAGCCGCTCCTTAATGCTCTACGAAGGAGAGTCAGTACCAGAGCCACACAAGATCGACGTAAGCTTAGTGATCCGCGACTCCATCAAAAAGATCAACTAAACCCCACCGCAGCATCAGCGGCAACTTTATCTAGCACAACCGACATAGCAGACACAGCAGAGCCACCTACTCACATCACTGCGGGCAGGTGGTTCTGGGTTTCAGCTAGTGAGAGCGCTTGCGTCTGCGGTTTTCCCAAACCAAACCCGACACGAACTCAGGCTTAGCGGAATCTGTTAGTCTCATTAGGAGGCATACTGTGAAAAAAGAAGAGTTGTACACCGCTCTAGAGGGCATCAACGGAAGCGAGGTAAACGACAACACCGACCTTTCTAGCTTGGTGTCTGCCACTAATAACACTCTGTTGTTAGAGCTGTTATCAGATAATGCTTGGTTTGAGTCCTTATGGAGTAGGGAAGAGTACCTTGCGTGCTGTGCCACTGTCTATCAGCTCTACAGTTTAATCAAAGCTGCAAAGAAGGGCTCTCTTCAACTGCACCTACAAGCCCTGCGTTTGAGCTTAATGAATAAGCCAAGCTTCTTCTACGAGGCTGTAACTCCATTAGTGTGCCCTGAGCTTGATGTTAGCTGCGTAGATTGGCCTGTTGTATCGGCCGAAACAGTTTGGAATTACCAAGCATCTGATCAGCTTGCTATTCTTCTTGATAATGCAGGTCTTCTTGTCCCACAGCATTTGTATAAGACTAAGCCTACAGTCGGCGATGTCTATCAGGTACTGCATGATTACACCAGAACCCATGCTGAGGCTTGGCAAGAGATCAAAGAAGCCACAGATTCGTCTTCATTTCAAACCATATGTGAAGGCAACTACGTCTATGTCGACAAGTGTGCGCTGATCAAACAGTTTCTTAAGAAAGGAACGTTCCTGTTCCTTGCACGGCCGCGTCGTTTTGGCAAGAGCGTTTTGCTAGACATGCTGTCGTGCTTGTACTCCGGACAGTCTGACCTGTTTGTAGGCACTACATTTGAGGCTGAGACTCAAAATATGCCGGCTTGCCATGTGGTGCGTATGGATTGGTCTTCAATTCTCACCAAGAATATTGCTGAGCCTGAATTGAAGCTTAAATCAGAGCTTATTCGACTGTTGGCTAGCAGCTTAGTTAAAGGGGCTGCAAATCCTGCTTGCTTTGAAGAACAACACTGCAAGTTTTTGGACGACGCAATAACCTTGGCTAAGCAAAGCGTAATCAGTGATTCTGACTTCACTGATGCCATTTCTCGGCTATTAGATGGTTGTTATGACCGCACTCATCCTTATGTGCTGTTGATCGATGAGTATGATGCCCCTGCCAATGCGTTTTTAGCTGATAGTGAGCATCTTAATGGCATTATGAGCCTGTACCAGCAGTTCTTTAGCCTCATCAAAGGGAGAAATGCTCTTTTTGAGTTTGTGTTCATAACCGGAATTTCTAAGTTCCGTGACGTCGGTGTCTTCTCTGGATTTAATAACCTGCGCGATTTGTCAGAGCATATAGCTTGTAAGTCCTTAGTAGGATTCACGCAGCAAGACCTGTACACAGGGTACTTTCTGCATTTGGTCTGCGTTGCTCAAGGTCTTACCTTGCGCTATCTTCCACTAGTCAAGAGCGAGCAAGATGGTCAAAGAGAGCTAGGAGAGCAAGGTGAGCAAGGTGAGCCCAATGACGCGGTGCAGCAAGATTGGCTGAAAGAATGGTGTGAGCTTGCAGACAAGCCCAACAAAAGCTCTTCGTTGGCGCTCTTGCTAGCGCAGCTAAAGCGCTATTACGATGGTTATTGTTTCTACCCAGAACGGAAAAATAGCCTTAATCAGGTCTACAACCCTTGGTCAATCGTGAACTTCCTGAAATATCATGAAGAAAGCCAAGCCCAATACAGCAGTGACCTCAGAGTTTTCAGCAACTACTGGGTGGAGTCGGGAAGCTTTGTCAATAGCTTCTTTGTGCACAAAATGGAGTTCATGTCCTCAAAGACCTATGATGTGCGCAGGAAGTTATTAGGTTTACTCAACGACTTGTTGCACGATCAGTCATATCGCACTGACTTAGAGACCATGAATCTAAGCCCTCACCTCTACACCTACAATCGCTGCGTTGAGTTTGGTGCCGCGTTCTTGTACAGAGCAGGCTACCTCACATGGCAGAGTCGTGACCATCTCTGCATCCCTAACTTAGAGGTTAGGTTCGCTCTTGCGTCCTTGTTCCAAGGGAGTATCAAGGACTGGCTGGATTTAGATGGCGCGGATCTAGCGCTGCGAGCTGTGGACGTGTTTGCTAAACAAGAAGTAGCAGCAGCTGCTGCAGAAAATGGCCACAGCATGCCTCAAGCGCTAAACCTCGACAATCTTAAGCGCTTCTTCACTGGCATTCTGAGGTACTGCAGTTCCTCTTATTTTAGCAAGGTCAATGAGAACTACATTCGCGACTTCATCTTAATTGCCTTAGCCAACAATAGGGATCTAAACCCAGACGAGATTACCCTGATTAAGGAGGAGGATATCGCAGGGGGAAGAGCAGATTTGGTGATCAAACGCACCGATACGAAGCCACCTCAGATTCACTCCATTGAGTTTAAGGTAGTAGACTCCTTAGATGATGTGGCAAAAGCTGGTAGTGAAGCCACCACACAGGTTCTTGCTCACCACTACTCTGAGCAACATACAGCCAATTGCCGAGTCTTCCAGTACATTGCAGTGTTCTACAACGCTGCTGCTGATTCTTCACGCAAAAAAGATGAGGTAAAGCAGATCACCTGTGAGCTGTTAGATCAGGTTGGCTATCACGAGAAGATAGGCAATCTCATCACTAGCCACTAACGCTCAAGGTAGCTGAAATGGCCTAACTAAGAAGCCATACCAGCTTACTAATAAGATAGCCTCATCAGCGCCGAGCAGCGCGAGCTAAAGGCTTTGCGCATGCGGTGCTGCGTGCTAGACTTTAGGCACAAGCACTGCTCCAACTTTAGCTGTCGCTGCAAATGCACAAATGTGCAAATACGCAAATGCGTAAATGCGTAAGTGCATGGCGATGGAGAGCTAACTTAGTCTTAGTGCTTGAAGCTGTTTTATTGGAGAGGCATGGCATGGCCGATAAATTCAAGATTCACACTTCGTACAAAGAGCGCAAAAAGCAGCACCGCGTCACCGTGCGCAACATCACCTGGGGCTCGGGCGTGACTGAAGGTGTGCCTTTTTCTTGGTCTTTGCTGCGACCATCGTTCTGGGGTGCGTGGTCAGCCATTGCAGTGTTATTCTTGGTAGTTACCCTTCTCCCTTATGGCGCTATTTTGTGCTTAGGCCGCATGCTCGGCCGCCTGATGCACAAGCTCTTAAAGGGCCGTCGCTACGTTGTCAGCACCAATCTCAAGCTTGCTTTCCCTGAGAAAAGCGAAGAAGATCGTGCAGCCCTTGAAAAGCGCATCTTTGAAAACGCTGGTATGGCCATCTTTGAAACAGGCATTGCTTGGTTCTGGCCTGATTGGCGTATCAAGCGTCGCCTCATCATCGACCCAGAAGAGTTGCGCAAGGCCCGTGAGTTAGGTGCACAGGATACCCGCACCATAGCCTTTACCTGCCACATGGTGACTTTAGAGATTGGCGCTCGCCTCTACGCCCTTGCCATCAAGCCTGGTATCGGTGTGTACCGTAGCTCTGACCACCCTGTGTGGGAGTACATTCAGGTTAAAGGTCGTCTGCGCTCTAACCTCGCCCTCGTTGATCGAACTGATGTGCGCTCCATGGTCAAAGCTGTGATGAAAGGTTTCCCTATTTGGTATGCTCCTGACCAAGATTACGGCATCACCTCCTCGGTCTTTGTGCCACTCTTTGGCGTAAAGAACGCCTGTACTGTCACTGGCTTGCATGACCTTGCCCGCATTAAGGGCGTAAAGGTGCAGCCATTCTGGTTGATTCGCGAAAAAGGTGGCTACCGTCTGCGCGTCTTAGATCCTTTGGATAATTTCCCAACAGAGGATGAAGTTGCTGATACACTGCGTGGCAATCAGATCGTAGAGCAGATGATTCTAAGCGCTCCAGAGCAATACCTATGGATGCACCGCCGCTTTAAGACCGCTCCTGAAGGTGAAGCTCCACGCTACCCAAAGATAGGTTAAGATTGCTTCTGTAAAGTTAGGCGCTTGCTTATGCTTATGCTTATGCTTGTGCTTGTGCTTGTGGGCGTTTAGCTTGGAGATTGGAGTTTGATTTTGCAAGAGCCCAAGCTGCGTTTGTGTTGTGCATGCAGCGCAGTTAACGCTTTTGCTAAGGTTTGGGTGGATATGAAAAGGAAGACTGTATTAGCTCTGATGGTAGGAGCTGTACTTGGCAGTATGGCTGTAAGTGGCTGTACAAGCAGTGCTAAAGAGCAGCAAGCTCAGAGTGTGATCACAGCGCTGCCTACTGAGGTCATGGGCTGTACCTTCGTCGGTAATGTGGACGCACCTCCACGTATGACGATCGAGACCGCCCGCTTTGATCTTAAGGTTATGGCCTCTGAGTTAGGAGCGACCCACTTAGTGGAGACCTATTCTTATGCACGGCAGATGAATAGCCTCGCCCCTGAGGTCGGTGTAGCTTTATCAGGACGTGCCTATATCTGCCCTGAAGGCTTAGGGCCAAAGGTCAACAATCCAAATGGTCGCCTCAAGATGCCTGACTTCATGCCACAGCCAACGCTTAACGACGACGATCCTCACTTCTTCCTCTAGCCTATAGACTCTATACTCTAGACTCCTAGCTCCTAGAGCACTGCATCAGCTAATACGACGCAGCCCAGTACCTCATTTGGTCTGGGCTGCGTTGTTATGTCATGGTAAGCGGCAATCTGCTGCTTTGCGCTACAAGGTCACTGATGGCAATGAGTTGGACTTGCTGTAGTGTGGTGGCACAAAGCGGGCCGCGGCATCCTTAAAGATCTCATCGAATATCACCACCACGTCATCACACTCATGAGGACGGTCGGCAATTGAGACAATTCGAGGCAGGTCTGCTAAGCTAACGCGGTGGTAGCACTCACGAATGGCGAGATAGGCGTTCTTTAATGTGTCAGTCTTCTCCTGCGTGATGATGCCTAAACGGGCGCACTCATCAAAGATACGGACGTTATCTGACCACAGCACCATATCTGGATGACGTGGAGCCTCACGCAGCAACAGATACTGGGCAATGAACTCAATATCAACCATACCGCCACGCCCCTGCTTAAGATCAAAGAGCTTGTCGGAGCTACGGTCTAAGTAGTTGCGCATCTTCATACGCATGGCGTAGACATCATCGCTGAGCTTGACCTCATCGCGTGGAGTACGCAGCACCTCATCGCGAATGCGATTAAAGCCCTCTATCACTTTAGGCGAACCGGCTACCGCACGGGCACGTACTAAGGCCTGATGCTCCCATGTCCAAGCACGGTTCTTTTGGTATTGCTCATAGGCATCAAGGTCAGTCATGAGCACGCCCGAGTCACCGTCTGGACGTAAGCGCATGTCAAGATCATAGAGCACGCCACCGCTCATACGCGTAGTACACAAGTGCATCAAACGCTGTACAAAGCGCTGATAGAACATGGCAGCTGGTACCTTGTTGTGACCATCGCTACCATCTGAGCCTGTGACACCAGTCGTGTCAGCATCCGAAACCTCACGGATGAAAACCATATCAAGGTCGGACTTGTAACCAAGTTCAAT
>CALXYZ010000163.1 GCA_944393075.1 uncultured Anaerobiospirillum sp. | reverse complement strand
AATACCAACACCCCAACATCTTGGGCTAACCAGCTTGGATTTTGCGTCATCAAAAAAAAAAAAAAAAAAAAAAAGCGCCACCCTAGAACGCGTAAGGATGGCGCTAACATTGACGCACTATTTCCTAAAACATGCGGCTCATGCCGTTGATAAGCTGCTGCTTAATGCGGTCTGCACTGCTCTCAGAACTCCTCTCTGCATTACCGTCATGGTTGCGTTTACGGCCACTGCTTACAGTGACCACTGCTACGTGACTGTTGAAGAAAGCCTCTGACGCAGATGGCGTAGCAGATTCAGCTACCGCCTTAATCTTTGCTGGCTTACGCGGCTTCTTAGGCTTTGGTTTTTCCAAAGGAGTTAGCACCGCATCAGCATCCGCAGGCTCTACCGCCTTATCCTCGTGCGAAACAGCGCCCGCCCCTGAAATCAAACCTTTGGTTACCGTAGCTTCCTCTACCTTAGAAGTAGAGGCCTTGCTACTCTTAGCCTTTACCTTTGTCTGCTGCTTTGGCTGCTCCTGTTTCTTGGCGTTATCGTCCTTAGCACTTACAACCAGCTCAACCTTTGGTACTAAGCAGTTGCTAGTAATCACCTTAGAGCCTTTATTGTGGACAGTGGCTGTAGCTGCATAGGCTGAAGCAACTGCCGACATGAGCTTTCTCTTTTGCACAGAGACCTGCTTAAGCAACTGAGTCTCAGCCTTTTCCTTGGCCTTATTGAGGCTATCAAAGTCCAGAGATATCTGGTCGGACTCACCATCAACTACCGCATCAACTGCAGTGCTGTCTGCTTCAGATGCAACATCACCCCCATTCTCAGGCTTGTCCTTTACCGTTGTCTCAACTTTAGCCTCCGCCTCAGCATTGGTACTACTGCCGGTAGTAGGCTTAACCTCTACGACCGCATTCGCGGTTTTACTAGAACCATCAACTTTAGGCTTTGGCTTAGACTTAGACTTAGACTCAGCCGCAGAGCTATTAGTAGTAAGAACAGCATCTCCCTGTGATGGGGCTTCAGTCTTGAGCTCATTCTTAACCGCGACCTTACTAAGGCTCTTACTCTCGCTCTCGCACTCACTCGTTCTCTTGCAAGTGCTCTTATTCTCAGAGCACTCAGAGTTCTCAAAGCTCTCAAAGCTCTCAAAGCTCTCAGAGCTCTCAAGCTTAGAGTCAGAAGAGTTCTGCCCTTGATGCTTATCACTAGAGCTCTTATCAGCCTCAATGGTATGGCTTTGCTCATTGAGGATGCTCTCGCTACCAAAGACATCGAGGCACATGCGCATCACAAACTCAAACTCTTGCAATGGCAGACGTGAGGCATAGCCTAAAGAAATCGCCTCTTGTATCGACAACGACTGATACTGAGCATAGAGCTTACAGATGCGCATCAGCGCACGTGTAGAAAGCGGAGCTGATAGTATGGTAAAGCCAGGCAAGCCATAAGCCTTATTACCAGATGGCTTGTTACTACCTTCTGCTGCCCCTGTACTCCCTGTAGCGCCTATTGAGTCTAGCTGCTGCGAAGAGGTTGCTGAGGCTGCTAAAGCATTGGCATTGATGTTTACACGATCCACAGTCCCCGCCCCAACCACAACCCCAGCACCAATACATGCCTCATGCGCTACTGTGTATCCACCGGAAGGATCAAACTTACCTGCCACCACATTTAAGGTAAGGTTCCTATTACCTAAGGTTGCTTTGATATCATCCCTGAGCTTATCGCAGGAATCACGGGTAAAGGTCATATGACCGTTGAGGTATTCATCGTAGATCTTCTTCTCTGCTAAGAAGCGCAGACGAGTGGCTCTCAAGATATCGTTACAGGTGGCGATCAAATCACCATTGCAGCGGCGTACCTCTTGGGCGAAGTGCAGGATATTGGTTATGAAGTCATCACTAAGCATTGGAAGAGCTTTAGCGATGACACTGCGTTCTTGAGCCTCAGTAGGATAAGAGAGCTCCAAAAAGCGCCAGCGATCTAAGAAAGCTTGGTTTTGCAGTCTAGCGCCTTGGTAATAACCACTCTCATCACCATCACCCTTGGTATTGGCGGTAGCAATCACCCTAAAGAAAGGATGAGGGTAGATAACCTCACCATTGTTGTTGCTGATAGTAAGAGCTCTACCTTCCAAGATGTCATTTAAAGCCGCAAGCTCACCGGCACTGATCAAGTCAATCTCGTTTAGAACCAAGATCTCACCGTACATCATGGCGCGAGCCAATGGACCATAGCGGTACAACAGCTGTCCATGAACAATGGTGTTGTGGCCGATGAGGTCAATGATCTCGGTGCGCTGCGAGAGAGTAATACTCTCTACAGGCCATCTTAAGCGTGAGGCTATCTCTAAGACCGTAGAGGTCTTACCACAACCAGTAGGCCCTGCGATGTAGAGGGCATCGTTATCTGCTTGGGTTAAAAAGAGCAGGATGCTGTTGAGCACATCGGGGTTAAACACAAAGTGCTCATGGGTACTAGGGATGAGCTTTTGCAACTCAGGCGAGTACTGCATCATGGCAAAGGCATCACACCAGAGCTTGTTATCACCAAACAGCTGACGCAATGAAATCTCTTTGCGTGGTAGTTCATCAATAGCAGCACTTAAGCGACACTGAACCGCCTCAGCCCAGCCATCTACCATATCATCTGCATTGCCATATGTCTTGCCATATGTCTTGCCATATGCCTTGCCACCTGCTTTGTTAGTACTTGCTCCTGCTGCCACTGTAGCTTTGTCCTCTACTGAAGCAAAAGCTGAATTAGAAATAGCTGCGGTATAAGTATTAAGTGCTGGCGCCGTGCTTATAGCAGAAGCAGCAAATCCTGCTTCGCGCCACACATAAGAAGCGCTGTCTTCACTGCCAGCACAGACGTTGTCGTCATTGGTAATAGAGATACGTACAGGGCTATATGCTGGTACAGGACGGAAAGGATGCCAATCAAGCTCACGCTTTGGGCGGGGAATCATTTGCGCACAGGTATCATTAAATGAGGTTGATGTCCCTCCCACCGTAGCCGTAGTAGCAGACCTAACCAATTGCTGCTGATATTGTGGCAAATTAGGATCTACCCAATGCAGACCATCATCTTTATGTTTAGCCCCACTAACATCTTGAACGCTGCCAGTGGTCTTAGCTACGTTGACGGAATTAGCTGCACTAGCTGCAGTAAAGGCAGCAGTGCGAGCCAAGTCTGTAGTAACAGGAGTTCTTGGCTCAAGGGTATAGGTGTTGACCGTTTTACCAGAGGTGCGCGGCATTGTAGGCGCTGACTCTAGCGTAAAGGTATTTACCAGCGACTGAGAGTCCGCCGCTTCACGTGGGTCACGTCCGTTGCTTACCAAGCTCTGGGCTGCGATCACCTTTGGGCGGTCTGGTATGACTTGCCGTGAGGCGTTATAACGACCTTCCTCGTCTACAATCACTTCACCACGGTAGTAGCGTGAGCGTACCGAGTTAGATAGTGGTGGTTCAAAGCGCCCTAAATCCTCATAGACCTCAGGACTAACATTACCCCAAACACTAGAGGAAGCTAGAGGCCCGTTCATACCAGCAGCAGGTGGAGCTCCTACCACTCCTTTATCATTTCTTTGAGCATTAGGGTATGCAGGAAGCACCTGATTCCCCGTACCTCCAATAGCACAAGTTCCAGATGGTGGCGACATCATTGCCTGATGCGGAGCCATAGTTGAGGCCATATACCCTGCCGCTGCATATGCATTAGTAGCAGTAGTAGCATTAGTAGTATCAGCTGTAGTAACAGGTTGCGTTACCGAAGTTGGAGCATATGGAGTCATCCTTTGGCCTTGGCTCATAGCAGGTGCGCCTTGAGAGCCCCCTTGAGGCATACCTTGCATACCACTTTGGTATTGTGGAGGTGGAGGCGGAGCATTGCGGAAGTTAGGCGCAATCAGACTGTAGTCCTCTACTCTACCGACAGGTGCGGTGTTAGCAGTTCTCTTTCCATAACGCTGTTGCTGCAAGATGTTATCTTGCTCGGCAAAGGCAGCCTCAATCTCAGGATCAAGCCTAATTGGAGCACGTAAATAATGGCTGCGCTTAGCTCGCCCTACCGCCGAGTACTCACGAGTCTGTGGAGCCTTCCACTGACCAAGTTTAGGCGGCGCTGTTGGAGCTGAAATAGAACCTTGTGCTGGAACAAAAGTGAAGGTCGCAACCGGAGTAGAAACATGTGCAGCAGAATCAGGAGCACTCATATGCTGATTAATGACGTTAGCACCAGATGTCGGTATGGCTGTAGCAGGTGGAGTCATTTGTGGTGCTAACTGCGAAGCCACACTCGTATTTACATTGGCGCTAACATTTGCACTAACATTAGCCATATTAGGAGCGGGCGCTATAGGGGCGGGCGCCGTTACAGCAGCTGTAGCTGTTGAAGACAATGGCACTTGCTGTTGGCTTGTGGCTATAGGTTGGTTCTGCGGTGCAGAAGTGGCAGCCTGAGACGGCACAGGAGAAGCTGTTTGAGCAATAGTGTTGGGCGGATCTTGTTTCGCACTGTTACAAGCCTCGTTATGATCTGCTTGGAGCGAAGAGGAGTTTGAGGTTGTGGTTGAGGCTGAAGTAGTCTGAGCTGAGGATGTAGCTGATCTAGAAGATGCCGCATCTGCAGAGCCCTTAGGAGATGCATCTTTAGAGGTCGCTGCATCTTGAGATTGCTTCAGATGAACAGTTTGCGCGTTCTTTTCTTTTTGCATTGCCGCTAACTGACCATGGGGTAGTACTTCTTTTAAGTTAAAGGCTATGTCATGGTGATTCTCAGTTAAGCCCAAAATCACCGAGTTGAAGATAGGCTGCTTAGAGAGGGCATGTGGTGTGAAAGCGAGCATCAGCCTAGGTAATTCATCACACAGGTGATGAATCGCTGTCTGTGTTTTACCTAAAGGAAACTGAGGGGCCATAGGGACTCCTTACATAGAAAAAAACACATCAGGGCACGGATGACCTAACAATCGTGTGCCCAAACGCTTAACGCCTCAAAAGGCTGTTGTGTTGATAAGCAAGTGAATCGAAGAGTCAGAAGTGTGAACGATCAAAGGGATGGTGCATTGGTTAGTCGGCAAGTTGGTGAGTCGGTGTATTAGGGCACACTAAGGTCTCCACATAATGCTGGCAGGGAAGGAATACGTACCGAAGCTGATGTCAGCTACGTGTACACGAACGATAAAGGCTTTTAGATAACCTCTTTTGGTCAAGCAAAGCATTAATATTGGCCAGACCACGAGGAGCCTCAATGCTTTGCAAACACAAGCGCCGCAAGGACTGCTGGTGGATAGGAATGCCTCTAAACAAAGATTCACCTTTGAGCACGCGGTTCTCAATATTGGAGACAATCTCGTGGTACTCATTACCCGAGCCTTGAAGCGAGGATGAGACCTCTTCTTCTTCTTCCTCCTCGTCGCCGACAGCCTCACCGACAATGGTCTGGTCATAGAGGACTTGGCTTTCTACAAGCTTCTCCTCTTCCTCCTCCTCTTCCTCCGCTTCTATGATGGAGTTACCAATCGAGCTACCAATGAAGGTGGTGGCGCCAGCGACTTGAGGCGGCTTGAGCTCTAGATTGGGCTTAGCAGAAGGCGTGGCGGCAATGGACTTAACCAAGGCTGCCGTCAGAGCAGGATGCTTTTGGAGCTGATTGACTGCGCAGCGATCAAAATTCAGAGTGAGTTTGGCTCCAGCGACATTGAGCGAGTTGATGTCGTGTATGCGCTCATGCGGGCTCTTATCGTTGACATGGATCAGGAAGTTAAAGAACGAGGTCAGATAACGCTCATAGGTGGTACGCTCAGCATGAGGCATTGAGTCTACAGGGCATAAGAAGAGGTTGAGCTCGTTGGCAAGCTGCTTCTCCCAATTGCGCATAAAGAGGTCATGAGTGCAGGCAAACTCCTTTGCACTAGAATCCACCAAGGCTTTATTGGCCTCACTCTCCACGTTTGCTGCCGCAGATACAGGTGCCGATACATATGTACTCGCAGATGCAGTGGCAGATGCAGTGACAGAATCTGAATCTGAAGCAGTAACAGGAACGGCTTTCCCTTCTTGATTGGTTATTAATGGCTGCAGCGCAGGCCCAGCCATGTTGTTACGCGAGGCAACCAACGCAGCCTTAAAAGGTACCGAGATTACATAGAGCTTTAAGGTGCTTTCTTTAACAGGAGTAGCCTTTTGTATGCGCTTGGAGCTCAACATCGATTGCACTGATGAAGCTTGGTTTTTCGGAACGGACTTAGACGCAATAAAGTCCTTGTTAGCGATGTTGGCGGTACTGGCGGTGTTGAAGCCACTACCACCTTTACTAGCTTTACCGCCATTGCCGTCGTTACGGTACTTGTTGTCACCATGACCGGTGTTTTTTCTTAGATGTAAACGTGCCATAAAGGACTCCTTAGAATTTGTTGGCGGCCGTGGCTGAGTCGCCAACACCAACTAGATTTCTAGAAATTTGGGCTTAACAAGAGCTGGTATTATCTATCTGCCTACTTGTTAATGTTGTTAGAATGGGTCGAGGTGGAATTCTTGTCATGGGCCTTGGCGGCATCAGAGGAGCTGTATTCCTCAAAGAAGCAGCTGTGGCCATGGCTAGGAGTTAATTCGATGAAATCGGAACTATTGAAGTCTGCGGCCGCATCCCAATCCTCATTGGGATCAACCTCCTGAAAAGGCTGATTCCAGTCGTAAAACCACAAAAGCTCATCATCATTAGAGCTAACAACAGGTGAGCTTTGCAAAGTAGGCAGACTAGGATCACTAGATTCAAGCTCAAAGATCAGCTTGATTTCTTCGTCGCTGAGGTGAATGTGTCTCATTTGCAAGCTATAACCTCGTGCTAACAAGTAAGAAGGGAGCGCAACAAACAGCCCCAAAAGCTTGGAGGTGCCTAAAACAAAGCCAAAGAGCTTGGTGATAGCCTCATCACTGAACGGTAAGGGCTGCTGTAGCTGTATGAGCTTGTGGTCTAGAGGCAGGTGGCCACAGAAAAGAGCGTGGTAAGAGATCGGCTCTGCATAGCAGGCCAGTTAGCTTGTTTATTACTTGTTCGTAAAAAGTCTCAACCTTCAGCAAACAAGCGCTCGATAAAGAAATGCCAAAGATGCTGCAGATGCTGCAGATGCTGGGGTAGCAGCGGTTGCGGGATGGCAGAAGCATTGGCGAGAGGATGAGCGCTGGTTTAGGGACGGAAGACTCCTTAGGGCTGCTGTTTGCGTTGATACAAACAGAGTCTAATTTGAAATATGCGGCTGATGAGACAGCTGGTATAGATGAGAAGAGTGAGAAGAAATAGAAGGATGAGTAAGGCGTGGCCGCTGATGTCTCAGGAGAAGACAAAGGTGCAACGGCCAAGATGGAGGCAGGATTGCTATCAGCAAGCACTTGGTGACTGGTGCTATTACTGATGCTGATGCTGGTGCTGGTGCTCAAGGAAGTACGGGTAATTGCAGGTGAGGAAGTACTGTGAGCGCCACAAGGAAGAGCACAAGAAGACATGGCCAGAGGTGACTTTTGGGAAGACACAGAAGCAATGGCCGAATCAGATGCAGGATTAATTGATACTGGGGCTGCTTGTGAATCACGAAGCCTCGAATCCGCAACCGACATGTTATGTAAAGAATCAGCTATACGCGCAGTGCTAGAGGTACAGAGGCTTTTCAAGGAATATGAGTGCACTGTAATCAGGCGATCGTCCAAGCTCTTAGCTATGTACCTACTTGGTTGACTGTTACTAGAAGAAGAACACGGGGTCATAAACTAATTCCTCAATAACACTTGCAGGCAGGAGTACCTGCAAGCTACGGAACGGATATGCTTTTAAGCTACAGCTCGGTTCTTGAGGGTTCGTTCCTAGCAGTGACCAAAATCACACTAATTTGGTGCAAAAACACAGCAATGCCATATGGCACTGGCATTTCAAAATATTTTTAACTTTTTTGCACGTGTTAGAAGTGTTTAAACAAAGCAGTCAAAAACGAATGTAAGCAACGCCTTTACATTCATATTAGGTAAATCTGTAAAACAAACAGACTGTCGCTTCTTAGCAGACATAGAGGAGCAGACTGATTATTTTTAAAACCTGCTAAACAAAGGCTAGAGCGGCATTACGGCTGAGTTGCGTTACTTGAAGCAAACTACAAGAATAGCTTAAATAAATGATTTTTACTTTTCATGAAGCCTTTATTCTTGTCCTCTTACAACATAACCAAGCTTGCAAGAACCGCATAAAATCAAGCTTCGATAGTTATTTGCAGACGACGGGGATTTGAGCCTTAATTTTTAAAATGATACCCATATAGGGTAAGCTATGAGTAACAACCGGTACCC
>CALXYZ010000162.1 GCA_944393075.1 uncultured Anaerobiospirillum sp. | reverse complement strand
AATGATATAGTGTGCAGAGCTAAGCTATGCGGCTATGCTCATGCTTAGCGGCGCATTGCAGCCTTTTGCTCGGCGCGGCGCTGCATCATCTCTTCAATGTTTGGCAGTGGCAAGTTCAGTGGCAGCTCTACTGGAGTACCAACGATCGAGCGGTTGATTTTATCGATCTGGACTAAGCGTACCTTGATGATGTCACCTAACTCAAAGACAGTCTCACCATTGAATGTGACGCGGCCCTTAGAGAAATCAAAATCGAGATCGCGCTCAGCGCTTACCAAACTGATAGGGATGAAGATAAAGGCTCCATTCTCCTGTAAGAGCACTCTAAGGCCACCACGTACCACGTCAAACAGTTCGCCAGTGAAGACGGTCTTCTTATTGACGTCATCGCTTAAGTAGTCAGCATACAGCCAATCACGTACCGAGCGCTCGGCCATACGGTTAGTACGACGGGCGAGGTTCATAGTGGCGAGGGTGTCCTCGTCAGGCATGCGAGGGTGCTCTTGATCGCAGATCACCGACTTGATGAGGCGGTGGTTGATCATGTCACCGTACTTACGGATTGGAGAAGTCCAAGTAGCGTAGTTCTCCACTCCTAAAGCGAAGTGAGGAGCTGGGTTGATCTTCATCTGCGAGTACTCTTGGTACTTGCGGATCATGTTATCAAGGTAGCTCTTTGGCTGATTGATCGCGAAGCGACGAGCAGCGCAGAAGCCTTTGATGGTGTGCAGCTCTTCGACAGTGGTCTTGAAGCCGTTGTTAGCTAGCATTTCGATAGCATCATCGATGTAGTCATCATCAAAGCCCATGTGGGTGTTGAAGATACCAGTGTTCAGATGCTTCGCTAAGAAGCTACCGCAAGCGACATTAGCAGCGATCATCGACTCTTCCACGATTTGGTTGGCAATGCGGCGGTAGTTGACGGCGATGTGGTCTAAAGCACCTTCCTCAGTGAGCACGAACTCGTAGTCAGGACGGTTTCTGAAAGAAGCGAGCTCAGTGCTACGGTAGTTGTAGCGCAGGTCAGTCATCTCTTTGAGCAGTAATAAGACCTTGTGCACCTCTTCGCTTGGGTTAAAGTTGGAGGTGTCGCCGTTCTCTAGGAAGTCAGAAACGTAGTTGTAGATGAGCTTACCTTGAGACTTGATGGTGGCTAATCTGTACTCAGTGCGCTCGGTTTCGATCTCGCCCTTGGCGTTGATGTAGATGGTACCGACTAAGGCTGCACGCACCTCACCTTCGCGCAGTGAGCAGAGGTTGTCGGAGAGCTCACGTGGCAGCATAGGGATGTTGCGGCCTGGTAAGTAGATCGAGAAGGCACGATGTGCTGCTTCATCGTCTAACTTGCTGTTCTCATCGATGTAGCCAGTTGGATCAGCGATAGCCACCCACAGCTTGAAAGAGCCATCTTCGCCACGTTCAATGTAGAGAGCGTCGTCCATATCCTCAGTCTTTTCGCTATCGATAGTAACGAAAGGCAGAGAGGTCATATCCTCACGAGGGAATGATTCCTCTAAGAAAGGATAGGTATCATCAGATGGTGGTGGTGCTACAGGCAGATCTAAGGCACGCAGACTCACCGTCCATGGGGTGGTTGGATCCCCGCTGGTGGTGATTTCTTCTAAGATCTCAGCTCTGAAGTAGCCATCAGTTAAGGCGTGCTTGGTGAGGTGACATAAGATCCAGTCACCCTCGTGCAGCTTTTCGCTCTTGTCGCGACGATGGTCATCACAGATGAATGATTGCTTGATCGAGGGTGAGTCAGGCACCACATGCATCTTGTTGTTGACGAATGCGATACGGCCGACGAACTTGTCCTTTAAGGCAGCCTCAACTAAGGACTCAGGTTCGGCTTGGGACTTGCCCTTTTCCTTATCTTCAGTGATGACAGCAACTACGCGATCGCCACTTAAGACATTCTTCATGGCAAAAGGGGCGATGAAGTAGCTAGTCTTTTCCTCAGCCACTTCAAGGAAGCCAAAACCACGTTCGGTGCCGCGGACAATGCCTTCTTTCTTCACTTTTTCTGCATCAAAGACCTTTTTGAGGGTCTGTAAGGCAGGATTATCAAACAACATGGATGACCTCTTCGCGCAATCTACTCTCAGCTACTCAACATCGCTGCGCAACAATCGAAAAATGGTTTTAGAAAACAAGCTGGGCGTGCCCGCATACAAAACAATCTGGCCAGTATGGCCAGCCATGAAAGCGTGGCAAACGTGGCGGACTTGGCTGGTATGGTCAATATGGCAAGACAGCTCATATCGCAAGGCGATAGCACTTACTAACTTAGCAAAACGTGTGCAGTCACTTGATGCTAGGCTTATATCATTTCTTATGCCTAAAGACTGGGCAAGGGTAGATGTAGGAGCTACGACAACTCAAAGCCCAATCTGTGTGTACAAAGCATCAGTGCTATGCCTGCATTGAACGGCAACTGAGATCTTTTGCAAAAACTAATCAGTGCCCGCAAATTATACAAGAAAACAGTTTGCATGATCGTGCAAGCCCTAATTTTAGGCCAAAGCTGCATACAAGCAGCCTGTGTTTGTCCTAAGGAAAAGAGGCTGATTATCACTCGTTTGTCACCGGTGGCAGCGGCCAAATATGGATTTTTAGTGATAAAATGGGCCGGTTTATATGTGTGCGTGAACCCTGATATTTGTGGGGTTTTGCATCACTCACGTTTCAACAAAATAGAGTTACACATCGCCATCTTACACAGTGCTGTCTTTCTATAACCAAGCCAAGCACGATACTGATCGCGGTTCTGTCTTACAAGTCAAACATTTCAAGGAAGCAAAGGGTATCGCAGAAATTAGCCTTTGCTTTTTGTTTCTGTGTGAAATTGTGGGGCGTGAACTGAGCGAAGACCATGGGCCAAGGCCACGGCTATAGCCAAGCTCAAGCAAGCGCTAGCGCAGGCAAAGGTTGTTTCTTTCTTAGGCTGTGTGGGGTGAAGGAGATTTGCATGCTCAGAGACTGGGTCAAAGAGGCTCGTCCTCAAACCTTGCTGTTAGGCGCTACTAACTGCGCTGTCGGCTGTGCTTTAGGTTTTTACTACGGTGCTGTTAACGCCTACAACATCGCGGCTGCCTTTTTGATTATCGTCACTGGCATGCTTTTGCAGATTCTGTCGAATCTCGCCAATGATTACGGTGATGCCTACAAGGGCGCAGATAGTGGCAATCGTTTAGGCCCAATCCGCGCTGCCATGACTGGTGCCATTAGCCTCAATGGCCTTAAACGCTTTATGGCCATAGTCATCATCATGATCTCAGCTACGGGTGTGATGGCGGTCTATATGACCTTAGGCAACGATGCCCATGCCTTTGCTTGGTTTATTTTCTTAGGTGTGGTCTCGATCTTAGCTGCTATCTTCTACACCTTAGGCGTGTCCTATGGCTATCGTGGTTTAGGTGATATCTCCGTTTTCTTGTTCTTCGGTATTTTGGCTGTGGTTGGTCCACAGATCATGATTACCAATGCTAGCGGCAGCGGCTTTGAAATCTACCCTGATACTGTGATGCTGTGCATCAGCGTGGGGGCAGCTTCAATCATGGTGTTGCATACCGCTAACATGCGCGATATCAAAGAAGACGAGAAGGTAGGCAAGCGTACTTTAGCTGTGCGTTTAGGCTATAAGTTTGCTGCTGTTTACCATGCCTTCCTCTTTGCTTTAGTTTTGCTCAGTTCTTTTATTGCTTGCTTCGTGTCGCACAAAGGCTGGGAGATCAGTATCTTAGCTTTGTCCTTGATTCCACTGGCTTCTTCGGCCTTAAGAACCATTCGCAACGCTAGCAACGGTTCTAAGGTGGCTCCAGAGCTCAAGTACACCTTAATCGGCTGTGCAATTCACCACTTTGCTTGGTTGATCGTGCTCTTAGTCGACTTCTGGGTCTACTACTAGAGTTCATCCCTCCCAACAGCATGCAGGCAGGCAAGCTTGCACGCACTAGCATGCTGTTGAGATACCATCCTCAAGCGTCTCTTCTCTTCTCTTCTCTTCTGTTCCTGTTCCTGCACGCTTCTCTTCTTGCCTAATTCCTTACCATCTCAATACCGCAAAACTCGTAGTCCCTAACAACTTGAGAGCTGTTGCGCCGTAGCCAGCATTTGACGGTGTTAAGCTGGTCGTCGTTATTTTTGAGCTTGGAGGTCGCAATGGGGTGTTCTCTCAATACCAATGATGTGTGGCAGCGCTTAGTGCTGTTGCGGTTCGTGTCCTTGTCTTTGTCCGTCCCAGTCTTACTGTTTGCCTTACTGTTAGCGCCAGCAGTACAAGCGGCTTCTTTGGAGGTGCAGTGTGCGCAAAACAATGGCGCTGCGTGCCATACCATTGCTAGAGAAGCTGTGGATCATGGTGATATGGATAAGGCAAAAGAGTTTGCAGAAAAGTCCTGTTCTTTGGGCAATGGCGATGGTTGTTTGATCCTTGGTGCTATGTACCAAGCAGGACAGGGCGTGGAAAAAGACGCCAAGAAGAGCCTCAACTACTATGGCCTTGCTTGTGAGAACAAGACGAGCTTGGCTTGTATGCTAATGGGCGGCATCATGCTAGAAGTTCAAGACGGCCCAGCAGCAGCACAGTTTTTCAAGAAAGGGTGTGATAGCGACTACGGTGATGGCTGCTCGATGCTAGGAAGCATTTACTTTATTGGTAACGGGGTAGAGCGCGACTACCAGCAAGCCCTGTCCTTTGCCCGCAAAGGCTGTGATCTCAAGTCGTCGCTAGGATGTCATATTCAGGCAGTGAGCTATCTTGAGGGTAAAGGCGTCAAACAGGATGTGGTTAAGGGCATTAAGCTGTTGCGCCGCAATTGTGATGAGAACAGTAACGGAGACTCCTGTGCGATCTTGGCTTCTTACTATCATCAAGGCGAATCTCTGTCTCAGGATTACGACATGGCTTTGAGCCTTTCGCGAAAAGCTTGTGATCTGGAGAGCGCGGCTGGCTGTTTGCTCGCAGCTGGTATGTATGGACGGGGATTTGGTGGTATCGCCATCGACTATGAGAAAGCAGCCAAATATGCTCGTAAATCTTGCGATTTTGGTGATGGTGCAGGCTGCAATCTCATTGCTGAAATGTATTCGCGCGGGCTGGGGGTCAAACGCAACTTAGAAATGGCCAAGCAGTTCTATGAGGTGTCCTGCAATTTAAAGCAAGACAAGGCTTGTGAGAGCCTCAAGAAGCTCAATGCTAAGGCTAAGTAGGGGTGCATGTAGCTGCACTGCTGTTGCAGATAGACCAAAGCCCACGCAAGCGTGGGCTTTGGTCATTGGTCAGTAGGCACAGGCCGCAGCTTGAAGCTGCGAGCTTGGCCTGTGCCTATGGCTGGCTGTGCCTGAGCCTTGGGCTGTGGTTAAGCCTCGGAGGCTGGAACCGTGATGCCGCTTTGACGCAGCAGGGCATCTACTTGTGGCTTGCGGCCACGGAAGGAGATGAAGCCCTTCATTGGGTCGATAGCGCCACCGACTGCTAAGATGTAGTCGCGGAAGTCCTTACCGGCTTGGGCGTTGAAGATGCCTTCCTCTTCAAAACGACCAAAGGCATCTGCAGCCAGCACCTCAGCCCACTTGTAGCTGTAGTAACCAGCAGCATAGCCACCAGCAAAGATGTGGGTGAAGCTATCTGGGAAGCGAGCTTGTGCGTACTGTGGAGTTACAGCCACCAAGTCCTTGACCTCATTTAAGATCTCGTAGACGCGCGAACCCTTTTGTGGATCGTATTCAAGGTGCAGTCTGAAGTCAAAGAGAGCAAACTCCAACTGACGCAGCATAGCCATTGCCGACTCAAAGTTCTTGGCCTTGATTAAGGCGTCGAGCTTCTCTTTTGGTAATGGCTCGTGAGTCTTGTAGTGAGAAGAGAGGAAGTTTAAGACCTCTTCTTGCCATGCAAAGTTCTCATTGAACTGGCTTGGCAGCTCCACAGCATCCCAAGGCACACCGTTGATACCCGAAACATCAGCAATATCGATGCGGGTTAAGAGCTGATTTAAGCCATGGCCAAATTCGTGGAATAAGGTCACAACCTCATCGTGAGTCAGCTGGCTCTCCTTGCCATTCATTGGTGGAGTGAAGTTGCACACGAGATAGGCAATAGGCAGCTGCAGCGAGCCATCAGAGCGATAGCGGCGACTCATGCACTCATCCATCCACGCACCACCACGCTTGCCCTCGCGAGCGTAGAGATCCATGTAGAAAGTGCCAATCTTAGAGCTGAAGCGATCGTAGATATCGTAGCAGCGCACGTCCTCGTGCCATACATCCACACCAAAGCGTGGACGGAAGGTTACGTTGTAGAGGCGCTCAGCACAGGTAAAGAGGCCAGCCACAACCTTTTCTACACCAAAGTAAGAGCGCAGCTCCTGTGGATCGTAGTCGTAACGCTCCTTACAGAGCTTTTGGGAGAAGAAAGCAACATCCCAAGGCTCAAGCTCACCTTCAAGACCAAGCTTCTGGGCATACTCTTGCAGCTCAGCGATTTCGGCCTTGCCTTGTGGCTTGGACTTACGAGCCAAGTCCTCTAAGAAGTTGATGACATCAGCTGGATCCTTAGCCATCTTAGTAGCTAAAGACAGGTGAGCGTAGCTCTCGAAGCCTAAGAGCTGAGCTAACTCATGGCGCAGCTTTAAGATCTTGTCGATATTCTCTTGGTTATCCCACTTGCCTGCGTTAGGGCCTTGATCGGAGGCACGGGTCACATAAGCCTTGTAGAGCTCCTCGCGTAAGGCGCGGTTTTCCACGTAGGTCATGAATGGCAGGTAGGATGGGATGTCTAAGGTGAAGACTAAGCCCTCAAGCTCACGCTTTTTAGCCTCGTTTTCGGCCATCTTGATCTGCGAACTTGGGAGACCCTTAACGTCATCGTAGTTGGTGACGTGCAAGGTGTAGCCTTGTGTGGCGTCGAGCACGTTGTTAGCAAAGTTAGATTGCAGCTGCGAGAGTTCAGCAGTGATCTCAGCGTAGCGCTTTTGCTGGTCTTCTGGTAAGTCGATACCACTTAAGCGGAAGTCACGCAGGGAGTTTTCGATCGACTTTTGCTGTGCGGTGGTCAGCAGGGTGTACTCATCGGACTTGTAGATCTTCTTGAGGACGTCGCACAGTGGCTTGTATTGGCCGATGAAAGTGCTGTACTCAGCCATCATTGGCAAGCAGCTATCGTGAGCTACACGCAGCTCTTCGGTATTGCAGACACTGTTTAAGTGCGATACCACCGACCAAATCTTAGAGAGCTTGTCGTCGGCCTCCTCAATAGGGGCGATGACGTTATCCCAAGTAGGGTTGTTCTCGTGCTCTTTAACCACAGTTTTCACGACATGCATGCTGTGATCAATAGCGCCTTTGACCGCGCTCTGAATATGCTCGGGTTTGACCAAGGAGAAGATTGGTAAGCCTTGTAGCTGGAGTAAAGGGTTGAAATCCTGATCGCTCATCACAAACCTCAAAAAGGCAGGTACAGCGCTGTGGTTAGCACACAACACACAAACGAAAACAAAACATCTTTTGGGCCCTAAAAGGCTCAAAAGCCCCACAGCCCCATGAAATATGGCTCATAGAGCTTAGTTCTCTTAGGGTATCACCAATGGCTTATGAGAAAGATAGCCAGCGCGAAAATATTGCGCAAAAACGCCGGCTTTGTCGCAGTAGCGAGCATGATTCAGCGGTTTGGGGTGGTTTTTGGAACTAAAAAAGTCCCTTTCGGGCCTTTTAGTTTCAAGGGATTTGTTTGTCCATTGCATTGTCTGCTGTTGCGTTAGCGGCGACGGACAAGCAGTAAAACGTAGTCGTTGTCGTCTGGGCTATGCATCACCAAGAACTGGCTCTCAGAGCACTTCTTGGACAGCACGTTGTAGACGTTGTAGCGTGGGTCGAACCACATGATGTCGTAGTTGTCGTAACCAAAAGCGGAGATGTCGACGCAGACTTGCTGCTTTTGTGGTACGTAGACTGCGATGAAGTCCTTTTGCTTGTTGGTCAGAGCACACATGTGGCCCTCACCTTGTGGGTTGTCACCAATGATGAGGCTGTTATCTGGGTAGATATCCAGATTGTTAGGCAGCTTCTCGATGAACTGCTTGAGATATGGGATCTGGAAAGCAGCAGGGAAGTTGACCGACTGATGCCAGTAAGGGATCTTGTCACCTTGGTAAGCGCTGGCAGCACTCTCTGGAATCTCCACCAGATCGTCTTTTTCACGGCGCATCTGCCAAATGCCATAGCAGCCATAAGTGATACCAGCACCGCCCGAGAACACAGACCAATAGGAGCTGCGGCGCACGTGCTTGTCAGTGAAGCGCGACACTAAGTTAGAACGAGAGAAGGTGAACTCGTTCATGATTGGGTGGCTCT
>CALXYZ010000161.1 GCA_944393075.1 uncultured Anaerobiospirillum sp. | reverse complement strand
GGCCTGACTAAAAACTCTTTCCGTCAATTTGCCAATAACTGTTGCAAGGATATGGATCGGCGCGAGCTGGGGGATCAGAGAATCCCCCGTCGTCAGACGGTGGGAGCTTCAATAACAGCAGTAAAAGTGAGTGCACATAAAGACAACTGCTGTGGTGCCTCAATTATAGCCGATTGATGCTTTAAAGCCTGATTTAAGCGCTCTGGCGCACTAATCGCCATCACCTATCTCAGCGTTTGGTTGGTTTCTGCGCAGTGGGTGGAGGGAGAAAAAATGGCTGGAAATACAGAGACTACAAGCAACAAGCCCCACAAGAAACGCTCATG
Source organism: uncultured Anaerobiospirillum sp. (assembly GCA_944393075.1). GTDB lineage: Bacteria > Pseudomonadota > Gammaproteobacteria > Enterobacterales > Succinivibrionaceae > Anaerobiospirillum. Next base: position 8,035 of record CALXYZ010000161.1, on the reverse strand, counting down.
GTGGCGTGTGGTGATGTATGTGCTGTCAACGCTGTGCATTGTTGCAGTAGGAGTGGTCATTAAGGCCTACATCGACATGCAAAAGATTGCTCCAGCTGAAGCATATGAAGACTTGGGCGTCTTTGTCTTTGTTCCTGAGGATATGAAGCCATTACAGGTGAAAGGCCATGCTTATGCTGGCTCACGCGCCCGTGGTCGTCCTGAATTCCACACCGAGTACTTCGTGTTTTACCGCTCCACTGATGTTGCCGACGACCCTCTCACCGCGGACAAGGACGAGGCACAGTTAGCGCGAGCAGAGATTGCTGCTAAAGAGGCCGCCAAAGAGGCAGCTAAAGCTGCAGCTAAAGCTGCTCAGGAAAACTCCTCTCTTGGCCTCAAAGATCGTATTCAGCGGCAGCGCCAACGCAAAGAGGTCAAGATCACCTACACCTTTAAGGAGTCTGCGGGTACTACTGAGACTAGCGGCCAGAGATTGTTTGATGAGGGCGCTGTGACGCGCCGTGTCCTCAAGAATACTGAGACTGAGAACAGCCTCAAGATCATCGACCCGACAATGAGTGCTGACGATTGGGTCTTTGACAAGAAAGTGCGTTATCAGGCCATGATCTTAGGTGGTAGCCTCTACACGCTGTTTTTCGCTTGCTATGGTCTCAACCGCCTATTGCAGCGCTATCGCAGCAAGAATTCCTTCAAGGGTTTTGTTGATCCTAATGATATGGCCGTCAAGCGTTAGCTCAGCTAATGTAGTGTGATGTGCGTGCTTGTGTGCTTTTCGTGCTGCATGCACAAAGCACACAAACAGCGTGGGAGCTGATTTTTGTCGGGGCGGTGTGTATGGGCTTTGTTATCGGTGATCCTGTAAAAAAGGTTTTGATCTTTACTATTTGATCATCTATAATCCCAAATTCGGTAGACCATATGCACTGTAGCTTTTTAAGCTCATCAGGTGGTTCCAAAGCCCTTAAGTACTAGCTTTGAGGGAAATGGAGAGGTGGTAAACCTCAATGTTGAGGCATGGCCTCGGCTTTAAGGTAGCAACGTAGACTAGTAGTTGCGATAATTGCCGCCCCCGCGCTTGCGCGCCGCTCATGTGGACTAGCCAAGCTGCCTTGTCGTAAGGTGGGTATCGCGTGATATCAGGTGCCCTTCGCAAGCTTGTGAAAGCGTGCGTTTTCATCCATTAGATCCATTGGTTTTGTTTGAGCCATCGAGAGATGTTCAGAGACTGATGTTGATCTTGTGGGCATGACGATAGTTCCTCCGTTCAGCCACCGCATCCAAATGTCAGGGAGCTCTTGTTTTTTCATAAGGCACAGGTAAAGCCAAAGGATGTTGCTTTACTAGGCCCAACAGGCCACGTGAATAGGCCAGGGGGCAGCGAGCATGATGCTCGCGCTAAAAAGCTTTGCAGCCATCCCCTTTCCATACTGTCATGCTCTATTTGTAAGAGTTTAGAGGCATTTTCTCTATCTTACGATTCAGACCTTGGTTTTATGGTAGAATTGCGCCCGTTTTGTTGTGCCTTTAAATGGTTACAGCTCGATGATTTTTCACTTTTGGTGCTGTGACCCGTATAAGTATATTTGGAGTGTGACTAGACATGTCCAGAGTTTGCCAAGTTACGGGCAAGCGCCCGGCAGTGGGCAACCACCGTTCCCACGCAAAGAACGCTGCTAAGCGTCGCTTCCTTCCAAACTTAAAGTATCACCGCTTCTGGGTGGAGAGCGAGAGCCGCTTCGTTCGCCTGCGTGTGACCACTAAGGGTATGCGTACTATTGACAAGTTAGGTATCGATGCCGTTCTTGCTGATATGCGCGCTAATGGCGTTAAGATCTAAGATCTAGGGAGTGCATCATGGCTAAGAAAGGTGGTCGCGAGAAGATCCGTTTAAATTCTTCTGCAGGTACCGGTCATTTCTATACTACTACCAAGAACCGTCGTACTACTCCAGGTAAGATGGAGATCATGAAGTACGACCCTGTGGTACGTAAGCATGTCCTCTACAAGGAAGGCAAGATCAAGTAATCTTGTTCTTCTTAGAAGACTACTCAAAAAAGCCCAGCCTTTGTGTTGGGCTTTTTTGTATTCACTAACTAGATACAACCAAAACGACAAAAGAAATTTTCTCAAGAGAGCACGGCGGGCTGTTTTGTCCTTATCATGTAGCGCAGCAGCGCGCTGTTGCGTAGTGTTGCGCTGTGAGTCCGTGCAAGGCTGCCTAGTCATGGGATTATGAGGAGGAATGACGATGCCTGAGTTACCAGAGGTTGAGGTTACTAAGCGTGGCGTGAGCCAAGTGTTATTAGGCCACAAGATTACCGATGTCTTTGTTGGTGAGAAGCCATTGCGTCAGCCCCTTAGCCCTGATTTGCAGCAGCTGCGTGGTGCTACTGTGCAGAAACTAGAACGCCGTGGTAAGTACATCATCGTCTTTACCGACAAGGGCTCTATGATCATTCACTTGGGCATGACAGGCCATTTGCAGATCATTAAGAGCTCTGAGCCTCGTGTGCTGCACGATCATTTTGAGCTGATGTTAGATAGCGGCATGAGTGTGCGCTACAACGATACCCGTCGTTTTGGTTTGGTGCTCTTCATTCCTTTAGGTGTTGATCCTTATAGCAACAAGCTCCTAGCAGAATTAGGCCCTGAGCCTTTAGATGACGCTTTTACTGCCGATGTGCTGTTATCACGCCTCAAAAAGCGCTCCTGTACCATCAAGCAGACGTTGATGAACTCACATGTGGTAGTGGGAGTGGGCAACATCTACGCAAGCGAGGTTTTGTTCTTAAGCCACATAAACCCAACACGTTTGGCGCGTGATATCTCCTTAGAGGAGGCGCAGTTGTTGGTTAAGAACATCAAGGAGGTTCTGACCGCTTCGATTGCTAGTGGCGGTACCACCATTCGCGACTTTGAAGGTGCTGACGGTAAGCCTGGCTACTTTGTGCAGAACCTCAAGGTCTACGGCCATGCTGAAGAGCCTTGTAAGGAGTGCGGCACCCCAATTGAGCACATCACTCAAGGTGGTCGTTCCACCTACTTCTGCCCACACTGCCAGCCTCGCTAAGTAGTGCTGTAGCACGGCATAAGTTGCGTTGAACCAAAACAAAATGCCCTTCAGGGCCTTTTGTTTTGGTCTCTAAATCTTTCCAAACTTTTAAATGGTTTAAAAGTACACCCAGCGAAGTTCGCGCTAACCCTGATAAACAAAGGCTTCTGTAGCGGTTTAAAAGTTTTAAATGCATTTAAAGCGCTACAAAAGACTTAAATACAAGGTTTTGGCCAGTCACCTGCCCCTAATCATCCTAAAGCACATGTGGCTGATTTAAGGTGCTGGCGACTCGCCAAAAGCTAGATTTCATGGGGCTTTTAGGGGGCCCGAAAGCCCCGAGTTTTAAATTTTTATTGAAAGATTTGGGTTTGGTCGGTAATAGCAGTTAGCGAGGATTGGGGTTACAGCTGCTGCACAGCTGCACAGCTGCACAGCTGAACTGCTACTGTTGTGGGTTGTAGATCTTGTTTTGGATGGCAGCGGCGATGTTGTGAGGCACGAACTGGCTGACATCGCCTTTGTGGACAATGATGTCGCGCACGAGCGAGGAGCTGATAAAGGCTAAGTTGCCGTTAGTTGGCAGCATCACGATCTCTAATTGAGGGATGGCGATACGGTACATGCCGGTCAGCTGCATCTCGTAGTCGTAGTCAGCAACAGTACGGATGCCGCGGATTAAGACGTTGGCCTTCTGCTCGCGGATAAAGTCAGGCAGCATGCCCGAAAAGCCCATGACTTTGACGTTTTGCAGGCGCTCACAGCACTTGTTCACTAAAGCAATGCGCTCTTCTAAAGTGAACAGTGGGTGCTTGAGTGGGTTGTCGGCAACAGCCACGATAACTTGGTCAAAGAGCTTGCTCGAACGTTGAATAATGTCGAAGTGGCCTAAGGTGGTTGGATCAAAAGTACCAGGGAAAACTGCTAAGTTCACGGCTGCCTCTGTTAGTTACTAATTGCTAATTACTAATTGCTAATTGCTAATTGCTAATGTGGTTGCGGTTACGGTTGCGGCTGCGGCATATCAAATGCGGTAGCGCTCTAAGGCCTTATCAAAGGCCGAGATAACCTGATCGGGAGTGATGTGCTCCATGGCATCCTTTGTACGAACACGATAACGCCAAGGAATGCTTTTGCCTTTGAGCTCTTGTGATGCGATCTTGTGGTAAACGCAGACGTTGAGATCCATGAAGTTCCAAGGGCCAACGCGCTGATCATCGTGGATGGCAAACAAACCTATGACTGGAGTACCCACTGCGGATGCGAGGTGCATGCTGCCACTGTCTGGAGCCACCACAATCTTGGCAATGCTCAGGTAGGCCGCAAGTTCGCGCAGATTGGTTTTGCCACACAGATTGATTACAGGGCCGGTCTCTGTACATTGGTTCTCAATAGCCGCGCAGGTATCAATCTCAAGCTGATCCTTGCCGCCCATCAACACCACACACATATCCTGTTCTTGGGCATGACGAGCTAATTCTACATAGCCCTCGATTGTCCAGTTCTTGGCTTTGCTAGCTGAGCATGGGCAGATGGCGCACACCTTCTCATGCGAAACAACGCAGCGGGCTTTGTCGATGACATAGGGGTCAAGTTTGAAATCCCACACAGGCTCGGCGATAGGGTAGCCGCACTCTTCTGCAAAGGCCATAAATCCTGCTAGTACATGAGGGTTATCAGGTGATGGTACCTTTTTATCGACAAATAAGCTCTGGCCCTCACGACTGCGCTCAGCATCGTAGCCGTATTTAGTGGTAGCAGGGATGACGGTGGAGCACAGTGAAGCTTTGATGGAGGTCTGCAGGTTCAACAGGGCATCAAAGTGCAGGCCTTGGGATTTAATTGCCTGCTTTAGGGTTTTACGGGCGCCTAAGATTCCCTGACGGCAATTAAGATTGATCATTGGCACCAGATCGTGGCCTTGCTCATCACAAAACAAAGGTGCAAAACGCTGATCGAGCACCCATGTTATGTCGAGATCAGGGTAGGTACGCTTCATGCCACCAATCAAACCAAAGGCATTGATGCAATCGCCTAAGGCAGACAAGCGCAGTACACATAGAGATTGAGGCTTATCCATAAAGTATCGGGCTAAAGCACGCTCCTGCAAGTAATGTGGTGATTACGGCGATTGAGTCTTAAGGTTCTCCAACTCTTAGAGTGCCTTGAGGTTAGCTTTTTTGCTGCCGCAACGATCAATTTTACCTTATTTACGGCCGCACGCAGGCTGGCTTGAGGTCAGGATGTGATCTCGCCACAACTCTGTGTGCTCTCTTATGGCTCTTACCCACAAGAAACGGATTTGCGACCATCGTTAGCTAACTTTTGCGGTAAGCATGTGAGATAATTTCAAACTCAGCGGTCATGGCTTTTGGGGCCATTTGCTGAACGTAAAGATGCAATGCAGAGCATTTACTATCACTAATTGCTAGTCTAAGTCACCTGTCAGGTCGCAAGAGCTGTTTGCAGGTGTGGTTATGTGCGGTCAGGTGCTGTGCTCATCAAAGCCTTGGTGTGAGCTAAAAGCTAAAGGTGCTAGGGCGGGATTATTGTTATGCTGAAAAAGAATTTTTGCTGCGTTTTGTGGTTGGGCATTTTGAATCTGCCCTTAGCGCTGTACTTTGCTAACTCCTATGCGCCTTCTATAGAAGACTCTCCTTGGTTTGCCTTGTCTACCTTTGCTTGTGCAGCTACAGGCCATTTCTTTCTCTACTTTTTCCTCGCATCATTGATTTTGATCTTCCCGTTCTTTGGCTTCGCCTCCAAGATCGGTAAGTGGCGCCTTACTTGGGCCTTGGTGGTCATCTCTTTATTGCACATCATTTTGGCCACAGATGCGCAGGTTTTTGCACTCTACCGTTTCCACATCAACTACGCCATGCTTGATCTGTTCTTCAATGGTGGTGGTGAGGTGATTAGCCTCTCCATGGATATGTGGATTGATATCGGCATCAAGGTCGCTCTCATCATTGTTTATTCGTTAGTGGTGCTAGGGTTTGCTTTCTTGTTGGCCTACAAGGGCATTAAGGTGCGTTTGTTGGTGTTGTTAGCACTGTTGATGTATGTGTTGGCTAACCTAACTCACGCTTACGGCTCAGCTAAACAGCTATTACCAGTGCTGGATATCCAAAACCGTCTGCCTTTCTACAAGCCTCTGACCATGAATAGCCTGCTCTTAAAGTTAGGCGTTATAACCCCAGAGGATTTGTCTGCACGTAAGGTGCAGATTGGCCAAAATGAGAGAGGTCTGTTTGATTATCCAAAGAACAAGCTCACGTACTTTGATCACCCACAAGAGCCTTATAACGTCTTGTTAGTGGCTGTCGATAGCCTTCGCTATGACATGCTTACACAAGAGGTGATGCCGCACACCTACGCTTTTTCACAGCAAGCTATTCGCTTCAACAACCACTACTCGTCGTCTAATGCCACTCGTGGTGGTATCTTTGGTTTGTTCTATGGTCTGCCTCCATCATATTGGACGGTGGCTTTGACTTCAGGTATTCCATCGATCGTGACGCAGGTTGTTCAGGAGCGTGGTTATCAATACGGTATCTTCACCTCAGCAAACCTCATCAAGCCTGAGTTTAATGCCACGGTCTTTGCCGCAGTGCCTAATCTACGTTTGGAATCACGTGGTACTCATGTGCTGGAGCGTGATGCTGCTGCAATTAAGGACTTTGAGGCTTTCTTGCAGAAGTTAGGACGCGGTGACAAGTTCTTCTCCTTTATCTTCCTTGATAATGTGCACTCCTATGCTTATCCAGAGGTAGGCAGCACTATGGGACATGCGGATATCACTGCTGAGCACAATGAGTACGAGGTCTTTAAGCCAACAGTCAAGACCTTAAATCAGATGGAGTACAGCAACGACCTAGACCCAACCCCTATCATCAATCGCTACAAGAACGCTGCTCACTACGCTGATATTAACGTCAAGACCATCTTAGATTTGTTGGAGAGCTACGGTTACTCAGAAAACACTATCGTGATTATCACCTCCGATCATGGTGAGGAGTTCAATGACAACAAAGACAACTACTGGGGTCACAACAGCAACTTCACTGATGTGCAGATGAAGATCCCATTTGTGGTCAAGTGGCCACATCGTGTGCCTCACGAGGTCAACGCGCTCACCTCCGCCTACGACGTCAGTGCCACTTTGTTGCACCACGTCTTTGGCGTAAAGAATCCTATCAGGGATTACAGTATTGGTGCTGATCTCTTCCATTTGCCAGAGCGCAGCTACGTGTTAGTTGGTTCGTACTTAGAGAATGCCATTATCGAGAGCGACCGCATTGTGCTTATTGATAAGTTCGGCATGCTCCAATACAAGGACAAGCGCTATCGCTCTATTGCAAACGATAGCAGCCGTCCATCGCATTTGTTTGAGGTCTTAAAGACTATGTCTTACTACCTCCAAGGCGCTGAGGGGGATAGTGCTGAAGCAACTGAAGAAACTGAAGCAACCTCTGAGGCTTCTGTTGATGCCGCCGCAGGCGTAGAGAGCACAGAAGCCGCAGAAAGCGCTTTAGATGGTGCTACGGTCAGTGATGGTGCGTCCATCGATACACTTGGCGGGGAATTGCCTGCAATGAGCGCTAATGCTGATAACATTAGCTCTAGTGACGAGGAAGCAGAGAATGCCGTGGTCTATGCTGATAACGCTGAGGTGGTACAAGGTACAGCTGAGGCTGGTGCAGCATCTGCTGCGGTTACTGCTGAAGATGCTCAGTAGCATTGGGCTTTCTGTTTAATGTGGCTGCGGCACAGGGATATGAGGCATTGTGTTGCATTGGCATTCATTGGCATGCATGAGTATGCATTAGTCTGCATGAGTATGCATTAGCCTGCATTAGCCTGTCTTGAGAACTTCTACAAATCAAGCTCTATGGCTTGTTTGTCTCATTTGTTGGTTCCTGATGGGAACCGGCCGACTGTCTACACCTTGGGCTTCGAAAAGTACGGCCAACAGGAGGT
>CALXYZ010000160.1 GCA_944393075.1 uncultured Anaerobiospirillum sp. | reverse complement strand
CTGATCAAGATGGCCGTTGAGCACTAAAGCAGGAACAAGAGCTAGCCATGTGCTGCCAAAACGAGTCCAACTTGTGCCGTTATGCTTCTGCCTACGCGAGACAAGTAGATCAGAGGGGAGTATAGCAACCCACGAGTCACGAGTGGCAGGCGACCGTACAGTAGGGAATATTTTGAACCGCTACCAATTAACGAAGGGCAGGGCATGCCCAGATGGCCTGTGTTATCGTACTTAGCAATAAGTGCGATATAACGCGAGCCTCGTTAGAGGCCGATCAGCAGGAACCAAACCCATGCTATGCAGTAGGAACCTCCTCGGAATCCCCCTGCGTAAGCTGGGGGAGGATGTCAACTACGATAGTCGTAGATGGGCTTGATGGTCATTGTCCGTATCCTAGTGCGTGTGGTAGCTAGAATATGGCTTGTATGTTATAGTTTTTGTTTGTTGTAGCTTGGACTATAGTTCTTGCTAAAGGTAGTTATAAAAGCCTTTGCTAGAGTCGTATCAGGCTATATGGCTTGGATATCTTGGTTATTGCCTAATGCAGTGTGTCTCTAAGAGAGCTGCATTTGTGTTAAACAGGCTGCTTGTCGCCATGAGAGGGCTCGCAGCTGTGTTGTTTACGGGGCTGACTGATGGTTTGCTTTGTTCTGAGGTGACTTCTACCCTCTGCATGGGGTAGTGGCAAGCAAACGCCTCAGGGCGCAATCGATTAATAAGGAGAATTAAATGTACGGACGTAACCTTAAAGCTTACAATCGTACAAAGCTCGAAGCTGAGCTCCTCGTTGCTAGTCCATACCGCATTACGCAGATGCTGTTTGAGGGCTTTATTGAGCGCGTGAATCAGGCTAAAGGCTATATGGAGTCCCGCGACTATGAGAAAAAGTCCAAGTTTATTGGCAAAGCTATAGGGATCTTAAATGGTCTCCAAGGCGCTGTTGACCCAAGCTATAACGAAGAGCTTGGTAATCGCATCATTGGCCTTTATGAGTACATGAAAAACCGCCTCAACGACGCCAATATCGAAAACAGCGTTGAAGCCTTAGACGAGGTGATCCGCCTTATCACTCCTATTAAGGAGGCTTGGGATCAGATTCCTGAGGAAGTACGTGAAGAGCAGAACAAGGCTATCACCGAGAAGTTTGAGAGCATTGATGCTGCGCAAAAGGAAAGCAATCGCCAAGGCTTTGCTTACCAAGGCTAAGCTTGAGTTCGCTTAGATGCCTCATTTGATTTGATTGTTGTGCGCTGTATGTGGCGCACAAACAAAAGTGCCTGCATTTGCAGGCATTTTTGTTGGTACCTAAAGCAAAGGCCACAGCCATGCATGGTTGCATTGCTGTGGCCTTGATGTATGCACAGAATCTAGGCTGTAGCCTAAGGCAGCTAAGCTAGGCTTAGCCTAGCCTAGCCTAGCTTAGCCTAGCTTAGCTTAGTTTTGGCTTAAGCTTAGATAGCGTGGATAGAGAAGGTGTTTGTGGTACCAGATGGCACTAAAGCACCAGACACTAAGCAGATCTTGTCACCAGTCTTAGCAAGACCAGTCTCTAAAGCTAACTTCTTACCTAACTTGAAGAACTGATCGGTAGAGGTAATACGCTCCACTAACTTAGGAATTACACCACGCACTAAGCACAGCTGACGAGCAGTCTTGATGTTTGGAGTTAAGGCTAAGATGTGAGCAGTTGGGAAGTACTTGCGCAGAGCCATAGGAGCATTGCCGTGCTCGGTAGCAACGACGATTAATTGAATGCCTAAGGTCTCGGTAGCGTCAACAGCAGCTAAGCTCACAGCAGCAGTAACGTTAGCGCTCTGGCCTTTAACTAAAGAGGTATGGGCATGAACTTCGCGATCAGAACGACGGCAGATGGTAGCCATGGTGGAAACTGCCTCAAGTGGGTACTTACCCTTAGCAGACTCACCAGATAACATCACAGCATCGGTACCGTCTAAGATGGCGTTGGCCACGTCACCTGCCTCAGCACGAGTTGGGCGTGGGTTTTTGATCATCGAGTCTAACATCTGGGTAGCAGTGATTACTGGCTTGCCCACTTCGTTGCAGCGCTTGATGATGTGCTTTTGGTGGAAGATAACTTCTTGAGCTGGAATCTCAACACCTAAGTCACCACGAGCGACCATGATGCCATCGGCTAAAGCTAAGATGTCCTCAAAGTTGTCTAAGCCTTCTTGGTTCTCGATCTTAGCGATGATCTTGATGTCCTTACCGCCGTTAGCGTCTAAGAAGTCACGGATATCCTGAACGTCTTGACGGTTACGGGTGAAAGAAGCAGCGATGAAGTCAACATTGCGCTCAATACCGAAGAGGATATCGCGCTTGTCGTGCTCGGAAAGGAATGGCATGGTGATGTGGGTGTTTGGTAAGTTCACACCCTTCTTCTCACCTAAGCTACCGTTGTTGAGAACCTCACAGGAGACCTCAGTATCGGTGGTGTCTAAAACCTTTAAAGCGATTAAGCCGTCGTCTAATAACACAATGTCGCCACGGTGAAGGTCACGGGCTAAGTCAGCATAGGTGACGGAAATGCGCTCACGATTACCAACCACAGTGCTATCGGTGGTGATGGTGATCTTTTGACCGGTTACTAATTGCACGTCCTGACCGTTCTCTAAGGTGCAGGTACGGATTTCAGGTCCACGAGTGTCTAACAGCACGGCAAAGATCTTGCCGGTGTCTTTCATAATGGCTTCTAAATTGGTGATGCGGCCACCGTGCTCTTCAAAGTCACCGTGCGAAAAGTTTAAACGCATGACGTTCATGCCAGCGTTGAGCAGAGACTCCATGACCTCACGCTTTTCGGATTTTGGGCCAATGGTGCATACCATCTTAGTTTTTTTCAGCACTTACTTTACCTCGTGACAGCATTATAGAATCAACATTTTTGCCGCACGATTATATCAAAGTAATGCTTCAAATTCGGTTAAATGACGGTGGGATTGCAAAAAAATTACCACCAGCAATCCCCAAATATAAGCCGATTGTAGGCGGGTTAAGCAGTGCTTGTGTAAAGCCTTTACAGATGGCTTTTAGAGCACCATCACACAACAACAATTGAGTTGATATCCACAAAAAGTCTGCTAAAACTTTTGGCATTTCTTGGCTTTTGCAACCCTCCTGTTCTCCCTCCTGTTCTCCCTTTTTATTCCTTGGTCGTGCCCCCTGATCTGTGGCTGTAGCCGCTATAACTGCTGTAGTCGTTGTGCCGCAGTGGTCGCAGTGGCCGCTGTTGGGCTTGCTGCTTAGCTTTGCTCTGCTCGGCTTAGCTCGGCTTAACTCGGCTTGTGGGGCTGGATGCGGGTGCAACGTGTTTTTTATGCAGGCTGTAAAAACGAAAAGAGCCAACCCCTTGCGAGGTAGGCTCTTTTCAAGAAATCACCTTAGAGACTTTGGGCTTTGCTTGCTGCTAGTTTCTTGTCCTGCAGCTACAAGAATCTAGCAGCTCGCGTCAGCTTAGGAGCCTCTAATGTCGACTACAGGCTTAGAACAGCTTGCAGTAGACAGCAAATTGGATAGCAAAGGTGATGAAGGTGCAAGCTGCGGCAGCACCGTATAAAGCAAACCAGTGCAGCTTAGTGGTGTGAATTCCTAAGTCGTGCAGGGTGTGGAAAATACGGTGGAAAGCGTGCCAATAAACGGAGGCAATCACGCCAAAGATTACTAAGGACACGAACCAGTTGCCTAAGAAGCCCTTAACCTGCTCGAAGTTTAATAAACCCGAGTTGAGGTCTGGAGAGCTTAAGCCTGCGGCTAATAAGAGGATGATGATGGCTGGTAAGACAATAGCGACAGTCATACCGCCAGTACCGAATAATAACCAGTAAATAGGCTCGTCAGAGCGAACTGGCTTTTGGGAGTTGTGCATCTTCAATCTCCTCTTACATGGTGGCAAAAGCGAGGATTAAGATCACCACAGTAGCGCCACCTAACATAGCGTAGAGGGCACCCATGGTGAAGGTCTCAGGCACTAAGTCAGTGGTGTTCTTGTTCATGAACACACGAACTGCCTTAGGCATTAAGGCGAACCAAGTCACTGCGTGGAACAGAGCAGCACCTAAGGATGCTAAGTTGAGCAGCATGATGATAGGGTTGCCTAAGAACGATTGCACCCACCAAATATAAGGGGCTGCAGTTTGGGTGGTAGCCACCTCACTGTCTAAATCGCACATTAAGAACAGGAAGATACCTAATAAGAGCTCTAATGCGACGAATAAGGCGCATACGCAGGTACCTTCACGCATAATGTAGCGGAAGTAGAATGGGTTTTTGGTCCACCAAGTGGCCTCAACCGGAGGATTGTAAGGCTTGCGGAAGTTCTTCACATCACTCATTTTTTCTTTACTCCGGCTTGAACATTCTGATGACGTAATCGGTAGCACTCATCTTCTTGCCGAGCTGAATAGCAGAGCTTGGATCAACGTGCTTAGGGCAAACCTCAGAGCAGTAACCAACGAAGGTACAGCTCCACACACCTTCCTCAGCATTGAGGTATGGTAAGCGGTAGGCTTGACCACCATCACGGTTGTCGATGTTGTAACGATATAACAGAGTTAAAGCGGCTGGGCCGATGAACTCTGGGTTGATCTTGTACTGAGGGCAGGCAGCGTAGCAGCAGCCGCAGTTAATGCACTGAGCGAACTGTCGATAGGCCTCCATCTGCTGAGGGGTCTGGCGATATGCCTTGTTCAAAGGCATGTTCTTGTCTTTCTCAGCTGGAATGATGTATGGCTTGATGCGCTCGATCTTCTCGATCATATCGGAGATGTCGACCACTAAGTCACGCTCGATAGGGAAGTTATCGAGTGGAGCAATGCGCATGTCCTTGCCTTCGTAGTCACGTAAGAAGGTCTTACAAGCTAAGTGAGGCACGCCATTAACCATCATACCGCAGGAACCGCAAACGGCCATACGGCAAGACCAACGGAAGGAGAGACTTGGCTCAAAGTGATCTTTGATGTAGAACAGAGCCTCTAAAACGGAGGTCTCGTGGATGTATGGGACATCAAAGGTCTGCTCCCATGGCTTGTCATCCTGCTCTGGGCGGTAGCGGACGACGGTGATTTTCATAGTCTTTTGCTGGTCCATTATTTGGTAGCCTCCTTCTCTTTCTTAGCAGCTTCAGCAGCTTCGGCCTCAGCACCGTACACACGCTTAGCTGGCTGGAAGGTGGTGATCTTCACATCGCTGTAGGAAATATCTGGCAGGCCAGTTTCCTTGTTGTAGATAGCAAGGGAGTGCTTCAAGAAGTTCTTGTCGTCACGTTGAGTATATGCACCATCAGGGCCGTCTAAGCGCTGGTGGGAGCCACGAGACTCTTTACGGTTGATTGCAGAGTAGACCATGGTCTCAGCGCAATCTAAGGTGTAGTTGAGCTCGATTAAGTTCATCCACTCGGTGTTGAACACGCGGCCGCGATCTGTTAATGGGACGTTCTTGATGCGTTGACGCAGATCCTTCAGGACATTGATGGTCTCTTGCATGCCCTGCTCTTCACGGTAAATACCGACACCCTTTTCCATGCTCTCGCCCATCTCAGTACGGATCTTGTACTGGGACTCATTGCCTTGAACATCGAATAAGGCTAAAGCACGAGCCTGAGCAGCCTCAGCTTGACGCTCTAACTCTGGGGAGTCGAAGTCAGCTAACTCGTGAGCACGCTTGGAAGCCTCGTCACCAGCTAACTTACCGAACACGATGGTCTCAACTAAGGAGTTGGAGCCTAAACGGTTTGCACCGTGGATACCAACGGAGGCGCACTCACCGGCGGCATATAAGCCTGGCATCTTGGTGGCGGTTTTGCCATCGGTCTCAATACCACCCATGGTGTAGTGAACCACTGGGCGGACTGGAACTGGCTGCTTCACTGGATCAACGCCAGAGTAGGTCTGGGCTAATTCGCAGATTAATGGCAGACGCTCGTGTAAGTACTTCTCACCTAAGTGAGTTAAGTCAAGGTGCACGGCCTCGCCTAAAGGATACTTGATGGTTCTGCCCTTACGAGACTCTTGCCAGAAAGCTTGAGACAGACGGTCACGTGGGCCTAACTCCATGAACTTGTTCTTAGGCTGACCAACTGGGGTCTCAGGGCCTAAGCCGTAGTCTTGTAAGTAACGGTAGCCGTCCTTGTTGTAAAGCACACCACCTTCACCACGGCAACCTTCGGTCATTAAGATACCGCAGCCTAAGAGGCCGGTTGGGTGGTATTGCACGAATTCCATGTCACGGATAGGCACACCATGACGATAGGCTAAGGAGATACCGTCGCCGGTAACAATGCCACCATCAGTATTGAAGATGTAAGCACGGCCAGCACCACCGGTAGCGATGATCACAGACTTAGCGTTGATCTGACGGAAGACACCATTTTGCAGGTCATAGCAGACCACGCCACGGCAAACGCCATCTTCAACTAATAAGTCCAGCACAAAGTGCTCGTCAAAGCGCTGAATCGATGGGAATTGGACGGAAGTCTGGAATAAGGTGTGGAGCATGTGGAAGCCAGACTTGTCGGCAGCGAACCAAGTACGTGGCACCTTCATACCGCCGAAACGACGTACGTTAACGTCGCCATCAGGCTTGCGGCTCCAAGGGCAGCCCCAGTGCTCTAATTGGAAGAGCTCTTCGGTGGTGTGACGAACGAAGTACTCAACAACGTCCTGCTCGCAAAGCCAGTCACCGCCAGCCACAGTATCTTCAAAGTGCTTTTGGTAAGAGTCGTCATCGCGAACCACACCAGCAGCACCACCTTCAGCAGCCACAGTGTGGCTACGCATTGGGTAAACCTTTGAAATCAGTGCAACGCGAAGCTTTGGATCAGCTTGTGCAACTGCGATGGCTGCACGTAAGCCAGTACCACCAGCACCGACGATTGCAACGTCAGCTTGAAATTTTTCCACGTGAATCTCCTAAGCCTTGAGTGTTATACCTTTGAAGCCAAAACCCACCCTAGGCAAACAGCAAAAATCTTGTCTAATATACCATATAAGGAAGCCATATTGCCGCGTGCAACAAGCTAAAGATAATGGAATTAAGAATTTCATCACGTTCCCTTAACGTTGCGCAAAAACGACCCTCTTTGGGGCGCCTCGGTGATCTTCGCCATAACTACCTTTACATGAACCTCTATCTTTGCTGAGATCTTGTTCTGCCTACCATGTAAACGCTTCCCTCAGCTCTATCAATCGACGCTTTAAACAAGGCGTGACCAAGTTTAGTAGAGATATGCGAGAGGAGATGTAATGAGAACAGCAGACTCGACAGACTCAACAGACTCGCGCTTATACCCTGGTATACAGCTGTACTCAAAGTCTGAAGAGTGCGCAAATGAAGATCGGTGTTGCTACATGAACAGAAGCAGCACATCACATAAGGTTTGGTCTGGTGCAGATCTATAGGCTTCAAGCCCTAATGGTGATTTTGTTAGACAGAAGAAAAGCTATTTACCTGTTTGTTTGCTTGAAACAAAGAGACTACAAGCAGCAAAGCATGGTAAGAGCAAGGCATAGCTCTTTATGCTTTTATGCAGCTTCAGGTCTCATATCTATGTAGAGCGAGCTTGGCTGCATGGGATAAATCCAAAGAGCACAGCTCCTCCAATAGATAGTAGTTTACCTTTCTTGCAAGTTGTTGGCTGATAAGAGCAGCAAAAATGCGACCTATAACCGCAAAATGTCAGTGAGGTGGATACGGTGTGAGACGAGTAGAGCTGACTGACTAAGAGAGAGTACGCAAGGAGTTCTAACCACAGGCTTAAGCATCATTGAGTCCAAGCCGTTGCTCGCGCTTGAGGCATCACTCCTAATTAGCGGGAAAAAGTAGCAGGTGCTGGTAGTGATGGTATGGGAGGGATAGAGCAATGATCAGTTGATGGTAGGGGGAGAGTTGTCATATGTCTGTCGTTGGGGGTGCTATTGCAGTCTACTTACGGGGCTATGGTTGAGTGCCTTTGTGGGACGAAATGCCCAATAGTGGTTCTTTGGCAGGAATGATATGGGGAACCAATGCCGCGCAAAGCAAGATAAAATCAGGGTTTTTGAAAAAAGTTTAAAATTTTTTAAAAAAACTCTTGCACGGCCGGAAATTGTCATTATAATGAGCACCCGTCTGATGCGGAAACGCAAAGACAGCAAAGCTTCAAAGCGAAATACTTTGATTGGACTTGAGGGTTGATTTTCTTAAGTGTTTCATGTAGAGTATTAAACGTTTTGAAACAATAGAGCATCCGTAGCTTAGTTGGTGAAGCGTCTGCTTGCCATGCAGAAGACCGCCGGTTCGAGCCCGGTCGGATGCTCCAAATTAAACTAGTGTTATGAGTAAAAACTTTGCTCACAACCGTAGAGCATCCGTAGCTTAGTTGGTAAAGCGTCTGCTTGCCATGCAGAAGACCGCCGGTTCGAGCCCGGTCGGATGCTCCAA
>CALXYZ010000159.1 GCA_944393075.1 uncultured Anaerobiospirillum sp. | reverse complement strand
CCATCACTACTATAGGCATAGTTACTACTATGCAATGGTATTATGCCACAAAAAATACGCTATAGGCAAGATATAGAATGATTTTTTTTTTTTTTTGGTTCTTTGAAAAATTGGGAGGAATGAGCCCCCGTGACCTTACCTGAGGGTGTAGCAATTTGCACCAAAATCAGTGACCTATGCTGGTACCAGCGCACCACTGCGTTCCCTTAAGTCCCATACAATCTTCCAAAGAACCATTTTTTTCAGATTTATGATTAGATCACAAATGTAATCAGAGCATTGAGCCGCATTGCAGTCCAACAAAGCTGAGCAATACTTTATCCAAACATGCGACCTTATCCCCTCTCTCACGAGTGGGGTATTGGTCGCTATAAGTCAGATAAGACAACTTTAGGACACAAACGTGATTTGCACGCTGTTTTTGCAAACTTTTATCTATAAGAGGTTCAGCTTATTTATGGTCTTAATGCTATCATTGATCGATGGACAAGGGTTATTTTAGAAGATATCTAGAAGATATTCTTACCGTAAAAAGAGATTAACTTAGCTGCACCTAGGATAATAGCTACCCTAAGCGCTGCTTGGTAGGTGTAAGGCGTCAATAGGCAAAGTACCATGCTGTTCTTTGCTGCACCATTAATCTAGGACCAACGTTGAAGAACGTCTTAAACAACAGCCGCAGTTACCTAGTCCCATCTGTGGTTGCCCACATGTGCTTTTACAGCTTTTTCTTAGGCTTTTGTCTGGCTTTTGTCAGGCCGAATGTGAAAGCCTAAGCTGTGGGGAGCTAGAAGAGAGCGGGCGTGAGACTGCGGTAGTGTAGGCACACTGCGCAAACATATGGGGGATAGCATCATGATTTCTCTCAACCAAAATGCTCTCTATCAGCGCTGCAAGACTAATCTCAAGCCGCAGCTGCTTCCAACAGGGCAATACCAGTACCCAAACTTTGCATGCTCGCTTCAGAGCCTACAAGGCTACCTCTTAGGCTTGGTGAGTACTCATACTGATCCTCTCAGTCGTGAGAGTATCGCTACCTTTGTGCGCTGCCTTAACCTCAATCACTATCTGCGCGCCAAGGAACTTGAGGTCTATACCATGCTCAGCCATGCCTTAGAACACGACCTCTACACTGAGCACCACACCATGCTCTTCTTGTCTAATGCTCAGGACGAGCCTCACGTGCAAAACCGCCTCACTGAGATCAGCAACTTTGCATATGGCTTGCTCAACGGCATGCAGTACGCAGAGTTAGTGCACCCTCAAGAAGAGGAGGATGCTAGCGCAACCTATACCGTAGCCAACTACAACCGCGATAAGCGTACCCTGCGCCGCATCATGGACATCTATCCAAGCAGCAACCTAACCCACGTGGCTTTAGACAACGAGGTCGCCAATATCGAAAGCTTAGTTAAGCGCTACTGTGCAGGCATGCACCAAGAAGCTCAGGCCCAAAAAGCTCAAGCTCAAGCACAAGCACACGCCCAAGCACAAGCAGCAGCTCAGTCTCCAGACACAGCCGCTGACCAAACTAAGGCTGCAGCTACCAACTCCGAGCTAGCTATGCAGTCGATGCACGTGGCACGTCATGTACGCCACCATCGCAGCTTTCCCTTAGGTACCTGCGCTCATGTTCTGTACAAGAACATGCGCCACTTACGTACCTCTAACCACTTGCTGCGCCGCACCGGATCGGGCGCTGGACATGCTCTTGCGTGATCGTTTTTATCTTGGCCTAAGGCCTTGTTAGTCTCTGTTGCGTGAGACATCTCTGGCCCCTCTTTTGGGGCCTTTTCATGCCTACCATCATTTAAACTGATCTAACGCAAATGTGCTATCTTATGGGGCCACAGTGGTCAGGGCATGTGCCTTGATCCTCAGTTTTGAGGGCCATCATGAGAGCTTCCGCTTTAGCTTTAAAGGACAACAAGCTTTATCAATCCACACAGAGCAGTTTTGCCCAATGCGGTTTTGCCGAAAACATACAGATGATGCAGGGATTCATCTTAGGCATGCTCGCCCGTGGCTTGAGCTCTAGCGATTCAAAGATGCTAAGCAATACCGTCGATATCTTAAACGGCGGCGTCGCCTTATCTGGTAAGGCCATTGCTATATTTACCACCTTGATGATTGAGCTTGAGCGTGACCTCAAGCAAAACACAGTCAACCTCTTTATTCCTACTGCCAAAGACAAGGCCTCTAACAAAGAACGCATCACCGCTTTAAGCGATGTTGCCCACGGTGTGCTCTTAGGCTTAAGCGTTCCCGACAACGAAGGCAATGACGCTGCAAAGGAGTTAGATCCAATGCAGAGCGCTCCAATCAATGTCATGAGCGATCCAAAAAGCGCCTATATGGAGATCAAGCGCAAGAGTGCTGCCGCCCAAGAACAGCTGCAAACTCTTGAGGCTATCGCCAACGCCGACTCAGACTCTGAGTTAGACGAAGAGGACTTTGAGTGCGTGGCAACCGAGGTTGCAGCTATTGTGGCAGACACCTTCACACGTAACCACATCCACAACTAAGCCTGTGCCGTGACCTTTGCTTTGGCCTTGGCCTTACAAACACAAAGGCCGAGCTCTGCAACCATTAGGGTGCCGTGCTCGGCCTTTGTTGTCTTTACTATTCGCTATGGCCGTGCTGAAGCTGTGCGGAGTTAATCGCGACCCGGCAGCATCAACAGCACCTGCTCTAACTTGCGCATACGATCACGCAGCACCGCAGCCTCTTCAAACTTGAGCTCACGGGCTAACTCTACCATCTGCTTTTGCAGTGAGCTGATCTCTTTTACCAACTCGTCAGCACTTGGTAGACGACGAGC
The DNA here is from genome assembly GCA_944393075.1 of uncultured Anaerobiospirillum sp. Taxonomy (GTDB): domain Bacteria; phylum Pseudomonadota; class Gammaproteobacteria; order Enterobacterales; family Succinivibrionaceae; genus Anaerobiospirillum. The sequence goes on along the minus strand of CALXYZ010000159.1, from coordinate 5,778 downwards.
CATGGCCTGTCTGCCTAAAAGAGCACTCATGGCATCAGCGCCACTGCTAGTAGTGACGTTAGTAGCGGCGCCCGCACCTGTATCAGTACTAGCAGCCACACTAATATCCACGTCACCTAAACCCATAGCAGCAGCGGCGGCAGCAGCAGTCGCACTAGTCTTCTTCTTATTGCGCTTAGTCCCCTTAAGCGAATCGACTCCATGCTCTTGTTCCCATTGCTCACGCGTCTTTTGCGGCATTGTGCGTTCTTCTGCTGGAGCCTTGAACATCTCAGAGGCACTTAAAGCCATCTCCATCACATCAACCACTTTCTTCTTGATCTGGGTAGGCGTGATGTTGTGGTCTTTATTGAACTGATCTTGAATCTCGCGACGGCGCTTGGTCTCAGTAATGGTCTGCTGCATAGAGTCAGTCATGGTATCGGCATAGAAGATGGCCATACCGTTGACGTTACGGGCAGCACGACCCACAGTCTGAATCAACGAGCGAGTCGAGCGTAAGAAGCCTTCTTTATCTGCATCAAGGATAGCGACTAAAGAGACCTCAGGGATATCAAGGCCCTCACGCAACAGGTTAATACCAATTAAGGCATCAAACTCTCCTAAGCGCAGGTCGCGAATGATATCCATGCGCTCTACCGCATCGATATCAGAGTGCATGTAGCGAACTCTGAGACCATGCTCAGTAAAGTACGATGACAATTCCTCTGCCATCTTCTTCGTCAGTGTCGTCACCAAAGTACGCTCATTACGTACCGCTCTGACTCTTATCTCCGACATCAGGTCATCGACCTGAGTGGCTACAGGGCGTACCTCAATAATTGGGTCAAGAAGACCTGTTGGGCGGATAAGCTGCTCGACTACCTGTGATGACTTTTCGATCTCATATTGAGCAGGGGTAGCTGACACATAGAGAGTCTGAGGCTGCATCTGCTCAAATTCTTCAAACTTGAGCGGACGGTTATCAAAGGCTGATGGTAGACGGAAACCAAAGTTGATGAGATTCTCTTTACGCGAGTGATCGCCACGGTACATAGCACCTATCTGCGGTACGGTCACGTGCGACTCATCAATGATGAGAAGACCATCTTCAGGTAGATAGTCGAACAAGCATGGAGGAGGTTCACCTGGAGCTCTACCGGTGAGGTAGCGCGAGTAGTTCTCAATACCGGAGCAGTATCCAACCTCGTTGATCATCTCAATGTCATATTGAGTGCGCTCACGCAGACGCTGCTCTTCTAAGAGCTTGTTTTGGCTTAAGAAGAACTCACAGCGCTCTTTAAGATCGACCTTGATCTCTTCTACCGCGTTTAAGAGCACTTCACGTGGGGTCACATAGTGGGTCTTAGGGAAGATGGTAAAGCGCGGCAACTCGCACTCAATGTCACCGGTGAGGGGATCAAAGCGCTTAATAGTCTCGATTTCATCATCAAAAAGCTCAATGCGGATGGCGAAACCATCAGATTCAGCAGGGAAGACATCAATAACATCACCACGCACTCTAAAGGTAGAGCGCGCAAAAGCGACATCATTGCGGGTGTACTGTAGAGTAGCCAAGCGGTTAATGATTTCACGTTGAGAGATCTGCTCACCACGGCTTAGATGCAGCATCATCTTCAGGTAAGTCTCTGGCTCACCTAAACCATAGATGGCAGACACCGAGCACACCACTACCGTATCACGACGCTCCATCAGGGCCTTAGTAGCGCTAAGACGCATCTGATCGATGTGCTCATTGACGCTTGCATCCTTTTCGATAAAGGTGTCGGTCGCAGCGACATAAGCCTCTGGCTGATAGTAGTCGTAGTAAGAAACAAAGTACTCTACGGCATTGTGAGGGAAGAACTCCTTCATCTCACCGTAAAGCTGAGCTGCTAAGGTCTTGTTATGCGAGAGGATCATGGTTGGGCGATTGAGCTTGGCGATGACGTTTGCCATGGTAAAGGTCTTACCAGAGCCAGTCACACCTAAGAGAGTTTGAGCTCTATCACCACGCTCTAAACCTGCTACCAATTTATCAATGGCTTCTACCTGATCACCGGCAGCGGCAAACGGTGCCACCAGTTCAAAGCCACCACGAACCCTAGAACCGTGCGAACTCTTGGCAGCTTTGGCGCTCTTGGTATTGGCTGCACTTTTGGTGCTTGTGCTGTTTGTACTGCTGGTACTGCCGGTGTTACCGGTGTTACCTGTGGAGCCAGTGGTGCCAGTGGTGCTATTTGCCGTCTTCGGAGTATTCAACGTCTTAGCGGTATTTGGCTGAGCCTGAGGCTGAGCCTGAGACTGAGACTGCGACTTATCCTGAGCCAGAGCCTTAGTTTGAGGCTCAGCTGGAGCTTTGGTTGTGGTCTTAGCAGTGGTCTTGGTCTTGGTCGTGCTCTTGGAGCTACCTGTACTACTTTTGGAATTTGCTGTTGTGCTCACACCCTATCCTCGTAACCTCTCTAGCAGGCACCATGTGTCGTGCTCTGGGCACAAAAAAGCCTTGCACGGGTACTGCCCTATCCGCAAATCAAGCTAAAGATAGCGGCCTTATGTACCACAAGCAAGGCTTTTGTTCTGTACTGTGTTGATGAAGATGGCTAGGCCATCAATAGCACCTTTCGCTCTATGGCTACTTTGCAAAACGCTAACACTAACGCTAACTAAGAAGAAAACTCTTAGGCATAGGTGTCGACTGTAGCGCCAACACGGGCATTGCTAGAAGCAGCGGCAGCAGCAGTAGCATTGACCTGTTGTACAGTCTCCATGGTGCCTTGGAGGAGGCTTAATGCAGCCTCGCCCTGAGCATCAGTAGCACGCTTAGTCATAGCAGCAGCTAAGGACTCAAAGCCAAAGTTGCTATTCACACCAGTAATACTGCTCATCGAACTCTCCTGATTTAATGAAAACAGCTATGTACGAACATTTACTTTGCAACGGCATTAATGCTGCAAACATGTGCAGACAGCAAAAGATTCTCAAAAGGCGCTACAGCGCACTTTGCAGTACTTTTACCACAGCCATTTTTACCAACATTTGCCGCCATTTTGCACACCTTTAGTGCATGCACCGCACCTAATGCTGAAACTATGCCAACCCCCAACACCACCTCATCCTCGGCCAAATGCTTGCTGTTGGCCAAGTGGCATTACCTCTTGCCATCATTTCCTCACTAGGTGCACACCTAATTTAACCTGAAAAATGCAGCGTCCCCTTAGGGAAGCTCCAACAAGGACGGCGCAGATCAAAAGCCCATAGATATCCCATAGACATTCAGAGATGCCCATGTGATATATGGGTTTAGCCAAAAAAACTGAATAGCTTCCGCTAAAATAGCCACCAGAACACTGGCAATGTCCTCTGACATCGCCAGCGATTGACAGCAAAGGCGGCAGCACAAAATTGCCAGGTACTACCGCCATTGCCCTTACGCCATGTTAGAGCGACAGGCTGCCATCTGTTTTCCTCTTAATTTAGTAAAACGCAATCGTGCTTGAAACTAGCGGCTTTGCAAAACACCACATAGCTCAATATGCTAAGGCTTACTATGGTAAGGTGTTGCTACCATTGGCCCCACAGCCACACACACAAAAAAAAAAAGCCGCACTCACAACAAGCACGGCTTTGAATGTTTAATTAATTAATTAATTGAGGATTCCGAATTCGGATTAGAGGATTGCACCTAACTCTTGACGTAAGGTAGCAGCAGCGCCTAACAGACCGGCCTTTGGCTCGGTGATGACGTAGGCTGGGATGCGCTCTAAGTAGCTCTTGAAGCGACCCTTGTCCTCAAAGGCCTCACGGAACTTGGAGTTCTTGAAGAAGTCAATGAAGCGAGGTACCACACCACCGGCAACATAGACACCACCAAAGGTGCCTAAGGTTAAGGCTAAGTTACCACCGAAGCGGCCCATTAAGCGGCAGAAAGTGTTTAAAGCTTCTAAACAGTCTGGATCTGGGTTGGCGCTTAAAGCAGAAGCAGTAATGTCAGCTGGAGTCAGACCGGTTCTTAAGCGCTCATTACGCATAGCAATGGCCTCATAAAGGTTGAGGAGGCCAGGGCCAGAGAGCACACGCTCAGCAGAAACGTGACCAATACGAGCACGCAGAGCGATTAAGATCATGTCCTCAGACATGTTGGCTGGAGCTAAGTCAACGTGACCACCTTCACCAGATAATGGGATCCAACGATCGCCGTACTTAATGAGGTGAGCCACACCTAAGCCGGTACCAGCGCCGTACACAGCAATAGGAGCATTAGGATCAGGTTCACCGCCACCTAACTTGACCAAGGAGTTACGGTCTAAGCAGGTCACGGACATACACATAGCAGTGAAGTCGTTGATGACTAATAAGGTCTCTAAGCCTAAGTTCTCTTTAAGCTGGCTCTTAGAGAACTCCCATGGGTTGTTCGTCATCTTGATGTAGTCTTGATTGACTGGGCATGCGATGGCGATACAAGCAGCGCTGAAGTTAGCCTTGGTATCCTGACGGAACTTTTGGATCACCGACTCTAAAGAGTCATTCTCTAAAGCTGAGTAGATGATTGGATCAGATAAAGATCCATCGGCTAAATTACAGATAGCGAGACGAGCGTTAGTACCGCCAATATCACCAACTAAAGCATGACCTGTTAATGCAGTCATAAGCACTCCACAAATAAAACATCCACAATACAAAGACTCAGCCTCAGAGAAGTAGCCTCCCTATACCAAGCATGCTCTAGAACCTCACGCACTAGAGATGATCTGCCAAACCACAAAACAACAGATCTAAACCTCGGTAAACGGCACAGCGAGTGCTCTATATCATCATAATCCGCATAATCAGAATGGCTGATGAGAGCTTGCTACTTAACCTTTGCAAAGCTACAGAAAATCATAGCAAATCTAGGCCAAAGCCTAGCGGCTTTTTGCCAAAAGTGTTAATCCGCATGAATTTTAGTGACAAACAAACGTACAAATGCAACGCTGCCACCAAAAAAGCACGCACAACACACGCACAACAGCACACTTTGTAACCATTAGCGAGAACTTCTACAAATTAGCTAAATGGCTTATTTGTCTTATTTAGTGCATTACCTGTGGAGGCGGCGTATAGCCATAGCACAAGGGGTTCAAGTCCTAGCTAATTAAAGGCAGATTGGCTCTAACAATCTTGGCAGGGTTAGAGCCTTTCTGTGACTCCTTTTATCAGCTACCTTGTACTCATTACGAGTACGAAAAGGCAGTTGATATGCGGGAATAGCCATACCCTAAATCGACGCTACCTGAGAACATTGGTGACTTGGGTCAAGCACTTTCTAGCAAAAAAGGTAAAAAATTTTCAGTGTTTTTTAGGCAGTTTTCTATCTTATATGTTGTATCTATACCAGTGGAGATATTTAGTTGCGGCTAAGAGTTACCCCTGAGTTCCATAGTGGAGTGAATTAACCTGTAGCTGTCACCATCGTGCTGGATAAGATAAGCGTGGTGGATCAAGCGATCAACGATAGCAGTCAGCAAGACTTGGTCTGTGAACATTTTAGTCCAACCGGTGACGCTTTCGTTAGTCGTGATGATAATACTGCGCTTCTCGTAGCACATGTTGACCAGCTGAAACAGCAGTCGCTCTGCGTTAGAGCTAATAGGCAGGTATCCCCACTCGTCGAGAATAACGAGATCACAAGATGTGATCTTCTTAAAGAGCGCATTGAGGCTCTCTTTGCTCCTTAGATGAGCGTTCTCTAAACGGCCTAGCAGGTCATATGTTTGGCTATAGAACACCTTGTGACCGAGCTCGCAGGCTTTTATGCCT
>CALXYZ010000158.1 GCA_944393075.1 uncultured Anaerobiospirillum sp. | reverse complement strand
ACATGCCTCATAAAATACTAATGTATGGGGCATTATAACAATGCGCGGCAGAGCATGGCAGCCGACCGCACAGATCGTAATTAGCGCGACCACAGCGCAGCAGCGGCTGCTGTATGTATTTTCTCTAAGATTAGCGGTTCTTGCAAAGGAATAGTTGAAGAGTTGTGTGATTGCACTCACGCCATAACTAGGATTGGGGAAATAGCTGCTGCTGATGATGCGGCTTGGGCGAGCCCCTCCATAATAAGTGGCCGTCTTTTTGTCGAAATTGTGAAGTCCGTTGTTAGATTGGGGGTTGATTTTTGCGCGAAAAAGTTGCGCCTGCATTTGGCTCTTTTTGGTATAATCTCGCAAATTTTAGTTAAGGAGGCTTTATGCTGCGTATCGTTGAAGAAGCGTTAACCTTTGATGACCTGTTATTAGTTCCAGCACACTCCACCGTGCTCCCAAATACTGCAGATTTAAGCACTTACCTCACCTCCAAGATCAAGATCAACATCCCAATGATCTCTTCGGCAATGGATACCGTGACCGAAGCTAACTTAGCCATTGCCTTAGCTCAAGAAGGTGGTGTGGGCTTTATTCACAAGAATATGTCCATTGAAAAGCAGGCTGAAGAAGTGCTGCGTGTGAAGCGCTTTGAAAGCGGTATGGTGACTAAGCCAGTCGTGGTACGCCCTGACGCTACCTTAGCCGATGTACGCAACTTAACCTCCAAGCACGGCTTTGCCGGTTTCCCTGTCGTTGATAGTGATGACAACCTCTTAGGTATTATCACTGGCCGTGACGTACGCTTCTTAAACGATCCTGATTTGAAAGTCCACGAGATCATGACTCCAAAGGAGCGTTTGATCACCGTGCGTGAGAACACTCCACGTGAGGAAGTGATCAACCTCATGCAAAAGAACCGTATTGAGAAGGTTTTGGTGGTTGATGACAGCTTCCACTTAAAGGGCATGATCACCGTTAAGGACTTCAAGAAGGCAGCTAACAAGCCAAACGCCTGTAAGGATGCCTTAGGCCGTCTGCGTGTTGGTGCTGCTATCGGTGCTGGCCCTGGTAACGAAGAGCGTGCTCGTGCTTTAGTTGAAGCCGGTGTTGACGTGCTGTTAGTTGACTCCTCTCACGGTCACTCTCAAGGTGTGTTAGACCGCCTCAAGTATTTACGTAAGACCTATCCAGAGTTACCTATTATTGGTGGTAACGTGGCTACTGCTGAGGGTGCTATCGCCTTAGCTGAGGCTGGTGTGAATGCTGTGAAGGTCGGTATCGGCCCAGGTTCTATCTGCACCACCCGTATCGTGACCGGTTGCGGTGTGCCACAGATGACCGCTATTGCTAATGCTGTTGAGGCTCTGCGTGGTAGCGACATCACCGTGATTGCTGACGGTGGTATCCGTTACTCTGGTGATATCGCCAAGGCCTTAGCTGCTGGTGCTAACTGCGTCATGGTTGGTTCTATGTTCGCTGGTACTGAAGAGGCGCCAGGTGAGATCGAAATCTACCAAGGCCGTTCCTTCAAGTCCTACCGTGGCATGGGTTCCTTAGCTGCTATGTCTAAGGGTTCTGCTGACCGTTACTTCCAGTCTGACAACGCTGCTGACAAGTTAGTGCCAGAAGGCATCGAAGGCCGTGTGGCTTATAAGGGTGCTTTACGTGGCATCATCCATCAGCAAATGGGCGGTCTGCGCTCTGCTATGGGCTTAACTGGCTGCGCTACTATCGACGAGCTCCGTACTAAGGCTCGCTTCGTCCGTATCACTGGTGCTGGTATCCGTGAGTCCCACGTCCACGACGTGACCATCACCAAGGAAGCTCCAAACTACCAGAGCCACTAAGATCTAGCTGCTAGCTTAATCTAGCTAGCTTCTTAGTTGCGCGCTTGTTGCAGTGCCCCAGCTTATGCGGGGTGCTGCAACGGCAGTACTCCATCTTTTAGCTTCTGCTTTCTGTTGTTGGGGCTTGGGCCTCAATCCCGATTTCTTATTCTGTTCTACTCTGTTCCGTTCTTCCCTTACTTATGGTGGTGTCTCAATGGCCAACATTCATTCTGAGAAGATCCTGATATTAGATTTTGGCTCGCAGGTGACGCAGCTGATTGCACGTCGCGTGCGTGAGATCGGCGTTTATTGCGAGATCTACCCATTTGATGCTGATGTGGAGCGCTTAAAGGCTTTTGCTCCTCAGGGCATTATCCTCTCAGGCGGCCCTGAGTCGACCACTGAAGAGGGCTCCCCTCGTGCTCCTGAGTGGGTGTTTGAAGCTGGCGTGCCTGTGTTAGGCATCTGCTATGGTCTGCAGACCATGTCCGTGCAATTAGGCGGCAAGGTTGAGGGCTCCTCTCACCGTGAATTCGGTTATGCCGCTGTCGACATAAAGGCTCCATGCCCAATGTTTGATGGCTTAACTGATCACGAAGGCCAAAATAAGCTCGATGTATGGATGAGCCATGGCGATAAGGTCACCGCCATCCCTGAGGGCTTCGTTACTGTTGGTTCTACCGACACCTGCCCATACGCCATCGTCTACAACGAGGCTAAGCAGTTCTATGGTGTACAGTTCCACCCAGAAGTGACCCACACCAAGCAAGGTGGTGAGTTCCTGCGCCGCTTCGTTATCGATATCTGTAAGCTCAACGGTCTGTGGTCGCCAAAGGCTATTATCGAAGACGCTGTGGCTAAGATTCGCGAGCAGGTCGGCGACTCTAAGGTGCTCTTAGGCTTATCCGGTGGTGTTGATTCATCCGTTACTGCTTTACTCTTACACCGTGCTATCGGTGAGCAATTAGTCTGCGTCTTTGTCGACAACGGCTTACTGCGTTTAAATGAGGGCCAGCAGGTTAAGGAGATGTTCAGCGGTTTAGGTCTAAACATTGTCTACGCTGACGCCTCCGAGCGTTTCTTAAGTGCCCTTGCAGGTATCTCTGATCCTGAGGCAAAGCGTAAGGCCATTGGTCATACCTTCATCGACGTCTTTGCTGATGAGGCTCGTAAGTTAGATGGTGTTGAGTTCTTAGCTCAAGGCACTATCTACCCAGACGTGGTTGAGTCTGCTCAAACTAAGACTGGCAAGTCCCACGTGATTAAATCCCACCACAATGTGGGTGGCTTACCTGAGGACTTAAAGTTCAAGTTAGTCGAGCCATTACGCGAGCTCTTTAAGGATGAAGTGCGTAAGATTGGCGTGGAGTTAGGTCTTCCTGTGAAGATGGTGCAACGTCACCCTTTCCCTGGCCCTGGCTTAGGCGTGCGTGTGTTAGGTGAGGTCAAGAAAGAGTACTTAGATCTCTTGCGCCAAGCTGATGCTATCTTCATGGAAGAGCTCAACAACAGCGGCTGGTACGATCAAGTCAGCCAAGCCTTTACCGTGTTCTTACCAGTGCGCTCGGTAGGTGTGATGGGTGATGGTCGTCGCTACGATTATGTGGTGTGCTTACGTGCCGTAAAGACCATCGACTTTATGACCGCCAAGTGGGCTGAGCTGCCATACGAACTCTTAGGCCGCATCTCCAACCGTATCATTAATGAGGTCAATGGTATTTCCCGCGTCTGCTACGACGTTTCGGGTAAGCCACCTGCAACCATTGAGTGGGAATAGGATTCACTAGCTGTTCAGCTCCACGCAGCTCCGCTTTACCCAGCATAGTTCTGCAGCGCAGTACTGTGCAGTGCTGAGACAGCAAGCCAAGGCCCCAAAGGGCCTTGGCCTTGGTTTTAGGCCTAATGGCCATATAGATTCACGCTAGCCACTGCTTGAGGCACAGGCTTTGTACTTAGCTGTGCTGAGGGTAGTGGCTTTTTTCTTCTCGAACATAGGAGCACCGTCTGTGTCGAAAACTAAGGCCGCAGCGTCTAACAAGGCCGCTGCCACTACCACGCGGGTGCCTTATAGCAAACCGCTGCTACGTCGCTCCTTGTGGCGTGAATCTATCGTCGATACATTACTCGCCCACGTCCCCGCTCGATTTGGCCGCTTTATTGATCCTTTTGTTGGACGCGCCGAGCTTTTCTTTGCTCTAGCCCCAAAAGAGGCCATTCTCTCTGATAACAATCCTGAGGTTATCAATCTCTATCAGCAGGTCGCTCACAATGTTGATGCGCTGCTCACTCATCTTAAGAGCTATGAGCACAGTGAAGAGTGCTACAAGCGACTCTGTGCTCAGCGCTTTGTTGACCTTGAGCCAGCAGAGGCCGCAGCTCGTACCCTCTACCTTAATAAGAACTGCTTTCATGGCGTTTACCGTGTAGATAACGAAGGGCGTTTTCTCACACCTTATGGCAACTATCTGCGCCGTAATCTAGTTGATGAAAAGGCCATATGTCATGCCGCGGCCATACTGTCTCATGCAACTATCATTAGTGGTGACTTTTGTGAGGTGGTAACACGCTATGCGCAAAAGGGTGATTTAGTTTTCTTAGACCCGCCTTATATGCGCCTCATCTGGCCCTTTGCCTTAGGTGGTAGCAGTCATGCGGGAACTAATAATGGTTGCTGTAGTGGCAGCAGTACCAGCAGCTCCAACACCAACACCAGCACCAGCACCAGCACCAGCATCGCAAACGGTAGCGATAACTTTAGCAGTTCTAGTAGTGGCGCAGAGACTAACTTCAAACTCTATGAGCAGATCAAGCTTGCCCATCTGTTGCGTGTTCTCTATGCGCGTGGCTGCCATGTGCTGCTTACTAACTCCAGCCATCCGCTATTAGCCCAGCTCTATGCGCCTTTTGAGATCGAGTACATTCCAACTAAGCGCCGTATCTACGACAAAAGGTCACCAACCACCACCGAGGATATCTTGGTATACATCAAACCGGTGTCCTATCGCTGTAGCCCTATACAAGCAGCTGCCAGCTCAACATCAGACTCTGATGTCGGCTCAAAGGCTAGTTCTGCGGCCGTGCGCAAGCAACAGACTTTAGCGGCCGCACTAGCCTTTGATGTCGATTTAGTGCGCGGCCTTGATATGAGCGCGCTACGTTACCAGCGCCGTTTGTTTCCTGAACTGGTGTCGGCACAGGTGGCTTTGTACCCACCAACTCGTTATATGGGCTCTAAGAGCAAGCTGGTTTTTGAGATCTGGCAGGTAGCCTCACGCTTTGCGTGTAATAGCATCCTTGATTTGTTTTCAGGCTCAGGCGTGGTCAGTTACTTGTTTAAAGCTCAAGGCAAGCGCGTTGTGAGCAACGACTATTTGCACATGGCTTATTTCTTTGCCAAAGCTTTGGTCGAAAACAACAAGGTGACATTGCCTCTATCTGAAGCACAAACGCTGTTAGAGCCTCTGGCGCACGCTGTGCCTAACGATCACTTTGTCGCTACTACATTTAAGGATCTGTACTTTAGCGACGAGGATAATGCCCTGATCGATGTGTTGCGTTGCAATATCGCCACGCTCAAGGACAACGCGCCTTACAAGCACGCCATTGCTATGAGTGCCTTGATTCGTGCTTGCATTAAAAAACGTCCTCGAGGCATCTTTACCTACGTGGGGAATCGTTACGATGACGGTCGCAAGGACTTGCAGCTCTCGCTGGCACAACACTTCTTAGATGCAGTCGATGTCATCAACAAGGCGGTGTTTGATAACGGTCAGGACAACGTGGCTCTACGTGGTGACGCCATGTCCCTAGGGCTGCTGCCTCTCATGCGGTCGCAGAATGCCAATCTACAGGAGAATCAGCAGCAGCAATCGCTTGTAGACTGCGACTTGGTGTACTTAGATCCGCCATATTTCTCGGCGCTGTCGGACAATGGCTATGTGCGGCGCTATCACTTTGTGGAGGGGCTTGCCTGCAATTGGCAGGGGCTAGAGATTCAGGAGCATACAAGCACCAAGAAGTTTAAGGCTTACCCAACGCCGTTTTCTCATAAGAAGAGTGCGGTACAAGCCTTAAGCAAGCTTTTTGAGCGCTACCAAGACCGCATTTTAATCGTGTCCTACTCCTCTAACAGCATCCCAACCAAGGAGAACATGCTCGCCTTATTGCGACGCTATAAGCCACACGTCAAGGTCGTACCTATCGACTACCAGTACCACATTGGCAACAATGCCCCTGAGGGCAATAGCAACAATGAGGTACAGGAGTACTTGTTTGTAGGATATTAGTGCGGCACTAGTAGCACTGCATCTCACACTCGACGTGGTCGAAGTTGCGGTTTTTGAGGTCTTCGACGCTAATGCAGAAATAGAGCGAGCCTGCGTCTTCGATGCACAGTGGGTAAGTGTTCTGCTCCTTGTCGAAATAGGAACCCAAAGTAAAGAGATGCAGCTTGTCGTCAGAGGTCACGCAAGGGCTCTGGATATAACAGCCATAGCCTAAGAGCTGTGTGCTGTTTTCCGCATCTAAGTCGCCACTGATTTCGGGAATCTCTTCAGCATAGTTCTCGTAATTCTCGCTTAGATCCTTTTGTTGCTCGGGTGTGAGCACAGTACCATCTGCGGTTTTTAGCTTGCCCTCATAGTAGCTAACTTCTACCAAAGAAATAAAAGAGCGCTCACTGGTCACTGCCAAGTAGTGAAGCGGAAGAGCAGTTAATGCTTGGTCTTCGCTCTGGGCATCCTTGTCTTTGATAGCATCAGGGTTGATGGTCTCAACTAATGAGTCCACATCCTCAAAGTAAAAAACGGCGCAGGCATCAGGATTAGCAAAGTCGAATGGAACGTATCCATCTGGCGGATCGAAGTACTGACCGCAGCTAAAGAAGCTCAGAATGCCATGGTCAGGCAGCAGCGCAGCGCACACAAAGTCCTTAATGTCGGCGAGGTTAATCTGAGCGCAAAAGATCAAGGCGCGGTCGATGCTGTGGCCATTCTTATCTGCAGCTTGGGTGGTAGGCCACACAAAGTCTGGGGGCAGTAGGGGATTGCCGCCAATGTGCGAAGAAGGTGGTAAAAGTGTGCCGAGATCAGAATCGACAGCGTTGCCCTTATCGGGAGCCACCCAGTCAAAGACCAAGCAAGGCTTTACCATTTGCGATAGTGGATTCATAAGCCCTCAACCAAGCATAAGGCTATCCACGAGCTAGTCGTGGGTAGCTATTGGTGAATTGATCAGATCTCATCGACAGCTTTTGGTTGCTATAAGCCATAAGATCGCGTTTTGCCAAAGAAGCAAGGTGATAACTTTTTTATCGGCCACTTCGCTAACTTTCTGCTATTTACCGGCTTTGCTGTGCTGAGCTCACTAGGTATACAGTCGCGTCACATTCTGATGCAGTAGTGCAGCGCAGTGGGATTAAGGTTGAGGAAAATGTAGGGTGATAGGGTAGGGAAGGTTAGGGCAATGCAGTGCAGGGGATAGGTAAGGTCAAGGTAAAAATTGTTGAATGGCCGAGAGGCGCACCACATAGGGCTTCGCAAGAAAAGTTACTGTGTAAACTTTGATACAGATCACTTTTTAGACGCTAAGGGCTTCATTATCGCTCAAAAAGAGACGATAATAGACTTACTAAGCTGCGACTTGTTTTGCGCTGGCAGTGCTAGCAACACTGATCTCCAGCCAAGCCACAGCTTACTTCCTAAAACTTTGAAGCCCCCAGCCACGCCGCTATTTTAGCAGCTGTAGCAGTCTTTATTTAGCTGTTATTTAGCTAATTTGGCTGAGGGCTTCACAAAATTTGAGGAGGCTCCTATGCCTACCGATATAGTGATCTCTGTGCGTGATCTTAAACGCGCAAGTCGCGACCTCTCCCAAGACGAGCTTCGTCTTATGAACCGTCTCGTAGTCTTAACTATGGGCGGCCAGAAGGAGTGCGTCTACAGCAACCAGCAAAGCGAGCAAGAGCTCGGCTTTCACCGTTCCACCACAAGCCGTCTCTTCAAGAGCCTGAAGGACAAAGGCTTACTCACCTTATGCCGCGATAACACCGCCTTCGGTAAGAACACCCGCGTTGTGTCTCTCAACGTGTTCAACATCTTTGCCTTAATCCAAGGCAGAGCCGATACCCCTGTCTCTGCAGAAACTGCTCAAGTAGCTCCTGTAGCTCCAGTAGCACCAGTTGCTGCCCCAGCTCTTGCACTTGCACCAGTACCAGCTCCAACTACTTCTGTAGTTGTTGCCAACACTGCCAGCCCAGCCGCTGCTAGATCTCGTCGTGTTGTCGCAGCTAAGACAGCCTTATCTCCAGCCCTAACTGAGGTCTACAAGTTCGACTTCACCGAACGCCTTGATGCCTTAGGGCTTCTGCCGGTAATGGTCGGTGACCATGAGATCAACCCAGTCTTTGATTTCACGGAGCTTGCTGAGATCCTTAGTCCACAAACCGTGCGCAATATGCACTTTGCTTACGGCTGGCAAGAGATCTGTGTCCAATGGGCCTCCTACTTCTTTTTGTTCTCGGTGATCAACGAGATCTGCTTCTACCAAGATGAGATGTTTAAGACATCTCAGAATTGCCCTAAGTACAACCTCCACGAGATCGAGGACTTCATCAAGGTGCAGCAGCAAGGCCTGTTGTTCTTCTTGCTTGCTACCCGTGATGGCTACAGCCACGAGCAATTCGCTAATCCAGCTGGCCACAACTTGCCAGACATTGACGTTGAGTACACCAGCCAGTTCTTGGTGCAGCGTATTGTTAGCCGCTACAACCCAGCTAAATCCAAAGCTGATTCGCCGCTGCCTTACCTCTAC
>CALXYZ010000157.1 GCA_944393075.1 uncultured Anaerobiospirillum sp. | reverse complement strand
GGGTACCGGTTGTTACTCATAGCTTACCCTATATGGGTATCATTTTAAAAATTAAGGCTCAAATCCCCGTCGTCTGAGCTGCACCTAGCCCGCCTAGGCTAGGCTAGCCCAGACCTGCGGCCCACATCACCTTTGCGGAGTAGTGGGCCGCAGTGTCTTGAGGCCACCTCAAACTGCCTGCCTTAGCAGATTAAGCTGATCTCACCTTGCTCCTCCCCATAAGACTCGCCTGCCGGCGTATCTTAGCTGTCAACTAGAATACTAGACTTTCAGTTACAAATTGGTACAAAGTGCCTGCAAGTGTATTTTTACCGCATTTTGCTTCTTACAGACAGCGTGTTTGTCTGCTATACTTACTTTTGCAGTAGAAAATCTTGAAGGTATGGGGTGGAAAATATTTGCTGCATGCTGCATAAATAAGCCATTTTAGCAGCAACACCAAAATCGCTATCAAAAAAGACTAAGTTGTCCAAACTCGCTTTTTTTTAACCTTAAAGCGATATTTATCGCGTTTACGCCCACAACACTGACCAACTAGCCTACTAGTTGAGCAGTAAAGCTACTTCTCTTCAAGTTTTCACCACTCTTTAGGCCCGATATTCAAGGTCTATGCTCTCAATCCGACCGCTAACCAGCCTTTCTACATATCATCGTGCTAGCGACGACAAAAGATCGAATGGCACCAAGCCTAAGAGCAACGCTGTGTTCTGCTACCCTGCATTACTGCATCCGCTTTTTTAGAGGCATTGTCTATGTCGGTCGCAAGCAATATCAATCTGCCTAAATTAAGGCTGTCGCCAAAAAAGGTCATAAGTCCTCAGATCTATGACTTTTTGCGCAAGCACATTACTGAGACCAATATCAAACCAGGTACTCTGCTCTCAGAAAACTCCCTCTCCGAGCACTTCCACGTGTCGCGCCAACCAGTGCGTGAGGCGCTGATGCGATTGAGCTATGAAGGCTTACTCTCAGTGCTGCCACAGCGTGGTTCGGTGGTTGAGCGCATTTCGGTGGGTGACTTAGTGCAAACCGTCTTTGTTCGCACCGCGATCGAAAAGGAGTGCGCCCTCAACATAACCAAGTTAGACGCCAAAACCAAACGTAATTGCTTAGCTGCGATCGAAAAGGTGATCGACCAACAGCGCCGCATCAAACACGATGAGGATCTTCGCTCCAACTACTTCAGATTAGATGACCTCTTCCACGAGAAGATCTGTGCTTTATCGGGCGCTCCTATGGCTTGGAACACGATCCAAAGCATCAAGGGGCAAATGGATCGCATCAGATTCTTAACCTTTGATAGCGTCAGCCCAACTGAGGTCATCACTCACGAGCACGAGCAGATCTTTGAGTACCTAAAGGCTGGTGACTTAGACCACTGTCTTGAGTTTCTGTCGTATCACTTAAGCCAAATCATCATCACCCACAAAAGCATCATCAAGAAGTACAGCGACTGGTTCACTCCAGAGTCCTTAAGCCAGATCACTGTTGACGACGACAAAGAAAAGCGCGCTAAGAGCG
The DNA here is from genome assembly GCA_944393075.1 of uncultured Anaerobiospirillum sp. Classification (GTDB taxonomy): domain Bacteria; phylum Pseudomonadota; class Gammaproteobacteria; order Enterobacterales; family Succinivibrionaceae; genus Anaerobiospirillum. The sequence continues at coordinate 7,109 of CALXYZ010000157.1, read as the reverse complement.
TGAAAATCGACAAGAGCGAGATTGATGAGACTGCCAGTGCAGTAAATCAGGACGAAAAGAACGAAAAGAACGAGCCAAGCACAACTGAGCTTGCAGACGAGTAGCTCCTGCAGCGCGGCGCCGCGCCTCCTATAACCGCGAGGCGGCGTAGCTCTCTACCTGCCAAATACTAAGGGCCTCAAATGAGGCCCTTAGTATTTGGTCTACCTCCTACCAAGCAATCGCTAGTAGGAGTTAAGAGCTACTAGTCTTGGTAGCGCTTGAAGATCAGGGAGCCGTTAGTACCACCGAAGCCGAAGCTGTTGGAGATAGCATAGTTGATCTCGTGCTTCTGAGCGGTGTTAGGCACTAAGTTGAAATCGCCAACCTCTGGATCTGGGTTCTCCAAGTTGATGGTTGGAGGGCAGATCTGATCACGCACAGCTAAGACGGTGACTATAGCTTCGATAGCACCAGCAGCACCTAAGAGGTGGCCAGTCATCGACTTGGTTGAGCTCATGCAGGTATTGGCTGGAGCATCACCGAAGATAGCCTTAGCAGCACGGAGCTCAGAAATATCACCAACGTGAGTGGAGGTACCGTGGGCGTTGATATAGTTGATCTCGTGTGGATCAATGCCAGCGTCCTTGATGGCGTTGACCATAGAACGACGAGCACCATCACCGTCTTCAGGGGTGGCAGTCATGTGGAAAGCGTCACCGCTCATACCAAAGCCGACTAACTCAGCGTAGATCTTGGCACCACGAGCCTTAGCGTGCTCTAACTCTTCTAACACTAACACGCCAGCACCGTCACCTAAGACGAAGCCATCACGCTCTTGATCCCATGGACGGGAAGCCTTGGTTGGCTCATCATTGCGGGTAGATAAAGCCTTTAAAGCGCTGAAGCCGCCGATACCCATAGGGGTAGAAGCCTTCTCAGCACCGCCGCACAGCATGACATCGGCATCACCGTAAGCGATTAAACGAGCCGATAAACCGATAGCATGGGTACCTGAAGCACAGGCAGTAACCGAGGCTAAGTTAGGGCCCTTTAAGCCCTTTAAAATCGAAAGATGGCCGGAGACCATGTTGATGATGGTCGATGGCACGAAGAATGGGCTGATGCCACGAGTGCCTTTTTGGGCTAAACCGTTGATGTTTTGCTCAATTAAGCCTAAGCCACCAATACCAGAGCCGACCATCACACCGATACGCTCAGCGTTTTCTGGGGTGACTTCGAGCTTGGCGTCATCACAAGCCATTAAGCCAGCGGCGATACCGTATTGGATGAACGGATCCATCTTGCGCTCATCTTTACGGGTGATACCGAAATCTTCAGGATTGAAGTTCTTAACAAGGCCAGCGATTTTTACCGAAAAGGCGCTGGTGTCGAAGTGCTCAATGGTGGAAATGCCGCTCTGACCTGCTAATAAAGCCTTCCATGAATCCTCAGCGGTGTTACCCACTGGACTTAACATGCCAAGACCGGTCACTACTACCCTGCGCTTTTGCACCGTAAATGCCTCCACAAAAGATGAAACTAAAACCTCAAGACCATCGCAGCTTGCCAGCACCAGCACGCACGCACGTATGCATGCCTGCACGCATTCATGCTTGCATGCAAGAGCGCTGCTAGCTTAGCTAGATAGCTCTGCCCTAAGCTTGATGATGATAAGAGCCAAAGGTTTAGCAAGAGCATGTCTTTGCATGACCGTGGTTCTTTTGATCGAAGTGGCTTGGACGTACCTTAGAGGTACTTAAGTAGTTCTGCCGTATTCTTTGCTTCATGATCCATGATCCAGATCAGGAACCAAAATCCTTGAGCTGATGCGCCTTAGCGCTACAACAGTGCAAGAAAAATCAAAAAAGCAGAGCCCCAAAATAAAAGAAGCAAGCTACTGCTTGCTAATCTCCATACAGCCACTAAAAGCTCACCTCTACTTAACCTGTGTTTTGCAACAGCGCTTAGGGCGGTCAAGACAAGCGAGGTTTTGCGGTCTCACTGCCCGCTTTTAAGTACCAAACTAGTCTCACCAGTCTCTATGAAAAAGGGGAAATTAACTTGACGTACCTAGAAGCAGGCAGGAATGACAACGGCGGGAAAGCCCGCCGCGTCTCTTATTCTTGATGAGCCTTGATGTAGTCGATAGCAGCCTGAACAGTGTTGATTTGCTCGGCTTCCTCATCAGGGATCTCGGTCTCAAACTCTTCTTCTAAAGCCATGACGAGCTCGACAGTATCTAAAGAGTCGGCGCCGAGGTCATTGACAAAAGATGCCTCAGGAACGACATCCTCAGGCTTAACGCCTAACATGTCAACAATAATCTTCTTTACGCGTTCTTCAATGTTGTTATCGCTCATTTTTCCCATCAGAGTGCGCTAGCACTTCTGTCCTTAGTTAATATGACCTCGGCGCTGTGGCAGAGGACTAATTGACATCATCCTCTCACCAATCGCATCGATTGCATCGCTCGCAACGATTACATCGATGAAGAGGATTCCTTCTGCTAAGACAATGCCATCAAAGTCCTAAGATGTCCTAAGACAATGTTGTCACAGTCACAACATAGGCGGGTTCCTGCTGCCGGCCTCTAAGAGGCTCTCATGATAGAACCTACTGCACTTGGTATGTGGTGTATGCTCTATCCCCAACAGGTCATCTGTGCTTGCCCAGATCTGCCCATTGACAAGGGATCACTACTGAGTAGTTACAACCTCATCTAACCTAATCGGCAATTTGCTACACGGGAAACTCTAAACAATCTCTATTTTTAGAGCACTAGATTCACCCAACACAGCAAAGAGCTCAACGCTCAGCAACTTGGACGAAGTTTGATGTTACAGCAAGAAACAGAACAAAAAACGCTTACAACTGGCGTTCCCGCGCACAGCAGCAAGGGACTATTCGATGGTGATTATATACAAGAAAGCATGTCTTTGGTAGAGCGCCCCGCCTAAAATAGGCGCCTTTTTTGATTACTTTGGCCGGCTTCACAAAATCAGCAACTGGTATGGAAGTAAGCGTCAAAGCTAGGTGCCAAGCACCTTACGCCGCATTCCACTTTGGCCGTATTTTGCAGCCCTGACCACCATGCCTCCTCAATCACCCCTCCTCCTTAGAACCTTTAAGCCCTTCACCGTTTCACGCAGCAGAGCACTACAGAGGAGTTTTAGCCTCAGACCAGCTAATAAGACATCCAGCTAACTAGCCAAACCAGCCATCAACCAAACCAAGCGCTGCTTGGCTTGGATGGTTGGCTGGCTTGGCAGCCTGCTAGGCCTGAGACCTAGGCAATTACATGTACAGACCGCCGTTGACGTCTAAGGTGGTACCAGTGATGTAAGAGGCACCATCAGAGGCTAAGAAGAGGACAGCATTAGCAATGTCATCTGCAGTGCCCATGTCACCTAATGGCACGGACTTCTTAGCGTTTTCCTTAATCTCGTCGCTTAACACAGCAGTCATGTCGGTAGCGATGAAGCCTGGAGCCACGCAGTTGACGGTGACGTGGCGGGAAGCTAATTCCTTAGCTAAGCTCTTGGAGAAGCCAATTAAACCAGCCTTAGCAGCAGAGTAGTTGCACTGACCGGCATTACCCATCTCACCGACCACAGAGGTGATGTTGATGATGCGACCTGCACGCTTCTTCATCATGCCGCGCATAAAGAGCTGGCAGAGTTTAGAGACAGCGGTTAAGTTGCAGGCGATAACTTGATCCCAATCCTCATCCTTCATGCGCATGAAGAGAGTATCACGGGTGATACCAGCGTTGTTCACGAGGATATCGATGCTGCCACCAGCCTTCTCCTCAACAATCTTGGCAAAGTCAGCAAAGCTATCCTTTTCCAGCATATTGAGCACCACACCGCAGCCCTTACCACCTAAGTACTCAGTGATGCTATCAGCACCACTCTGCGAGGTTGCAGTACCAATCACAGTAGCGCCGCAAGCAGCGAAACTCTGGGCAATAGCCTTACCAATACCACGAGTAGCGCCGGTAACTAAGACCACCTTACCGCTGAAATCTAATGCAAACATGTTTTGCGTCCTAATCCAAATCAAATCCTGAAAGACAAAATGCAGCCCAGCAACTAGGCGTTTAACGAAGCAATCACAGCCTCGATATCAGCGTCGCTAGCGATATTGCCTAAGGTTAAGCTCTTGTCGATCTTACGGTTGAGGCCTGTTAAGACCTTGTTTGGACCAACTTCGATCAGGGCTTCAACACCGTCAGCTTTCATCTTCTGCACGCTCTCAGTCCAACGCACGGAGCCAACTAATTGCTTGACCAAGCAGTCAACGATATCAGCCTTAGCGGTAATAGGAGCAGCTAACACGTTAGCGTAAACCTTGATGGAGGCATCTTTGAGGTTGATAGCAGCTAAAGCCTCGGCGAGCTTGTCAGCAGCGCTTTGCATCATTGGGCAATGCGATGGCACGGACACAGCTAAAGGCACGCAACGACGAGCACCTTTCTCCTTGAAGAGGTCGCCAGCACGAGCCACAGCGTCCTTAGCACCGGAGATCACAACCTGACCTGGGGTGTTGAAGTTAGCAGCCCAAACGCCGTCACCTTCCTTGCTAGCCTCAGCACAGGTAGCAACCACGACATCGTCATCTAAGCCTAAAACAGCCATCATAGCGCCAACGCCAGCAGGTACAGCCTCTTGCATGGCCTGACCACGCAGACGCACTAAGCGCACAGCATCAGCAAAATCCAAGGCGCCAGCAGCAACTAAGGCGCTGTACTCACCTAAGGAGTGACCGGCACAAGCCTTTGGAGCTAACTCAGGAGCAGCAGCACGGAAAGCACGGAAAGCTGCTACAGAGGCTGTCAGAATGGCAGGCTGCGTCACCTCAGTCTTATTGAGCTCAGCCTCAGGGCCGGTTAACACAACCTGCTTTAAGTCATAACCTAAGGCCTCATTAGCCTCAGCAAAGGTTTGAGCCACAACAGGATTAGTCATGAAAGACTCAAGCATACCAACGGATTGCGAGCCTTGACCTGGAAACACAACTGCAAATGATTTCATAAGCGCACAACCGCTTAGCAGAACCAACGTTCCACAACAGCGGCATCCTCCTAAAAACACAAAAACCGGAGCCTCAAGCTGTACAGTACAAACACACGCACTGCAAGTAGCAAGCTATAAGCTATAGCTAGGCCAGCTATAGGTAAGCTATAGGTAAGCTATAGCTAAGCTAACCTACAAATGCAGAGCAAGCATTGAGGCATGAAATCTGGACAAGCTAAAGCTTTGAGCTTGGAGCTTTAGTAGCGAATTAAGGCAGAGCCCCACACTAAACCGCCGCCAAAGGACTCTAAGAGCACATTGTCACCGCGCTTGATACGGCCTTGGCGAATGCCCTCGTCTAAGGCTAAAGGCACCGAGGCAGCAGAGGTATTGCCGTGCTTATCGATGGTCACAATAACCTGCGACATATCTAACTTGAGCTTGCGAGCGGTGGCGGCAATGATGCGCATATTAGCCTGGTGTGGTACTAAGAAATTGAGCTCTTCAGGCTTGATACCGGCTAACTCGATGGTCTCATGGACTAATTTGGCCAATACTGTGACCGCATGGACGAAGACATCAGTGCCTTTCATGTAGAGGTAAGGGCTACCATCATCAGGGCTAGCGCAGTTTGGACGCTTTGGCACGGGTAAACGTAAGAGCTCGCCACAGCTAGGATCAGAAGAGAGCTTGACTGCTAAAGTACCAGGCTCCTCAGAGGCGCCTAAGATGCAGGCACCAGCGCCATCACCAAAGAGGATGATAGTAGTGCGATCAGTAGGATCGCAGGCATGGGATAAAGTATCCGAACCGACAATTAAGACCTTTTTGGCCTGACCACACATGATCATGTTGTGGGCGACGCTGTAGGCGTAGCTAAAGCCCGCGCAGGCAGCAGCCACGTCAAAGGCAATCACATTACCGATGCCTAAGCCTAAAGCAATCTCGCAAGCGGCAGAAGGGAAAGCATTTTGCGAAGAAGTGGTTGCACAGATCACCGCGTCGATGTCGCTAGCATTTAAAGAGGCCGCCTCTAATGCCTTTTTGGCAGCCTCAATGCCCATGAATGCGACAGTTTCCTCCTTTGAGGCAATACGACGCTCGTGGATGCCAGTACGCTCCACAATCCATGTGTCTGAGGTTTCTACCATCTGCTCTAAATCAGCGTTGGTTCTTACTTGCGATGGCAAGTACCCGCCAGTACCTAAAATTCTGCTAAACAAAACCTTCACCTAATACCGGCGCGGATGCCCCCAAGGTAACTCGTGGGAGGAAGCGCCGTCTCCGTCTGTTCTAAATTCTGTTATAAAACCACCAGTACGTCTTTGTAACAAGCGCAACTTCTTGTAGTTGATGCTTTCTTTAAGACGAGTGCCATCAATCAGCTTCAGCACAAAAGAACCAAAGTTTCTACGACTAGAGATAAAGTAAGCTTTTTCTAAGTAAGCTACTTTGTCATAAAGTCTAAAGCCATGAACCTCAAAAGGAGCCTGTTTTTTATACGAAGTCCACCTTTAATTGGGTTGACCTTGTGAATCATGCGATTATGACGTCGTACCTGACTTTTGAAGAAGTATCCACCAAGTCCTCTTTACCCCAAAATTGCCTGCAATGCAAAAGGCATCATTACAATGCGACTTGGGGATCTTGTTTTTGATGCGATTGTCCTTGGTGATATAGCCGTAGGTAGTATGGATCCTCACTGTAGGAAAGGCCGTTTTAAGTCGATCTAAAAACGTTTTGCGCGTAATGCTCATAAACGTTTCGGCTTTAAACGATCTGCCTCTTCTAACATTGAGGGCAATCTCGCCATTGTGTAGCTTCTTGTGACAAGTCACGCAGAGCGTTACTAGGTTGTTAGGTGCATTGCCACCAACCTGCCGGCTCTCAAGATGGTGCACACAAAGTACAGGATCTTTAGACTTCCCTTTGCAGTAACGGCAAGTGTGATTATCACGATAGAGCACATACTCTCTGACATTAGAAAAGCCCAACTGTTCGCCTTGCTGATAGTCTTTACCTGAGATATCAGGATTCTTTATCTTCTGGATATCAAAGGCAGCTACCTCTACAACGATGTCTGTAACTGGCATTAGCTGCGCTAATGCTTCA
>CALXYZ010000156.1 GCA_944393075.1 uncultured Anaerobiospirillum sp. | reverse complement strand
CCTACGCGAGACAAGTAGATCAGAGGGGAGTATAGCAACCCACGAGTCACTAGTGGCAGGCGACCGTACAGTAGGCACAAAGAGATTAACGGTAACCAGAATGATCCATGGCCAGTTGTTCTTGATGGCACGAACCGAGTCCTTAACTGGGATCGAGACGTTGCGCTCTACGTTCTGTTCACGTAAGTGGCGGAAAGCAAAGAACAATAGGATAACCACGATGACACCGAACATACCGACGGTAATGGAGAATCCTAATTGTTGATCGCCACCACCTAAGAGATTCACTAATGGTAGGGTAAAGGTCATCGAGATGAAGGCACCTACCGAGCCACCGACCATACGGAAAGTGTTGAGGATCATACGCTCGGAGTGGTTCGAGGTCAGATTAGGCAGAATTGAGGTAATGGCAGTCTGCACGCCCGAGTACACGATACCTGCCAGCAAGTAGGTGAAGACTGCGTAAACGATCTTGCCGGTATCAGAGAGGAACGATGGGGTGGTAAAAGTCAGCCACATGGTTACAGCAAAAGGAATCGCCAACCATAAGAAGAATGGACGGCTACGGCCGTACTTGGAGTGGGTATGATCGATGATCGAACCCCATATAGGAGCATCGATGGCGTCTAAGAAACGGGTAAAAAGCAAGAGCATACCGGTGATGGTCACAGGCAAGCCAAAGACATCGGTGTAGAAATCAAGCACTTACTAAAGAGGCTGAGGCTGAAACTACGCCTCTGCTCGTGCTCTGTGAGACCTACCATGACAGCAAGCTTGACCACGCGGTCAGTGAGCGAGCAGAGCAGTTTGCGCAGAGCTTGCACTTAGATTTAGGTGATCGCATCTACTTGCGTGGCAGCAATGACTTTGGGGCGGTGGTACTGCCTGATTCCAGCTTGGTGGTCTTAGGCCCGATTAGCGCTTGTGTCTACGCTACTACCGCTGATACTGATGATAGGGATGATGTAGCGGAGAAGAACAATGCCAATTACACGGATACAGAGTCTGACGCCAAGAGTAAAAGTCAGGTAGCAAACGTACACAAGAAAAAGCATCGCAAGCGTAGTACAGCAGAGCATCGCCTACGCGCACAGATGCAAGGTATGGCATTACGTGGAGCCAATATGTGGCTCGATATGATTAGTGAGATCGTGGTGCATCAGGAACTACCGGCAATAGAGGAGACACAGCTCTACTCGGGTGTTGATCCTCTAATTCCTGCACCACTAAAGAAGATCACACGCGAGATTAAGCTCAACGCACCACATAACCAATACCGCTATGAGCTGGCTATTGTGGAGGCGGTGAACTCAGGTGATGACGATAAGGTTAGGCGAGCTTTTGATGTGCCCAAGTTAGGCAAGTTTGGGGTTCTGGCTAAAGATCCCCTGCGCTCCATGCAGAACCACGTACACAACCTCAACTCACTGGTATCGCGCGTGGCGATTAGGGCCGGCATTTTGCCAGAAAAGGCCTACGCCCTCTCCGATAAGTTCTTTTTAGCAGCCGAGGAGTGCCAGACCATTGAGCAATGTATTGAGCTGCGCACTCACTGTGCTCGTGCTTTTGCCGCCATGATCCGCGAATACCGCGCTCAGAGCACCAAAGAGCTGCCCCTACTCGTCAAGAACGCTAAGCTTTTGATTTCGCGCAGTCTCTACACTACCTGCAAAGAAAGAGAGCTAGCAACGCATCTTAATGTAAGTGCCGAGCACTTAAGCCGCGTCTTTAAGCAGGAAGTGGGACTGACCATTTCGGCCTACATTCGGCAAGAAAAACTTAAAGAAGCGCAGACGCTGCTCAGTGATACCATAGAGCATGTAAGTGATATCGCTAAGCTCTTGTGCTTCCAAAGCCCAACTCATTTCACGCGCTGTTTTAAGGAGTTCACGGGCCTAACACCGCGGCAATACCGGTTAGAGCACTCAACCTTTCACCAAGGCTAAAGCTCAGATAAATAAGCCATGAGCCTCTTTGCAGAAGCCCACGGCTTAATAATCTAGTAGTTTTTTCGCAAAAAGCAACGGCACAAAAGTCCAATTCCTTTAGCGAGATCTCTTGTGTGTGGCCAATTTTGCGCGTCAGCTAGCGGTTTGGTGGTTATGGAGTTGCGGCTGCCGCACACATGCAATCAAGCGCGGAAATGAGAGCATGTATGCGGTGCATGCACGCGCTCGCACGCGCTCGCATGCGACCCTAGTGAATAGCGCGGGCACGCTCAATCTGAGCACGGAGCAGCTGCACGAAGTCCTTGTTCTGACCTAAGTCGTCGAATAAAAGCTTGGTGTCAGCAAAGGCCTGTACCTTGTCAGCAGCAGCACAGACACCCTCATACCACTTAGGGTCGAAACTGCTGTCTTGGTAGCTAAAACCATTCTTCTCAACGTGAACCTTCTCTAAGAACACGTAGTAGAGGGCAGCTAAGAACACCACATTGGTTGGGTCGACGTTGAAGCGATAGCAATCAAGTACAGTTGGCTTCACGAAAGTGTAGAACTTCGAGAAGCTGTCTTGAGCAATACGCTCTAACTGGTCGCGTAAGTGATCGTTACGGAAGCGGTCTAAGGTGGTATCGCGGTACTGCTCTAAGTCAATTGGGCTGTTTTGAGCCTTAAGGCATGGGATCACGCAGTCGGTGATGTAGTCGTAAGCGTACTTGTAGAGCTCGCTGTCACGGGCGCACTCAAAGACCAACTTGTGAGCCTTAGAGACACCAGCCCAAGCCAAGCAGGAGTGCGAGGCATTTAAGATACGCAGCTTGGCGTCCTCGTATGGCACCACGCTATCGACCATTTGAGCACCAACCTTTTCTAAGGCTGGACGGCCAGCGGCGAAATTATCCTCAACCACCCATTGAATAAAGGCCTCAGACATCACAGGGGCGGCATCATCCATACCAGTCTTCTCCTTGATCTCGGCAGCGAGCTCCTTTGGAGGGCGTGGGGTGATACGGTCAACCATGGTGTTAGGGGTAGTGGTATTAGCCTCAAACCAAGCTAAGTCTTCAGCAGCACCCGCACCCTGAGCCTTAAAGAACTCAACCATACCGGAGTGGAACTTCTCGCCGTTCTCGCGGACGTTATCGCAGCACAGTAAGGTCAGCTTGGCATCGCCATTAGCCTGACGACGAGCACGGATGATGTGGGCAATAGCACCGTAGATGGTGCTGACACCGCCTGCGATATCTTGCTTGATGAACTCGTTGTTCACGTCCAAGTGAGCAACGGCGTCTAAGTAGTAACCAGCCTCAGTTACGGTAAAGGAGATGACCTTGGTGCTTGCAGCAGCGCCACACTCAATGATGGAGTGGAGGTCATCTTCGTAGGCAAAGACCTTGGAGATAGCGGTAATGGTCTCAAACTCGCACTTACCATCAGGAGCAATGGTCTCTAAGGTGTACTTGCAGCCTTGGGAGAGCATGCCTTGCACAGTAGCCTCAGCGTCAGAGCGGATGTTACCTGCAAAGAACTGCCACTCGCTCTCACCTTGAGCCAATAAGTGGTTGAAGTAGCAAGCTTGGTGGGCACGGTGGAACGAACCTAAACCTAAATGTAACCACGAATTTTTCTCAGCCATAGTCAAACTCCGAAATACCGCAATCTACAAAAAAAACTAAACGAAACCAGTCTTGCCTTGCCTGTCTGAGAGACGGGCTGTCTGCATAGCGGCCAGCTTGCTGTGTGTAATGCTGGAGGATTGATGATGCAAGCTGCAAGCTGCAAGCTGCACTGCAGATCGATACCTAAAGATCTCAAGCGTTAGGAGCCAGCATGCTGCCTGAGGATTAGTGTTTGTGGTGGCGACAGCTTTTCGCTAACTTTTACCTAACGCTTACATAAAAGTATTATAAAGAACTCAAAGAGCGATAAATAAGCCTTAGCTCACAAAATTGGCAATTAATCGTAAGAGATACACAAAAGTCTTACGAAAAATTCACGCAAAGCCAAACGCATTGCGGCATTGCACCCCAAAAGGAATTTTAAATTTTTTCAGACAGGGACTCAGACTGTTGTGCGGATGTGGTGATGTGGTGATGTGAAGCTACGTTTGCAGCGGTGGAGAGTAATGAGGAGTGAACTTAATTCTTGGAGGGCAAGGAGGATTTGCAGATCTACGTGATCATGCTGGTGAGAGGTTAGGTGTGTATGTGAGCCCCTGAGCTGCAAACAGGTCTTTGTATTTGCGCACTTAGACGTAAAGCTTGCGGCTCAGAAGAACCTCCTTGTTGAGGATATTCTTATGGGCTACACAGGATAGGGGTGACCTATCTACAAACCTCTAGATAGAGTCATTCTATCACGCAGTAACCCGAAAAAACTCAACAAGTTGGCTAGCACAGGCGGCTTTTTAGTTGCCCTTGAGCTAGCAACCAATCGCAACTAGAAAGCCAAAACATTAACCCTGATTATATGGGGATATTATGGCTAGTCTAGCCATGCGAGTGGCTCTTGTGAGTCCTGTTCTGGTTTTCGGCTTAACGGGTGGCGACGTTTGCTTTGCAAATGCGATGAGCGACGCAAGCAATGCTGTCATACAGGGCGAGACTGGAACGTGGTCGTTTTTGTTTACAGGAGAATGGCTGCAACAGCTGCTGCAGTCTCCTACTGGTGCGATCGAGCTTATCGTTGATATCGCTGTGATCGTTATATGGGCCTTCGACAAGAACGACAAGGGCGAAGCACACACTGCTAAGTACAGCTTCTGGTGGTGGTACTTGGGCGTTTTGCGCCTCACGGTGCTGTTCCTGTTGTTCTGTCTGCTGGGTAGCTGTATTGATGCTCAGCGACTTATGACAGTCGCAGGGATCATCTGTGCTCTGGCTGTGAAGGCCTACTCCATCAAGCAGTACTTGAAAAAACTGTGGGAAAAGGTCGCAAGACTCTAAACCCAACGCTAACAGCCACAAGTATGGCTTAGCTTTCGTTTTGGCATAGCAAGGGAAACTTTACTAGGTCGTTCTAAGCCTCGCTTCGGCGGGGCTGTGTCCCCTAAGGCTGGCCCATTGCGCTCTTTGAGCTCTTGGGGCCTCACCTCTTTCATCCCGTACCTGCCTTTGGTAATTGCCTTGGGTCATTGCCCTTGCCCTTGACCACACTCCTATGTCTTCTTGCCCTGCATGAACTACCTAAGCACTTACGTGCGAGGTTTCGTGAGGTCGGTGCCTCACTTTTAGTAAGCACCCATTACTGGGTACTTACGGGCATGTCCACAATGCCCCCATCAGGTAGGAGCAAAAAGCTCGTTCCTGAGTTCTTAGAGGGTATTATACATGATCAAAATGTGCGACACCAGCCGCTTTCATCCCCACGCTCACGCATGGGGAATTTCGCGGCAACTGTTAAACGTCGATATTTAGTGTGTTAGTGCACTCGGCATAGCCCAGATAAGACTGACGCAGCTGCTCAATGTCTTGCTCTAATTGCGCAATATACAGCTCATACTCCTGCAGCTTTTGCTGATTAGCCGCAGAGCTGTCTTGCTGCTCTAACTGCTGCTTTTGGCTCTGCACTTGAGCTAACAACTCATTAGCAGTCTTCAGCTGGTTTTGCAGGATCTGCATCGATGCTTGGTAGTAAGCGATCTGCTTTTGCATCTCCTCAGAGTCTTGCTTAAGCAGGGCTAGCTCTTGCTGCATCTGCTCAAAGCGCTCTTGGTCATCGTTTGACATCTGTGTCAGCTGCTTTTGCTGTTCCTGCACTTGCTGCACCTGCTCTTGAAGCTCTGCTGCTGATAGCGCTGGAGCTACGCTTACAGCAACCGCAGTGGCGTCTGTGGCTGCGGCGTCGGTATCGGTATCAGCCACTGCATCGCTTACCCCGTCATTGGCCATATAGCTGTCTACTGCGTCTGCAAGCTTCTTACTGGCCTGAGTAGCTTGGTTCATCAGGGCATAGAGGAAGTTAGGGTTATAGCCCTCGTCCTCACGTGTCTCTTGCGTCAGAGAGGCGAAATTGAGCAGATCATGCTCCTGCTGATAAGTCTCAGTAATGTCGCGCAGATGTTGCACGCGATAAGAGAAGCGACTGAGCTGCTTGCGGCAATCACGCTGTGCCGCACTCACTTCCGTTTGCTTGGCTGCAAGCTGTTTGTAGGCCAGCTGCATCTCACCTAAGCTATTTTCGTAGGCATCGAGGTTAGCTCTAATAAGATCCAGATTGACTCTGAAATCAGTAGCCTTCTTGTAGAGCTCGTAGGAGGTGGCATCACCGGTCTTGATTTGGTCTTTGAGATAGTCGAAGTTGCGGCTAAGGTCGATATGGGCATGACGCGCAGCCTTAATCATCTTCAGAGCTTGATCATCAATACGGCCTATGTAGGAGCCAAAAGTGTTGAATCGAGCTTGGTCGTCACTGAGACCTTCGTTTAAGGTAGTCATGATCTCATCGGCTTTGAGGTTGGGGTTACTACCCAAGCCGACTGCGGCTTGGTAGCAGTTCTCATCATCGCTAAAAAGGCAGCCGATAGCGCCCTTGGCCGCACCAAAGATCTCATTTTCCTTGCTGGAAAACGTGCGTGTCACATCGGCTTGCAAGATCTGCTGATTAGGCTCAGTGCGATACTGCGGGAAAAACTTTTGCAGGTTGATCTGCAATGACGAAGACTCTATTGCGGCTGAAACATCTGAGTCTGCAGCTACTGCCACGTCTAAGCTGCTGATAGCAGCTGCTACCAGCATAGCTAACGCGCTTACCTTAAGCCCACGCATTTTTTCGCTCCTTTCTAACCGACCATTACAAAACTCGCCAAGACTCGCAGCCCAATAATTGGTTACGACTCGTTTACTGCTGTCGTCATTGTAGGACTACTGATGGCTATGTTCCATGCACAAAGCTGTATCTTGTGAAAAGACGAAAAAGGCCAGATCCGAAGACCTAGCCTTTTTGAGGATTGGGAGTCAAGTTAGCCCTCTCGGGCTTTGCGGATGTGTTTTTGGAAAGAGAATTGTATTCTTTGTTCTTTGCTCTTTGCTCTTTGCTCTTTCTCCACTCAGCCTAAGATTAGCGGCGGCAAGCACTCGCTTGCCACCACTTAGGTTTTGTGGATTCTGTGTGGCACACAGCGTTCGCACGGTGAGCGTTGTGGCCACGATGGTCGCTTTAGCTCAAGTCCATGGCGTTGGCGGCTGGGCCCTTGCTCTGCTTGATTGCATCAAAAGCAGCACGGCCATCGAATAAGGAGACTTTGACCTCGTAGTCTTCGCACTCGCCTAACTTTAAGGTCTTGAGGTGGCCCTCAGCACGCATCTTATCGCGGCCATCGCAGTGGCTGTTGCCTGGCTCTAAACCTAAGGCATAGTCACGATAGCCCATCTGCTTCCACTCGCAGAAGAATGGCAGCTTGTTGCTATCAAAGCTAATAGCAAGGCCAAGATCGTGCTTCTTTTGGAAAATCACGGCAGTGGCGTCCTTGCTTTGAGCAAAGTCGTGGTAGTAGCAGCGCTCGTCGTAGTTATGCTCTGGGCGCTCCATAATATTCCAGCGGGCGTGATCTTCCTTGGCAATCTGAGTACGTGGCTTGATAGTAGCGGAGTTGATAAAGAGTTCGCTGTCTTGGTCTAAGAGTGGGTAGCCCATGTTCATGTGGTACAGAACCATCAGTGGGCACTCAGTAGAGCCAGTATTCTCAAAATGATCGTGAATAGTGAAGTAGTTGTCGCTGAGGCTAACCTTGTAGGTACGGGTCATCATGACCTTGTGGTAGCCAATGCGCTCTACAGGAATAAAGCACTTGATGACAATAAAGCCACCGTCTTGCTCGCAGATGTCGACGTTGTAGTGCTCGGCTGGAGTGTTGTCCAAATCTCCGTGTAAGAACACCTCCTCACCATCATCAACGCTATCAACACCAACGTTGAAGATACCTGCGGTGGTTAAGAAGCCGGCGTGGAAGTTACGTAAGAAGCCACCTTTCTGGTATTCGTAGTATGCAGGGTGACGTAAGCCTGAGGCCGAGAGGAATGAGCAGTTGACGCTGCGATAGGACAGACGAATGATGCCACAGCCACGGTCTAAGCCAATGGTGAACTGCAAGCCCTTACCATTCTTGACCTCTAGCACGCGCAGACCGTCAGCACGACCGCCTACTAAGCGTTGTTCTTCAACGCCATACAGTTGATAGCCATTGCCACAATACGAGAGCTCTTCTGCACGAACTGCCATCTGACACCTCACAAACCAAAATATATGTGCTAGCAGCGAGCTGAACATGAGGAGGAACATAGGCTGCAACTGCTAGCGCATTCGAGCTAATTGCCTGAAGAAGCACTTCGAGCCATACATGATCGCATCCATATTAAGGAGCCTAGCGGAGTGATCTTGTGCTTTTCTTGCAGGACTTGAGGTTATTATAGGAAGCTTTTTGCACAACAACACAAACACTTGCAACTTTTTGCAGAAAAAACAGTAAATTTCTTTGCAAATAGCAGATATATCAGCGATTTTTGTAGTGTTATTCACAAAACAACAATGCAAATTTTGCAGAAATTTTTTGCAAAACAATCAGCTTAAGCACTTTGACAGGCTTTAGCCTTTCTGACTATTAGCGCACCTAACTGGCAGGATGCGGGTGAGATGATGCCTAGTGCCTAATCCAATAAATTTTGACCTGTCTTGATGGCTTGTTACACTCATGGTTTCGTGTAGTATGCGGAACC
>CALXYZ010000155.1 GCA_944393075.1 uncultured Anaerobiospirillum sp. | reverse complement strand
CTGTAATGACATCGACTTCTCTATGAGGTGCTTATGCCTGTTCTTTGAAAAGGCCGAATGTCGTGCGTAATCCATGTCCTCTCACTTCTACGCAGCCACTTATGGCCTATAATATCTGCGCTTAGGCACCGACAGCGTCAATGCGACTATGACCGCTACTGCTGCCGTGGCAGCGATAGCGATAGTGATAGCGGTAGCGGTAGTGGCGCGCATTCTAACAGGGGGTCGCTCTTTGCCTAGAGCTCACGCTTTTAGTGCTGTGGCAAGCCGTATGAGCCCTCAGCTCGTCTCTTATTGAGGCATGGAGGAAGGCAAATAGTGACTGTCATCAAAATTCACAACAAAAGTGGGCACGAGCACTCTCATCGCACGCTCATTTGCTCTTACACTTATAGCGCTAGACGCGGCGACAAATATGAGCCGTAGTGCACACCATGCTTCTGCAATGATTGAGGACAGCAGTATCAGTTCGTGCACGCGCACGCAATTTAGTAACCCCTTGCCCTCTTGCAGTCTTACCTTGCTGTACTGCTGTTGGGCGTGGAGGCGAGGAGTTGCGTTGGTGCTTTGTCCCTGCTTTTTCGCTGTGTCGCAGCTGTTGGCATGCGCTTGTGCTTGACAGTTACTGTTACTGTAACTGTTGCTGCTGCTACTGCTACTGCCGAAAAAATGATGAGGATTTTTTTGAGGAAGGATCATGGCTGGAATTGTTGAAGCCAAAGATGGCAAGCTCTATCGCTATTTCGAAGGTCAGACTCTGTGCGTAGAGCCATGGGGCCCAAATGCACTGCGTGTGCGTGCAGTGATGATGGGATATGACATGGACAAAGATGACTTTGCTCTGACCATGCCTGTTGAACCTGAGTGGGCGGCTGGCGCTGCTAACCCACACTGCGAGATCAAGACTTGGTGTGAAAAGCAGACTGTAGTCTCAAACTTCCCAGGTGAGCACTACATTGAGGTGCCATGCGGCTCCATCACTAATGGCTCGATCCGCGCCGAAATCACTGCGGGCGGCAAGGTGGTCTTCTACAACGCTGTTACCGGCAAGCTGTTGCTTGAGGAGTTTGCGCGCAATCGTCTCGATGGCCACTCCAAGGACTTAAGCGCTTTAGAGATCTTAGGACGTGAGTTTATGCCTCATCGTGGTGGCGATTATCAGCTGACTGCCCGCTTTGAACCAAATGCTGATGAGCGCATCTACGGTATGGGCCAGTACCAACAGCCATACCTCAATCTCAAGGGCTGCACCTTAGAATTAGCCCAGCGTAACTCGCAAGCCTCCGTGCCTTTCATGATTTCCACTCAGGGCTACGGCATGCTGTGGAACAACCCAGCCATCGGTAAAGTGACTTTTGCTCGTAACCTCACTGAGTGGGTGGCTTACTCCACCAAGAAGCTCGATTACTGGATTTGCGCCGGCGACACCCCTGCTCAAATTGAAGAGCAATACGCCAAGGTTGCTGGTACTGTGCCTATGATGCCTGACTACGCCATGGGCTTTTGGCAGTGCAAGTTACGTTACTGCACCCAAGATGAGCTCTTAAACGTGGCTCGTGAGTACAAGAAGCGCAATCTGCCAATCGATGTGATTGTGGTGGACTTCTTCCACTGGGAGCACCAAGGCGACTGGAACTTCGATCCTACCTACTGGCCAGATCCTGAGGGCATGATTCGCGAACTCAAGGACATGGGTATTGAGCTCATGGTCTCGATTTGGCCTACGGTGGAGCAAAAGTCAGTCAACTTTAAGGAGCTCAACGAGCGCGGCTATCTCATCCGCACCGAGCGTGGTCTGCAATGCGGTATGGACTTCATGGCCCCTACCATCCACTACGATGCCACCAATCCACAAGCCCGTGAGTTTGTGTGGAATGTTGCTAAGAAGAACTACTACGATCGCGGTGTGCGCATCTTCTGGTTAGACGAAGCCGAGCCTGAGTACAAGGTCTACGACTTCGACCACTTCCGCTACCACATGGGCTCTAACGCCCAGATCGGTAACATCTTCCCAGTAATGTACGCTAAGACCTTCTTTGAGGGTATGCAAAAAGAGGGTCAGGAGAATATCCTCAATCTCTTGCGCTGCGCTTGGGCTGGTTCGCAAAAGTATGGCGCTTTGGTGTGGTCTGGTGATATCGGCACCACCTTCACCTCGATGCGCAATCAGATCGCTGCTGGCCTCAACATGGGGCTTGCTGGTATTACTTGGTGGACTACCGATATTGGTGGCTTCCATGGTGGCAACCCAGATGACGAGGCTTATCGTGAGGTCTTTGCGCGCTGGTTTGAGTGGGGCACCTTCTGCCCAGTGATGCGCGTTCACGGCGACCGTGAGCCACGTCAGCAACCAGTGGGCACTACTGGCGGCGCTTACTGCTGCTCGGGCGGCCCTAACGAGGTGTACTCCTACGGCGAGCGCGTGTACGAGATATGCAAGAAGTACATGGACTACCGCGTCAAGCTCAAGCCATACATCACTGAGATCATGGAGCAGGCTCACACCAAGGGTACTCCTGTGATTCGCCCAATGTTCTACGACTTCCCAGAGGATAAGGCTACCTACGACCATGAAGATCAGCACATGTTTGGCCCAAGCCTGCTGATTGCTCCTGTGTACGAAGCCGGCCAAAGCGAAAAGAGTGTCTACCTCCCAGCCGGTGCTAAGTGGCGTGATATCCACACCAACACCGTCTACGATGGTGGTCAGACCGTCACCGTGAAGACTCCTTTGGAGATCACTCCAGTCTTCGCGCGCGATGACTTTGCTTTAATCTAAGCTCTAGCTTTAGTTCTAGCTCTAACTTTAGTTCTAGCGTTAGCGTTAGCGTTAGCGCTAGCGCTAGCTTTTGCTCTAAGCACAAGCACCGGCATGATGGGTGTTAGTGCTTTACTTAGTTAGCCCTTTCTGCTTTAGCCTCAGCTTCAGCATATTCGCCATGAGCCTCTCACAGATAAAGCCTGTGAAGGAAAAAGAGACGGGTTCGTGGTGACAGTTGTTATTGTTGAAGCGCTAGCCCCTTAATCACGCAAAGAACTGTCTATGCTCACATCGTTACACTTTGCCCACTGGTAGTAGCTTTGTTGTGCATTAGACTTTTCATGTTGGCAATTGCTGTAGTTTTGGCTATGGCAGCGATCAAATTACTAAATAAATTTCATGAGGAGTTCGACATGGGTGTGATTCATGTCAGTCAGTCTAATGGATGTGACTTTAATGACGGCAGCGCCGAGCGTCCATTTGCCACAATTAACAAGGCCGCTCAATTGGCCTTACCTGGTGACACAGTGTTAGTGCATGGCGGCATCTATCGCGAGTGCGTCCACCCACGCTGGGGTGGTAGTTCTAACACCAAGCGCATCACCTACATGGCAGCTCCTAACGAAAAGGTGGTGATCAAAGGCTCTGAGATTGTCCGTGGCTGGGTTAAGGCCGAGATTGAAGGCGCTTCGGTGCCTCTGTTTAAGGTAGTGTTAGATAACGCTGTATTTGGTGACTACAACCCATACGACACAATCTTACGTGGCGATTGGTTGATGGATCCATGGCCTAACACCCTGCACACTGGTGATGTCTACTTCGACGGCAAGTCCCTCTACGAGGCCTCTAGCATAGAAGAGCTTAAGACCCCATTAGTCCGCAATACCGGCCCTTGCTCTGACTGGTATGGCACCGAAGAAGTCATTCCTCACCCAGAGGACACTATCTTCCAGTGGTTTGCTGAAGTCGATCACCAAGCCAACACCACCACCATCTACGCTCACTTCGGCGACTACACCGAGTCTGAGCTCGTCGCCCACTGCATTGAGATCAATGTGCGTGAGTCGTGCTTTGCTCCATTGCAGCTCAACACCAACTACATTACTGTGAGCGGCTTTGAGATCTGCCAAGCTGCCACCCAATGGGCTCCACCTACTGGCGTACAACGCGGTATGGTCGATACTTATTGGTCAAAAGGCTGGGTGATTGAGTACTGCAATCTGCACGATGCTAAGACCTCGGCCATCTCTCTAGGTAAAGAAATCGCCACTGGTGATAACGAGACTTGGCGCTTCAGATACAAACCAGGTTACCAAACCCAGCTTGAGGACGTGTTTAAGGGCTTAAAGCGTGGCTGGAGCATGGAGATGATTGGCTCTCATGAGATCCATCACTGCACCATGCACGACTGCGGTCAAAACGGTGTGGTAGGTCACATGGGTTGCATCAACTCCAACATCCACCACAACCACATCTACAACATTGCCATGAAGCATGAATTCTTCGGCCACGAAATCGCTGGCATCAAGCTCCATGCTGCTATCGATGTGCAAATTCACCACAACGAATTCCACGACTGTACTCTTGGTACTTGGCTCGATTGGGAAGCTCAAGGCACCCGTGTCTCGCACAACGTCTACTACGACAACTACCGCGATCTGATGATCGAAGTGACCCATGGCCCATGCCTTGTTGACAACAACATCTTTGCCTCTGAGTATAACTTCGATAACGTCGCTCAAGGCACAGCCTTAGTCAACAACCTCTTTGCTGGCACTACCCGTCACATCGACGTGTTAGATCGCGCCACCCCATATCACGCAGCACACTCCACTGAGGTGACTGGATTTGCTGTGGTCTATTCCGGCGATGACCGTGTGTATGGTAACGTGTTCTTAGGCGGCGTGGTGGGCAAGAACCCTATCTCCAAATGCGGTACTGCTTTCTACAACGGTCACTGTGCTTCGTTTGATGAGTACCACCAAAAGGTTAGAGCCACCGCTCCATACGATGTGGAAGAGTTTAAGCTCATCAAAGATCCGGTGTACATCAACCACAACGTCTACTTAAAGGGCGCTGAAGCTTTTGCTGCCGAAGAGCACATGGTCTTAAGCACAGTCGATCCAAAGCTTAAGGTCTACCGCGATGTCTATGGTCTGCAAGTTGAGCTCGATGTCCCTCAAGAGATGCTGGATCTGACATTCAAAGCCATTGATACTGTAGCCTTAGGTGAAACCCGCTTAAGCGCCTGTGCCTACGAGAACCACGACGGTTCCCCACTTGTGGTCGACACAGACCTCAAGGACGAGCCTCGTTCACTGATGGCTACCCACGTTGGCCCATTTGAGAAGCTCACCGTAGGTCACAACAAGATCAAGCTCTGGAACTAAGCCCAGCATCTTAGCAGCTTAGCTCTTTAGCTAAGCTGCTAAGCTCAGCTGCTGAGCTGAACTGAGCCGAGCTTGCTCTAAACCAAACACAAGCGCCCAAGGGAGCACAGACTTTCTTGGGCGCTTGTGTTTGGGGGCGGCGCAGTGGTGCAGCCTAAATCCACAGTGGCCCCATATCGTCTGGGCGCTGTGGCAGCTGCCAGTGATCATCGTAAGTAACGTGTACGAGGTATAGACCTGCAGCTTGGGCGGTTGGGCCTGCAAGGTCGCGGTTTTTGGCGCGGAAGACCTCTTCAAGCCAAGCCTTATCACGCTCACCTGAGCCCACTAAGAGTAGCGAACCCACGATATTGCGCACCATGTGGTGCAAGAAAGCATTAGCCTGTACATCAAAGATAATGTAGCGACCACGACGCATAACTTTAACAAAGTGAAGGTTGCGCATGGAATGAGGGTTTTCGTCTTGAGAGGACTTAAAAGACGCAAAGTCGTTTTCGCCTAACATGATCTGCGCAGCATCTTCCATCGCCTGCACGTCATACTCGCCGCGATAGAGCGACACGCCTTGGCGCAGAATGCCAGGACGATAGTCAGTGTTTTGCAGGATGTAGCGGTAGCGACGGGCACGAGCCGAGAAGCGCGCATGGAACTCGTCTGGAACGTGCTTAGCCCAAGTAATAGCGATATCGTCAGGTAAGAAACGGTTGGTACCTAACAGCCAAGCGCGATCAGGACGCTCTTTTTGTACATCAAAGTGAATCACCTGACCGGTGGCGCTGACACCAGCGTCAGTGCGGCCGGCGCACTTGATCTCAATTTTCTCGTCCGCAATGATGGAGAGCGCACGCTCTAGCTCGTTTTGCACCGCAGGCAAATGATTTTGTCTCTGAAAGCCTGCATATTTCCACCCCGTATACTCCACGCCTAACGCCATGCGCATGACCTTATCCTCGTTCTCGCTGTCTCGCTGTCTCGCAATCTAGCTGTCTCTCACCGCCCCTAGCAATCGTGCTTAGCGCCCGCACCTGAGCCCGCAGCTTCTGCATCTGCGCCCGCACCAACACCTGCTAAGAATTGCTAAGAATTGCTAAGAATTACCAAAAATCGCGGGGATTTTAGCAAAAGAAAGGGCGAGTATCCACGAAAAAGCAGATACTCACCCCTTTTCCACTTTTCGCAACGCTCCAGCGCTCTCAGCAAGCTCACGCGCTGGGGTACGCTAAGGTGTCTTAATCCTTTGCTTCAGCAGAGGAAGCCTTGGCAGCTCTCTCAACCTGCGCCTCGGTTTGTACCTGAGACTGACCCTGATTCTGATCCTGAGCTTGAGCTTGAGCTTGAGCATCATTAAAGTAGATGCCGCTTCGAGTACGGTTATAGCCTTGGATCAGGCGATTGCTGAGGGCGCCTTTTACGGTGGAGACCACGTACACTGGGCGGCGCTTGACCTCCTCGGAAACACGGCCTAAGTACTCACCAATAATGCCGATAGAGATGAGCTGAATGCTACCGATAAAGAGCACTACACACATGATCGAAGCATAACCAGGGACATCAATACCGTTAATCAGGGTACCAATGATAATGTAGAGCATGTAGATAAAGGCAAGCAGACCAATACCAGCACCGATGTACGACCAAATGCGCAATGGCAGCGAGGAGAAGGACACAATGCCGTCTAAAGCAAAGTTCCATAACTTCCAGTAGTTCCACTTGGTGGTACCAGCAGAGCGCTCTGGACGCACATATGGCACGCCTTTGCTCTTAAAACCAGGCCAAGCATAGAGGCCTTTCATAAAACGGTTACTCTCGTTTAAGTTGCGCACCGTCATAATGACCTTAGAGTCAATGAGGCGGAAGTCACCGACATTCTCAGGGATTTTGACCTTGCTAGAGAGCTTATTAAAGACATAGTAGAAGCCGCCTGAGGTCACGCGCTTGGTCTCGGAGTCTGACGAGCGGTCAGTACGCACACCGAAGACTGTGTCGACATCCTCAGTACGCCAGATGCGCACAAAGTCTAAGATCAGATCTGGTGGGTCTTGCAGATCAACATCGATAGGGATGATGGCGTCAGCGTCGCATAGGTCGATAGCTGCGGTCATGGCAGCCTCTTTACCGAAGTTACGCGAGAGCTTGATGAGGGCGAGGCGGGAATCATCTACCATTAGCTTTTCGATAATGGCCACAGAGTTGTCTTTCGAGCCGTCATCAATAAAAACGATTTCGATGTGCTCAAGGATGGAGGACAGCTTTTGCTCAACCACCTCCACAAAGGTGGCAATAGTCTCTTCTTCGTTATACACCGGCACTATCAGCGCCACTTTGTAGTTATCGTCATAACGCGACATCGCTGTCTCCTTATGAAAACATCAACATATAGACTGCAACAACCACCTACCTACCTCAGCGCTGGTGCTAGCTATAGCACCCGCCCCCCTGCCAGAGAGCAGCAACCGCTATTACTTAGCTGGTGGGTTGCAACCGCCGCTATTCTACTCCAGCTTCCATAGGCTAAATATAGCAAGGTAGCATAGCCTGTTTAGTCAGTGAGTTTGTTAGTCGGTTAAGAACTCGTGGCGGGACGATGGGTTAAGCTTGAAGTGACCGCCCAAGGCTGTGGTGGTGGTGGAAGATGTTGGGTCTTGGACGCCACGAGCTTTGACGCAATAGTGCGTAGCGGTAATAGTAACAGCCACATTCTTGGTCTCTAGCAGCGTTTGCAGTGCCACTAAGATCTGCTGCGTTAGGCGCTCTTGCACCTGTGGGCGCTGCGCAAAGAAGCGCACAATACGGTTGATCTTAGAAAGACCAATGATCTTTTGCTTTGGCATGTAGGCGACCTTAGCCATGCCATCGATCACCATAAAGTGGTGCTCACACATCGAGGTAAAGGAGATGTCCTTGACCTTGATCATCTCGTCTACCTGCATCTTGTTTTCGATCACGGTAATCTCTGGGAAGTTGCGGTAATCAAGGCCCGAGAAGAGCTCGTCTACATACATCTTGCCAACGCGGAATGGGGTCTTGTAGAGGCTATCGTCAGTAAGATCGAGGCCCAAAGTCTCCATCATCTCCTGCATGCAAGCGCTGATCTTTTCGCGCTTTTGGGCTGGAGTAAGACCATTGTCCTTTAAAGGCGTCTCTAAACCACGCTCTAAGAGCGCATCACGTACCATACGTGCCTGAGCACTCAGCTCTTGCTCGGCAACAGCAGCTACAACCTGATCCTGCCCCAACTGACCCAACTGATCTACTTCACTCATCACCCACCTCAATGTTCTAAAAAACGGCGCCCGCACCTCAAACCATTTTTTTTTTTGGCTTGTGGTGCGGGCGCATTATAGCGCATGGACTACGCTGACGCGACTTTTAGCTTTGTGCTGATTGAGCAGCTATTCAGTCGGGAACCTCTAAAAATTAAAATACGCTAAACATAGGCTATGCTTTTGTCCTACAGTACGGTTGCTTGCTAAGCCCAAGTTGAACCTGTTATGACCGTACCTGCTAACG
>CALXYZ010000154.1 GCA_944393075.1 uncultured Anaerobiospirillum sp. | reverse complement strand
TAAAGAGCACAAACGGCGTAAATAAGCTGTTTGTTTAAAGAAATTAACTTGGAATTTCAAGTGCTTAAGCAGCGCGTAAAAGCAATTACGCAAAAATTAGGGCCGAATCCAAAGAAGCGGCTCACAAAATAGGGAAGTGGTGGTGTTTTTTCTCAAAAAACTGCAAGAATTTGTTTTTGAGCCAGCCCTATCATCTCCTGAACGAGTGGGCTCTGTGGCACCCTTCCACAAGCCACAAGGCAGGTATGCAACAACTATGCAACCTACGACGCAAGTCTATCTTGCGCGATTCTGAGCCTCTAAAAACGAAAAAAGCCCAGCTAATGCCATGTTTTACTGACCTAAACTTGGGGATCTCTTGGGGCGATCTTGAGAGCTTTGGGGCTCACAATCACCACGTCCACGTCCACGTTCAAGTCCAAGTCCAAGTCCAAGTCCAAGTCAAAGGAAACGAACAAGCATTACTGAGCAGCAAGATTATTGTTGAGGTTTAGCGACACTCATGCGCCAAACTTAACTTTCTTGTAAGAGTAATCGCAGAACTCGCGTTTTGGCAAGAGCAAATAATAGAAACATGCGGGTGCCTACAAGCAAGGTGCTATCCAAGGACAAGTTGCGAAAAGTAGCATAAGGCTGCATAAAGCTGTGGTATGCTCATCAGCCCCAGCCAGCCCAAGATCGCTTTGCTTTGCTATTCGGGGCAGAAGGCGGGCTTCACAGCCTGCTCCTTGCCCTGAAAAGTCCCAAACAGGCGAGGTGATTAAAATTGTCTTGTCGCCACGAAAGAAATGTGGCTATAATCGACTCTGCTTGTCGGAGTGCCGCAAGGCTGAGATGGCAATATGCCGAATCCGTCGTACCTGATAAGAATAATCTCTGCGCAGGAAAACAGGCTCAATTCTTTTCTTCCCCGCCAATGGGCGTAGGAGCTTTGCTGAAAAGTTCCATCTGCCTATCTCCTGCCTTGTTACAAGGGCACGACAAGTAAATCTAAGACTGGTAGCCATTGCTATCGCTTTGCTCTATCTTAAGGATTAGGATTTGTCGATGCTCCATCACCCGCTGTATCTTTCACATTTTGCTTACCAAGCTCCACAAGATGATGCCTCTGCTTCTGGCTCTGCCGCAGCCGCTGCCGCTGCCGCTGATTTAGCCACCTCAAAGATCCACTTCTCCGATCTTGCTGCTGCTAAAGCTGCACATCGTGCTGCCAAGCTCAATGCAGCCGCTGCTCCTAAGAAACAAGCACCTCGTCCTGTGACTGAGAGTGTGCAGGTTACCTTTGCTGATGCCGCTGACGATAGCATTAAGGTGCCATACCATAAGCTAACCTTAAGCAATGGTGATCAGATTCTGCGCTATAACGTTGATGTGGATGGAGACACCACAGTCGCACAACGTCCTTTAGTTCGTGCTCCTTTCTATGCCGAGCGTGGCTCTACTCCTAAGACTCAGCTTGAGTACGCCAAGGAAGGTGTGATCACTAAAGAAATGGAGTATGTGGCTCTGCGTGAGTCGGCTTGCTTTGTCGAAAAGATTGTCGATAAGCGTGACTTTGCCGACAAGTTTGGCTCTGATGAGGGCGCTGAGTTCTTAGACAAGCTTGTGACCTTAAGCCGTAACCACCTTTTAGTGACTCCAGAGATGGTTCGCAATGAAGTGGCCGCAGGTTATGCTGTGATTCCTTGCAACCACCACCACCTTGAGTGTGAGCCGATGATTATCGGTAAAAAGTTTCTCACAAAGGTCAACGCCAACATCGGCGCTTCTGCTATCTCGTCGGGTGTAGATGAGGAAATTGCCAAGCTCAAGCTCTCCTTAAAGTATGGTGCTGATACCGTCATGGACTTATCTACCGGTCTGCCATCTTTAATGGAGCTGCGCAACGCTATCTTACGTGCTAGCCCAGTGCCTATTGGTACTGTGCCTATGTACGAGGCTTTAGATCGCGTTGGTGGTGATGCCAATGCCTTATCGTGGGATGTGTTTAAGGGCGTCATCATTGATCAAGCCGAGCAGGGGGTGGACTACTTTACCATCCACGCTGGCTTGACTTTAGATCTGTTGCCTCATGCTGCCCGCCGTCTCATGGGGATTGTTTCTCGTGGTGGTGCCATCATGGCCTCCTACATGATGCAGCACGATGCCGAAAACCTTGCCTACGCAAATTTTGAAGAGCTCTTAGAGATCTGCCGCAAGTACGACGTGGCTTTATCCTTAGGTGATGGTCTGCGTCCTGGCGCTATCTACGATGCCTGTGATGAGGCTCAATATGGTGAGCTTAGAAACATCGGTAAGCTTGCTCTGCGCTGCCGTGAGGCCGGTGTGCAGTGTTTTATCGAGGGCCCTGGTCACGTGCCTTTAGATCGTGTTGAGGAAAATCAGCGTCTTGAGGAAGAGTACTGCCACGGTGCTCCTTTCTATACCTTAGGACCATTAGTCACCGACGTGGGTGCTGGTTTTGATCACATCACTTCGGCTATTGGTGGTACCACCATCGGTATGCACGGTACCGCTATGCTTTGTTATGTAACCCCATCAGAACACTTAGCTCTGCCTACTGCTGAGGACGTGAAGCAAGGTCTTATCACCTACAAGATTGCCGCTCACTCCGCTGATCTGGCAAAGGGTCTCAAGCAAGCCTACAAGATCGACCATGCTATGAGCCGTGCTCGTGCGACCTTCCGCTGGTACGACCAATTTGCACTGAGCTTTGACCCCGAGCACGCCTATGAAGTGTGGCATTCGCAAATGGATGAAGAGGACTGCGCTCACGAGGCTTCGTTCTGCTCGATGTGCGGTCCACGTTTCTGCCCAATTCGACTCAACCGCCGCTTACAAAGCAAGTACGGTACTAAGTAGCATTATCAGTGTACTGGAACTTAGAGCAAAGCAGAGTAGCTCTTGTAGCACACACAAACAAACAAAAATAGATGCGTAATAGTTTATTGTGTGTGTACTACAGTGGCGGCCTTGCTTGTGGCATTAAATGCATCACCGACGACAATTCTCGGTGGTATGTGCTGCGAGCAGTGCCAACTCTAAGCTATATTAGCTTTGGATTTTGTTTGCTGTAAGTGAGTGGCACTGTGATCATTTGGTGCAATGTGTTTGATTGTTGCAGTGTATTGCAGCGTATTGCAGCGCGTTGTTACGTGTTGCTGCGTGGGTAAATCCACAACGCAACGGTAGCTCTGCAGCAATAGACATGGCTGCCGTAGTAGCGGTGACAGCCTAGCAGTTATAGCAGGCAAACAAGGCATAAAAAGTCGAAACATGCTTTCAGTGCTTCAAGTGCTTCAAGTGCTACAAGCACGTACGTGCCCTCAGTATCAGAGGGCAAGGGATGGCATAGACAGCATAGACAGCATAGATGGCATAGATTGAGGTTTACAGTCGATGGCTGAGCAAAATAAGATGCAAGAACGCCCATTAGTATTGGTGATTGCAGGTGTAGATTCGGGCGGTGGTGCTGGTGTCACGGCCGACATGATTTCGGTACATGATATAGGAGCTTGGGGTTTGCCTGCTGTGACTGCCCTGACCTGCCAAAGCTTAAATCGCGTGACCTGTGTAGAGGCTACCTCCATTGAGATCTTCAAAGAGAGCCTTAATCTTGCTGTTCACGATTGGAAAGAAAAGATCAGTGCCGTCAAGATCGGTCTTGTCACCAGCCAAAAGATCTTAGATTGCATCTTAGATTGCTTGGCCGGCCCTCTTAAGGGGGTGCCTGTAGTGTGGGATCCTGTGCTCACTGCTACCGCCGGTAACTTAGATAGCGTTGATATCAAGGGCAACTTAAAAGAGATCCTCCGTCACACCACCGTCTTTACTCCAAACCTCCCAGAGGCTTTAGAGCTAGCTGGTTGGGATGAGTCCGAGATTTTTGCTCGTGGCGGTGTCTTTAAGCTTTGTGACGAGTTCATCAAGCTAGGGGCTAAGAGTGTGCTGCTCAAGGGGGGTCACAATGTCGCCTCCTTAGATGCAGTTGACGTTTTCAAAAACGGCAGCCATGCCTTTGTCTTAGAGCACGAAAAGCGTGAGGGCTTAGGTTCTCATGGTGGTGGCTGTGCTTTATCCTCTGCTTTTGCAGCACTGTTAGCCTGTGGCTATGCTGCTCACGATGCTGCTGTGCTCGCTAAGGCATATGTCACCCGCGGTATCTTTAACCCTCAGGTGGAGGTAAACCACAAGCGTCCTCCAATCTCCCATGCTCCATTGAGCTACGACCTTGAGTATATGCCACGCATTATGGAAGAGAATTTTCCACAAAATGCTGGCCCATTCCCTAAGTGCCCATTCAACTTAGGTATCTACCCTGTGGTCGATAGCGCCGCTTGGGTCGAGAGAATGTTAGCTGTAGGTGTAAAGACCGTGCAGCTGCGTATCAAGACTGACGTGGTCGACGATGAGAGCAACACTCATTTAGTTGAAGAAATCCGTCGTGCTTGCTTCTTAGGTAGAACCTACCGTGCCCGTGTCTTTATCGACGATCACTACAAATTAGCAGCTAAGTTCGGTGCTTATGGTGTGCACTTAGGTATGGAAGACTTGCGTGAGGCTGATCTGGAGTTTATCGCCAAGGCTAAGCTGCGCTTAGGTGTCTCCACCCACGGTGTGTTTGAGCTGTGCAAGGCTCTGACCTTACAGCCTTCTTACATCGCCATCGGTCACGTTTTCCCAACCAAGACCAAGAAGATGCCATCGCAGCCTCAAGGCATTGAGAAGATGGGCCTGCAAGCTCGCATGTTAAAGGGTGTAGTCCCAACTGTGGCTATTGGTGGCATCAAGCTGCAAAACACCAAGGAGATCTTAGATCAGGGCATCGACACCATCGCTGTGGTGACTGCCATTACTGAGGCTCAAGATCCAAGCGTTGAGGCCCAAAAGTGGATTGCTATCTGCCGTACCGGCCCATCTGAGCTCTTTGGTCAACAGCCTGCTCACTGGCATGAACGCCAAGACGAGCAGGAGCAACCAGCTCCATCGCCACTGCTCTACTAAAAGAGCAAGTGTCTACACCAACCCTAGGATCCTCGATCCTCGATCTTCGATCCTCGATCTAAGCGAGTAGCTTGAGTATTGGATCTTGGATCTTGGTTCTTGGGGCGGGCGCCGTGACCACGGGCTGCTAAGTCGTACTGGCTCGTGGTGGCGGCTGTATTGTAGTTTCAGGTATATGCATAGGAAGACATGGCCGAACATACAGAGCACGTCAATGAGCAAGAAATACTGCAAACGCAGCGCTATGCGCGGCAGGAGATGCTGCCTCTCTACCATGGGAAGCAGAGTCTGCTTGCTCAAAAGAAAATCGGCATTATTGGTGTCGGTGGTTTAGGTGGAGTGTGTAGCCTACTGTTAAGTAACGCTGGTGTTGGCTTTTTGCGCCTTGCTGACTTTGATGCAGTGTCGTTGTCAAATCTGCACCGTCAGCTCTTGTTTACTGAGCGTGATGCGCTGACTAGTGAGCTTAAGATCATTGCTGCTAGCCGTGAGATTGAAGCCCGTAATCGCTACACCACCATTGAGGCTTTTAACCTCAAGGTTGACGAGGAGAGCTTTGCCGCATTTGTCGATGGTCTCGATGTGGTCATGGATTTAAGCGACAACGCTGAGAGCAGGCATAAGATCTCCAAGCTCTGTTTAGAGCATCACTGTGATCTGATCTCAGGAGCCGTCTCTAGCTATACCGCCTTACTTGCGATCTTTGCTTATAGCGATCAGAGCTTTGTTGAGCAATACGGCTGTTATCAGTGCTTGACGCATGGGGATAGCATCAACACCAAGGTCGGTATCACAGGCCCAATTGCCGCAAGCGCCTCATCTTTAGTGGCCCATATGGCCCTTGAGTATTTGTTAGGTAACAAAGAGATGTTTGGCAAGGTGCTGCGTTATGACTTGCAGCACCTGAAGATTCAACACCTCGCACTGCAGCGCGACAGCTCGTGCCCAGTGTGCAGCCAGATTTAGAAGAATGGAGACGCCCAGGATGATCATTGAGGTCAATGGTGAGCGCACTGAGCTTGAGACTACCACCACGGTAGCTGAGCTGTTAGCAAAGCTCAAGGTGCCACAAGAAGGTACGGCTGTGGCTATCAACGATAGCATTGTGCCAAAGAGCACCTTTGCGCAAAGAACATTAGAGCCACAAGATAAGGTCGACATCTTTAGCTTAGTGGCTGGCGGCTAAGCCTAAGCCAAGATAAGCCAAGCCAAGCGTATTTAGGCTTGGTAGAACATGGCTTGACAGTGCAGTGCAGGGCATAGCTGCACTGCACTGCACTGTGCTGTGCTGCGCTTGGCTTGGCTTGGCTTGGCTGAGTTGAGTACAGCTCAGTGCAGCGCTTAGCGCCTCATTACAGGTTTTGTTTGTTTTGTATTTAACCAAATAAGGAGCGGCGCGCGAGTCTGCTTGGTATCTGTCTACAGTAACGCGTCGATGTTTAGTTATGGAAAAGTTGGTGTTAGCAGGTCAGGAGTTTGATTCGCGCCTGATTGTTGGTACTGGTAAGTATGCCTCTGGTGAGATCTTACAGCAGTCGATTAAGGCCTCTGGTGCACAGATTGCGACTATGGCCGTCAAGCGAGTCGACATTAAGCACGGTACCGATGAGATTGTGCGTCCTTTAAAGGAATTAGGCATTACTCTGATGCCTAACACCTCCGGTGCCCGCAATGCTAAGGAAGCAGTGTTTGCTGCTAACCTCTCGCGCGAAGCTTTAGGTACTGACTGGATCAAGGTCGAAGTCCACCCAGATCAAAAGTACCTCTTACCAGACACTATCGAGACCTACAATGCTTGTAAGGAATTAGTTAGCCAAGGCTTTAAGGTCTTTGCTTACTGCCAAGCCGATCTGTGCTTATGCAAGGCTTTAGAGGAGTTAGGTGTCAGTGCTGTGATGCCTTTAGGTAGCCCAATTGGTTCTGCTAAGGGCTTAGAGACTGAGCCTTTCTTAAAGCTGATCATCAAAGAGTGCCGTTGCCCAGTGATCGTGGATGCTGGTATTGGTGCTCCATCTGAGGCTGCTAAGTCCTTAGAGTTAGGAGCTGCTGCGGTGATGGTCAATACTGCCATTGCTGCTGCAGGCGACCCAATTACCATGTCTTATGCCTTTAAGGCCGCCGTAGAGGCAGGTCGTTTAGGTTACGAGGCCGGCCTTGCTGCCCAATATGACACCGCTAAAGCCACCTCGCCAATGGAGCAATTCTTAAGCTCGCTGCAATAACCTATACCCCACTACGTCCACGCCACCGCTATCTGCTATCTGCTAACGGCTAGCAGCTATCTGTTATGCGTGGGTGTGAGCGTGGTGCGCATCCCCAAGAGCCAAGAGTCCAAGAGCCCAAGAGCCTAATAGCCAAAGCTCCCAAGCGTGCTTGGAATCGTGAGGTATTGGACTTTGGTGAGTGGTAAGCCCACCTGCGCTAATGCAGGTGGGGTAGCAGTGACAGTGAATTGTGCTTAAAGTGTATGGCCCTGAGGAGGGTTTATGAGCTTTTTTGATGAGATCTCTAAGGTCGATGTCGATAAGTTTAAAGAGGTGGTGGAAAGCCGCACTGATGCTGATGTCGAGCGTGCTTTAAGCAAGAATACCCCTCTTGATGTTGGTGATTTTGCGGCCTTAATTAGCGAGAACGCACGCAAACATTACCTCAAAGATATGGTGATGCGCTCGATGCAGCTTACACGCAAGCGCTTTGGTCGCACGGTCAATATGTACGTACCTCTGTACCTGACCAATCTGTGCACCAATAAGTGCGCTTACTGCGGTTTTTCGGCTATGAATAAGTTCTCGCGCACTGTGCTCACCTTAGATGAGATCAAAGAAGAGTGCGAGGCTATTCAAAAGTTAGGCTTCCAGAACATCTTGCTCGTTACTGGTGAGAGCGAGCGTCGTGGTGGTATGGATTACTTCAGACAGGTGCTGCCAATCGTCAAGCCATATGCAGCTTACCTGCAAATGGAAGTGCAGCCACTTGATACTGAGGACTATGCTGAGCTCAAAACCATGGGCTTAGATGCCGTCTCGGTCTACCAAGAGACTTACCACCCTGCTACATACAAGGCAGTGCACTTAGCTGGCAAGAAGATGGACATGCGCTATCGCATGGAGACCCCAGACCGCTTAGGTCAAGCTGGTATTGACAAGGTCGGTATTGGTGCCTTATTAGGCTTATACGACTGGCGTGTTGACTGCTGCGCTCTTGCTATGCATGTGCTGTATATGCGAGAGCATTACTGGAAGACTCGTTTGTCGGTGTCCTTCCCTCGTCTGCGTCCAGCAGCTGGTGGCTATGAGCCTCATTTGCCAGTGAGCGATGCCCAATTAGTACAGCTGATTGCAGCTTGGCGTATCTTCGACAACGAGCTTGACCTTACCATCTCCACTCGCGAGAGTGCTCAGTTCCGTGACATGATCATTCCATACGGCATTACGGCCGTGTCGGCCCAGAGCTCAACCGAGCCAGGTGGCTATGCCCACAAGGGTAAATACTTAGAGCAGTGGCACGTCAACGACGACCGCACCGTAGAGGAAGTAGTGCGTGCCTTAGAGCTCAATGGTCTGCAGGCCGTGTTCCACGACGCCTCGACCACTTTTATCTGACTTATAGCGACCAATACCCCACTCGTGAGAGTGGGGATAAGGTCGCATGTTTGGATAAAGTATTG
>CALXYZ010000153.1 GCA_944393075.1 uncultured Anaerobiospirillum sp. | reverse complement strand
CGATCTTGCCTAAAATCGCAGTCAGCGCTGCAAAGACAGCGGAGAGTAGGGCATATACCAACCACATGCTGCTGCTGCTGCTGTTGCTGCTGCTGATGCCGGTGTTGGTGCTGCTACGGGCGCCAGTAGCTAAGCCAGATAAGATCAAAAAGATCCAAGTGTGCGCTGACAGCGAGGTAATGGTTCCCTCGGAGCCTACGATAAAGACCATGAGCCACGCAAATAGCAGCACGACCACAGTTCTGATGGCGGTGGCTACGGTGGAGTCAGTCTTGGCGATGCCACATTTGGCTAAAATAGCGGTAATTCCCGAGAAGAAGGCCGAGCCAAAAGCAAAAAGAATCCCCATTGTTTGGTCGTCCTCCTGTTACCACGTTACTACCACTACCAAAATCACAATAGCTAACCACAGCTAACTACAGTTACCTATTGCTATCATGCCGCATAAGCATACCTTATCTCAAGACAGACCGCAGCGCATGGTCATTCTTGGCGCGACCTCGGAGATCGCCCAAGCAACCATTATCGAGTTTGCCAAGCAAGGTGAGTACAGCTTTCATTTAGCTGGCCGTAACCTCAGCAAGCTGGCAGTGCAAGCAGCTACGCTTGCCCACCAAACACAGCTGCCGGTGACCTTTTCCTACTACGACTCCACCCAAGATGCCGTTGCCCAAGCGCGCTTTTGGCAGCGTCTGCTGCCTCCTGCATTACAGCAGAGCACCGATCTAACGGTTGCGGGCAATGCTACTTCCGAGGAGCTGAGCTTTGATGCAGAGAGTGAGGCTTGCCGTGAGGTCGTGTGGCTAGTACAGCCATATGCAGATGCAGTACGCGTTGCGCCTGCCTTTGTGCAGGATGTCGATGTAGTGCTCTGTGCGGTTGGCTATTTAGGACCACAGCTTGAGGCACAGCAGAATGCAGCAGTAGGTGAGCTGATCTTAGAGAGCAACTTTACCGGCCTTGTGCGGGTGCTGGCACCAATTGCTAACTACTTTAGCACGCGTAAGGCCGGCAAGCTCATTGTCATCAGCTCAGTGGCAGGTGAGCGCGGTCGCTGTTCCAATTACTACTATGGTGCCGCTAAAGCAGGTCTTACCGCTTATCTATCGGGCTTAAGGGTGCGTTTAACTCATGAGAGCCATGGCAAAGTGCAGGTACTCACGGTACTGCCAGGCTATGTGCTCACCAAGATGGTAGCAGGGCGCAAGCTGCCGCCATACATCAGCGCTCAGCCAGAGGTGGTGGCACGCGATATTGTACGTGCCGCTAAGCGCGGTAGAAGCGTGCTGTACACCATGTGGTTGTGGCGCTACATCATGGGCGTTACCAAGCTTATTCCTGAGGTCATCTTTAAGCACTTACACCGCTTCTAGGCTCAAGAAGAAGAGTAGAGGAGTAGAAGAGAAAGAGGCGGAAAGGACGAAGAGGAAGAGGCGGAAAGAGTGAGTAGGTGGGGCAGTGGGACAATGCTGCTTAAGAGCATAGACCGGCTGGAGCCAGCCTATGCATTACGAGGTTAGCGACAACGACTGATGCTCATGATCGGCATCAGCCACTGTCTATGCGCTACCTGTATAGGCAGCAGCATTCGGTGGGATGGCTACCACCAAGCCTGCGCTAGAGGCTTAAGGGGCTTGGTGGTAGCTCTGGTTTGGATAGGGACTGACGCTAGAGAGCGACGACGATAGCACCACCGCAGCCTAAGACCACAGTGCCGTCGGCGCATAAAACAGCACTATTAGCGCTGATTAATACCTTAGCGTTAGCAGCCTGATCACCTAAGCTGTAGCGCAGCTCTTCTTGGTTGGTGTTGGCGATGATGACGATCTTCTGGTGGCACTTGTCGCAGCTGCGGGTGTAGGCAATCACGCCCTTGGCGATGTTGAGACGATCAAAGCGGCCATAGGTGAAGATTGGGCCGTACTCCTCGCTCTTACGCAGCTTGATCAGCTGTTGGTAGTAGCTAAAGGTCGAACCAGGGACACCAAATTGGCTCTTTACGTTCAAGGTCTTGTAGTCTTGGTGGACACGTAACCATGGCTTGCCGGTGGTAAAGCCAGCATTGTCGCTATCATCCCACAGCATTGGGGTGCGGGCGTTGTCACGACCATGGCGGGCACAACATGCCACAGCCTCAGCATCAGAGTAGCCATGCTCAATCAGGTCTTGGTATTCGCTCTTGGCGAAAATGTCATCAAACTCATCAATCGAGGCAAACTTGGTGTTGGTCATACCAATTTCTTGGCCTTGGTAGATGAATGGGATGCCGCGTAAGAACATCAACACAGTGGCGATAGTCTTAGCACCAACTTGGTTTTGCAGATACTCTGGCATGTAGTAGCTGACGCCGCGTGGCTCATCGTGGTTTTCGATGATTGGAGCGACAAAGGCATCAACCTTTTGGTAGAGCTCTTGGGTGTTGAACACACACTCAGCAAAGTCATCTGGGCTTAAGGTTGGGTACTCACGATAGTGAGGGAAAGCCTCAATCTTCTCGCGGCAGGAGAGGTCGAATAAGGTGGAGAAGTAACCATCAGGGCCAGCAAACTTGCTGACGCTGTCGGTGGTCACAGTCAACACCTCACCTACAGTAAAGCAATTAGCGCGCTTAAAGGTCTTGTCGCGCAGCTCAGTTAAGTAAGGGCCAATGCGATCTAAGAGTTTGGCGTTCATCTTAGCGGCATGGCACATACCATCAGTATCGTCAGCTGGGAGATCTGGGAAGCTTAAGTCCTTGACGATGGAGAGAATGGCATCAACGCGGAAGCCCTTAACACCACGGTCAATCCAGAAGTTGACGAGGTTGAAAACCTGCTCACGCAGCTTCGGGTTGTTCCAGTTGAGGTCTGGTTGGGCTTTAGCAAAGTAGTGGCTGTAGTAGATGTCCTCACCCTCGTGACCTGGTACCGGTTCCCACACCGAGCCACCGAAGTACGAGCGCAGGTTGTTAGGCACCTTGCCATCCTTGCCCTTCACAAAGTAGAAGTAGCCAGCCTCTTCGCTGTTGAGGTCAGCGCAAGCCTTCTTGAACCACTCGTGCTCGCTTGAGCAGTGGTTGGCCACCAAGTCCATCACGATATCGATGTTGCGCTTTTTAGCTTCAGCGACTAACTCATCGAAGTCATCTAAGTTGCCAAAGACAGGAGCGATGTTGACGTAATCGGCGATGTCATAGCCTTGGTCGATGAAAGGAGATGGATAGATAGGCGAGAGCCACACAATATCCACACCTAAAGCTTGGAGGTAATCAAGCTTTGAGATGATGCCGCGCAGATCACCCACGCCGTCACCATTAGAGTCACAGAAAGACTTTGGGTAGATCTGATAAGCGACCTTACCGTGCCACCATTTTTGCTCCATAGCAATCTCCTTACAAAGCAACACTGCACTCTAGTACTGCTTGAGTGCTGAGGAGGCAGAGAATGGTAAGCAGTACCGTGGTGCGCGCGAGACAAGACAATTAGATAAAAAAGTAGACAAAGCCTAAAGCTCTTGGGTTGAGCTCTGGAGAACTCTGGTGTGCTCTTGATTTGAGGATTGAGCCGGAGAGCCGGAGAGCCGGAGAGCCAAGTGCCAGAAACCAGAGAGCTAGGCAAAAGCGCTAGGGTCTATCTACTTGCTACCTATGAAAAGAGGGCGTGCCGTGCGTGGAGCTTAGCACACCCCCTTTTAGTAGTGCCGGTTTCCTCTGTTCTAAGTAGGAAGCGGATTCAGACACTGTAGCTTTTGTTTAGTTATGAGTTGATCGATGATCGCTCGTCGTGGGGCGATTATTCAGTCTTGGCCTCTACAGGGGCAGCAGCGTCATCTTTCTTGTCTTGGAGGTGACGAGCTTGGAGCTCCTTCACGATGCTTGGGTAGAGCTTATCTAACTTGTAACCGAGCACGGAGAGGATGCCTAAGATGTACAGTACTGCTGGAACCACGGTGCAAGCTAACAGAATAGCGCTCATAGCTTCTGGAGTTTGCTCTGGAGCGTTGTTGATGTAGCCACCAATCTGCATGGTGATGGAGGCTAACACAGCACCTAAACCAGCGGCTAACTTCATACCGAAGGAGGCACCGGCGTACACTAAGCCTTCGTGACGCTCGTGGTCAATGTACTCACCGTACTCCACGCAGTCAGGCAGCATGGCGAATAAGCAAGCGTAGGTGAAGCCTTGACCGAAACCAAAGAATGCTGCGGCAACGAAAGCCACGGTGGCATTGTTTGGATCGATGAAACGGGCTAACAGAGCACAGAAGATGATAGCCGAGGCCAACACTAAGGCATTACGCTTACCATAGCGGCGCAGCATGATTGGTAACAGGATGATCATGGAACCAATCTTGAAGATGTTCATGATGGCAGCGAAAGTACCAACGTGGTTTGGATTGTCTAAGAAGTAACGGCAGTAGTAAGTGTTTGCAGTGCCGAAGACCACGTCAGCCGAGAAGATGGTGACCATGGCTAAGGTCAGCATGAGCCAGAACTTGTTGTGGAACAGGCCCTTGATAACACGTAAGGTGGTCTTGAGGTCGTTCTTCTCTGGAGCTGGCGAAGCGCAACGCTCGTGGCAGCAAACAAAGGTAAAGAAGAAGCAGACGCAAGCAACGAGGGCTAAGATGATGAAGGTGGTAGTCCAAGCCATCTGGTCGCCGCCAAAGAACTCTACCATTGGTAAGGTCACGATCATGGTTAAGGTGTTACCGGCGGTAGCTAAGAGCATACGGTAGATAACGATGATCGAACGTTGGTAGCTGTCCTGAGTCATGGTGGTGGTCATCGAACCGTAAGGCAGGTTGATGGCGGTGTACACCACGGTGATAGCGAAGTTATACGACACGAAGATGTAGACGTACTTCAAGAAATCGCTCATCCCTGGAGGAACCGAGAACAGGGCCACCATGGCGATGAAGAATGGGATCAGCATGCGAATGAGCCATGCACGAGCCTTACCGTAAGGGCTCTTGGTGTTCTCGATGAGATAACCAACGCACAGATCAGAGAAGCCGTCTAAGAAACGGGAAGCTAACATGATCGAAGCAACGATAGCAATGTTAACGTTCACCACCTCAGTGTAGTAGTAGATGAGGATGGAGCCCGTTGGGGTATAGAGCATCTGTGAAGCGAAGTCGCCCATACCATAGGCGAATTTCTCCACAAAACCGATGTTAGGATCCTTGTTAGGATTGTTTGCAAGTTTTGGGAATAACATAGCTTTCTCCTGTGCCTCAAGGGGTGCAATGTAAGGTGTTTGCCTAGGCTGCCAAGCTGCGCTACACGTGCAGCTCGCTGCGCCGTTTGCAGCGCCGCTTGGTAGCCGAAGGCGATCACCTGTACTTCGATTACTCCATGAAGACACTAGGGCAGGCAAGAGGTGTAGGGCCTCAACACAAGGAGCCAACTTGGGTTAGGGGCTCTGAGGTAGAGCTAGTAGAAATAGAGTTAGCTCTGCCTTGAGCCACTTGCCTGTCAGTTTGCAACAAGTAACGAACAGTGTGATGAGCGGCCATGGTGGAGATGACCTGCTCTCAACCAAGCCCCAACCGTGAGGAATGATTGGGACTTGGTGGTGCCACCTCTTAAGTTGGCCTAGGTCTCTTGGTGTCCCTAGGCTTTCTTAAGCGGTAGCGAGTACAAGACTTATAGCTCGATTACCACGCAGGAAACTGCTGGAATGGTGACTCGACCGTCTTGCAATTGCACCTCCTTTGAGGAGAGGAGGATCTTGGAGTCAGCGTTCACTCCGTAGGACACCTCGGTATCCTCGAAGTTGGCGATGACGTAAATCATTTTGCCGTCTAACTCGCGGGCAAATGGCACCACGTATTCAGCAACAGGATCTAAGGCCTTGAACTTGCCGTAGGTTAAGATCTCTTTGTACTGTGGGTTCTTCTTTAAAGCGATTAACTGCTTGTAGAAGGACAGTACCGAGTTCTCGTCATCCTTTTGGGCAGCGACGTTTAAGGTTTGGTAATCTTGGTGTACCTTCAGCCAAGTGATAGGGGCGCTAGAGAAACCGGCGTTCTTCTCGCTGCTCCACAACATTGGAGTACGAGCGTTATCGCGCGACTCAACGTTTAAGACCTCTAAAGCTTGGGATGGGGTTAAACCACCCTCTAAAGCGGACTTGTAGTTGTCCTTAGCGTTGACGTCATCAAACTCATAAATGGAGTTGAAGCGGGTGTTGGTCATGCCGATCTCTTGGCCTTGGTAGATAAATGGCAGGCCGCGTAACAGGACATTAACAGCACCGAAAGCCTTCGCACCATCAGCGTTTTGAGCGTGACGTGGTAAGTAGTAGCTCACGCCACGTGGCTCATCGTGGTTCTCGATGATTGGGCACATAAAGCCAATATCGTTGACACGCTCTTGCGAAGCGAAGATGGTGTCACGCCACTTGGCGATGCTCACTGGGCGATAACGATAGTAAGCTGGGTACTTCTCATTGAGCTCGCGAGCCGAGAAGTCGAAGATGGTGTTGAAGAAGCCATCATCACCGATGTAGTTCTTTAAAGAATCTTGGTTGACGCCGAAAGCCTCAGCTACAGATAAAGCATCGTGAGGCTTGAAGGTGGCATCGTTCATCATGGTGAGGAAGGTAGCTGCCTGATCAGATAACTTAGCGGTCATCTTGTTGGCAGAGCACATGCCATCAGCCCCGTCTGCTGGGAGGCCAGGGAAGTCTAAGTCCTTGGCGATGTTCATGATGGCGTCGATACGGAAGCCAGCAACACCCTTATCTAACCAGAAGTTGATCATGTCAAAGAGCTTCTGGCGCAGTGGAGCGTAGTTCCAGTTGAGGTCTGGTTGCTCTTTGGTGAAATAGTGAAGGTAGTAGAGGTCTTCACCCTCGTGGCCTGGCACTGGTTCCCACACCGAGCCGCCGAAATAGGAGCGCAGGTTATCTGGTGGCAGACCGTTCTTTCCCTTACGGAAGTAGAAGTACTTAGCTTCTTCGCTGTTGAGGTCTGCGCAGGCTTTCTTGAACCACTCGTGCTCGTTGGAGCAGTGGTTGATCACCAAGTCTAAGATGATGTCGATGCCGCGCTCTTTGGCCTTAGCTAAGAGCTCGTCGAAGTCAGCCATGGTGCCGAACACTGGATCGATGTCCTCGTAGTCAGCGATGTCATAGCCCTGATCGACGAAAGGGGTCTTAAAGATAGGGGAGAGCCACACGATCTCAACGCCAAGCTCTTTTAAGTAATCGAGCTTGGAGATAATGCCTTGTAAGTCGCCGATACCATCACCATTAGAGTCGCAGAAGGACTTTGGGTAGATTTGATAAGCGACCTTACCGTGCCACCACTTAGTTTGCATAGATTCCTCCATCACCTGCCAGAGTAGCTAAGAGCCTAACTGCTCTCAACTGCGCACCGCTGGCACCTCACAAAACAAATGCAAAATCAAAAGCAAAAGCGAAATTCAGTATGATCATCTAAAGGCACACCACAAATCGCCTTTAGTGGGCTCACCTGTGCATATAAAAGGGAAGTGAAAACGAGGTAGGTAGTAAACTGTAGCGATTGCCCTTTGTCTGTAGGGCGTAATGGCAGCTATGGCAAAAACCAAAGTCAAAGCCGAAACCAAAAACCAAAAGCAAAGCTCAAGCAATCTCAGATTCAAGCAATCTCAGATGCTGTGTGCTTGCTAGCTAGGTCTCAACCATTCAACAGCTTGTGAAGAGTAAACGCTAAATCTAACCTCGTATTCACCATAGTTTGGCCGTATCCGTATCACGGCTCCGCACTGGTGTTACGCAGTGGAGAACTGATCTCTGTGTCTTTTGAGCTGATAACTTCTTCAGCAAACTTCCATGATCAATCTCTAGTTCACTGCAATTACTGCAAAGATCTCTGCAAGAGATGCTCTTTGCTGAGATGGAGATATTTTAGGTTAGGAAGTGGAGCAAAAACTGTCTAAATCGCGCCCAAAAATACACAACTTTGACAAAGATGCCCGTTTTTGTGAATTGCATCACAAAGCAAATATCAGTAGCTAGGGTAGGGTGGTGGCAGGCGACCAATCTGATCAATAGCCGCAACTTATCTATAGTGGAAACGGTTTCACAACAAAATAGAACACAAACTTGGAGATTTTATTTCGTACATGTTAGTACACAAAACTAGCTTTCTTTGATGTAGATCACATTGTTTAAGGAGTGTATTTTTTCACCAAGATTGTGTACTAATTTACTGGGGAAATGTGTATTGTATTTGCAGTATTTTGCAGGAGTTATGCAAAATTATTGCAAAATGTTGCATAAAATGCAATTTTTGATAAAAACCTTGAGATGGATCTCACCGCGCGCAAAAGTTATGGTGAAAAGAGAAATATGGCAGTGGTGCTATTGCTGCTGGAGAGGCCCAGAAAAAGCCAAGAATATCACCCTTTGTCTGATCTGAACCTATTTGCATGGCCTGCAAACGGTGAAGATAGAGCAAAAGGCCGCCCAAGGCTGCTCTAGCGCGTCCCAGCTCGCCCCATATCACCACAGAGCGCGCCGCCTGAGGCCATTCAGCAGAACCAAGCGGAACTAACTGTCACGAGTAGTACAGTCAACAGGAATGATCGATTTTTGGCAATAAAAATAGGGCGTCCCACCATCTTACTCGGGACGACCTATGGAAAATATGCAAAAATCTCGACCTGTGCGGTCGCGTGCCATCTGTGACTAAACAGCGAGCATAGAGCCACCCTCTTGGTTAGCGACATTCAGCCC
>CALXYZ010000152.1 GCA_944393075.1 uncultured Anaerobiospirillum sp. | reverse complement strand
AGTGTTTTGAAGTTATCGATAATTGATGGCTAACAAGCCATCAAGATGGGTCAAAATTTATTGGATCAGGCACTAGGCCAAGGAGATTACTTGGACTCCTTGACGACCTTAGCGATAGCGTCGGCTAAGTAGTCGACGTTGTTGTCGTTGATACCGGCAACGCACATACGGCCAGAACCAACGATGTAGATGCCGTACTCAGAACGCAGCTTCTCAACCTGCTCCTTAGAGAGGCCAGAGAAGGAGAACATGCCGTTTTGAGCGGTAATGAAATCGAAGTCGCCTGCACCAGCGTCCTTTAACTTCTGAGCTAAGAGTAAACGCATGCGGTGCATACGCTCACGCATCTCGTTTAACTCTTGCTCCCAGATGTTACGCAGATCTGGGTTGGAGAGAACGTTGATCACAACCTTCTCACCGTGAGCTGGTGGGTTGGAGATAGCGCAGCGGATGGCTAACTTAATCTGGGAAGTAACCTTCTGGCAGACTTCCTTGGTAGCGGAGACGCAGGTTAAAGCACCAACACGCTCGTTGTACATACCGAAGTTCTTGGAGAAGGAGGAGGCAATTAAGACTTCCTCGTTGCGCTCTAAGATTTTGCGCACGCCGTAAGCATCTTCCTCTAAGCCCTTACCAAAGCCTTGGTAAGCGAAGTCGATTAAAGGTAATAACTTCTTACGGGCTAAGAAAGAAGCGATCTCATCCCACTGCTCCTTGGTAGGATCGATGCCAGTTGGGTTGTGGCAGCAAGCGTGGAGGATCACCACATCACCCTCAGAGGCCTGCTCTAAGGTGTCTAACATGCGGTCGAAAGCTAAGGAGTGGCTGACACGGTCGTAGTATGGGTAACGCTCAGTCTTAAGGCCAGCAGCTTCCATGATTTGGAAGTGGTTGCCCCAAGTTGGATCGGAGATCCAAACGCGGGTAGCGATGTGCTGCTGGTAGATGAAATCGGCGGCGATACGTAAAGCACCGGTACCACCTGGGCAGTGGCAGGTCACAGCGCGGCCATCGGAGACTAATGGGCTATCAGCACCGAATAAGAGCTCGCGGGTTAAGCGGCCATACTCTGGGTGGCCAGTGATTGGTAAGTAAGACTTGGAGGTTTCGGTCTCAAGTAAGAGCTTCTCAGCTTCCTTAACGCTCTTCAGCACAGGGGTAACACTGTGCTCGTTTTGGTAGACACCTACACCTAAGTTCACCTTGTTTGGATTAGTGTCAGCCTTAAAAGCGTCAGTTAAGCCAAGAATTGGATCTGCTGGAGCTAATTCCAAGTGATCAAAAAACATGTCATTCCGTCCCTAAAACAGGCTGCCCACCAATCCTGTAGAAACACAGCTCGGGGGTCATTCTGCATTGAATGAGGCAAAGACTTAAGCCACCGCATCATCAAATCAAATCAAATCAGCATCAGCTCAAGCCCGCAGCAAAGCTCCAAAGTCATGAGTGCTGAGTACCAACTAAGTACCGACATTGTGCAATTCTTGCACTGTCGTAGCACTACAAAAGGCAGAGCTTTGTGTTACCAACCAAGCGCAAAAGACCGTAAAAAAGCCAAATTTGGCCTGCAAATGCCTTTGCGCAAACACGGTCATTATATGTGATCGCAGTCAGAAAAGTGCGCACGCTCACAAAATTTGCGGAGTACGAACCTGATTAGGGCACAGTTTGAAGGCACAGCACTGCGCCTCTAAAGGCCATTACAGCGCCATTTTGCGCCAAAATTGCCCGTCCTAGAAACACAAAAACCACCAGCAGTAGCCTCTACATACGCACCATAAAAGTGCACCAAAAAAGACGCTATTGCTGATGGTTTTGCGACCAAATACGGTTATTTGCACCACAACGGATGCAAGGCAAGACTAAGCCGTGCAAAACAGCGCTTAGGCCCAAGCCTCGGCACTGGCCTAGGCTTGGGTCTATGCCTATGCCTATTACTATGCCTGAGCCTGAGCTGCACGCTCCTGCTGTACCTCAGCGTTGGTTTTAAGCTTAGCGCGGTTTTGCTCCATCGCCAGCGTTTGCTCGTAGACGCGGCGGGCAGCCTTATGCCAAGCCTTGGACTTCCAGCGCAGCACCATAGCGATACCACGCACCCACTCGTCAGCAGCAAAACCCAACCAAATACCAGTAAGACCCCAGCCCATGTAGATACCTAAGAAGCAGCCTAGAGGTACAGAGATACCCCACATCGAGATCACTGCCATGATCACAGGGAACTTGGTATCACCAGTAGCACGCAGCGAGTTGATGATGATGACGTTGAGGATACGACCAGGCTCTTGGAAAACAGTGATCATAAAGAGCGGGGTAGCTAAAGCCAGCACCTCTGGGTTGTCGGTGAAGCACGACACTAAGAGAGCACCAGTACCTAATGGCATGCTAAAGGTCAAGAGGATAGTGACCACCTCACCAATCTTAACGCTGCGGATTAACTGGCGGTTAGCAAGGTCAAGCTTCATAGCACCGGTGTAGTGAGCCACTAACAGCTCAGTACCCATACCGATAGCAGCACTAAAGAGCATCAACACCTGTATGATCTGGAAGTAGATACCTTGGGTGGCTAAGGCCATAGCACCCATCGAGGCAATGATACCGGTTAAGAACATGTACTGCGTGTGCCACGACAGGTTCTCGCCCGCACCAGGTAAACCGATGCTTAAGATAGAGTAGATCACCTTCTTACGGAAGATGAACATGAAGCGTGGAATGATGTGAGTACGAGTACGACGTATGATCAGTGGGATGAAGACAAAGCAAGCCACTGTGCGGCTAAAGACGGTGCTAATAGCCACACCCTCAACACCTAACACTGGCACACCTAAGTAGCCGAACAAGAACAAGGTGT
Source organism: uncultured Anaerobiospirillum sp. (assembly GCA_944393075.1). Taxonomy (GTDB): domain Bacteria; phylum Pseudomonadota; class Gammaproteobacteria; order Enterobacterales; family Succinivibrionaceae; genus Anaerobiospirillum. Next base: position 5,887 of record CALXYZ010000152.1, on the reverse strand, counting down.
TACCGCAGATGGTGATGACGTTTACCAGCATCGACACGTACATAGCATCACGCGTACAGTTGTGGGCACGCAAGATAGCCGACGATACCAAGCAGATCGACAGAGGCAAGAAGGAGAGCGACAGAATCTGCAAATAGTTATGCGAGCTCTCGGCAATCTCTGGAGGCACATTCATGATGTCGACGATGAAGCCAGAGGCCATAAAGATCGCTGCCGACACTATGGTGCCGATGATGAGGTTGACGCCCAAACCGATGTGGATGATACGACGCGCTAAGCGCTTGTTGTTTGCGCCCAGAGCCTGCGCACAGACAACGCACACTCCGATGTTAAAGAAGTTAAAGATAATCAAGGCCAGATCGAAGACCTGATTACCTATGGTCAGCTCCGCCACAGCCTTAACCGAGACCATACCGACCATGACGGTGTTGATGATCAGAGTCGCGAAGTGCAGCGACAGATCGATAAAGATAGGCCAAGTCAGCGATAACAGCGAGCGCTGTGGAGTCTCTAAGTCTAACTTCGAGATACTCTTATCGAGCTCATCAACGACCTTGTTAACGGCAGAATCACTGGCATTTTGCAGAAGAGAGACCTCTGGGGTCGACACATTCACGCTGATGTTGGCGTTACCAGCGGCAGCGGCGGCAGCGGCTACAGCAGCAGCCTTTTGCAAGTCCTCAGAGCCACCGGCATCAGCGGTCATCATAGCGGCCATAGCAGCAGCATCCATAGCCTGCTTATTGGCAGTGACCACAATAGGAGCAGCTGCCGCCACGCCCACGCGGGCAGCATCCTTAAGCTCTGGTGACAAAGAATCTAAGGCATCGGAACCACCTACACCGGCACCTGCACCGGCACCAGTACCAGAAGTAGTAGCAGACACAGCACTGCCGGCACTCTGCTCACGAGCAGAGCCAGTAGCAGCCGCAGCGGCAGCAGAAGCGTTTGCTTGCTCGCCTAACAGCGAATTGATCTGTGCTAAGTCCTTAACCTGCAACGCCTGCGTTAAGGTCTCAGCTTGCTGCACGCTTGAGGCCACCAACTCGCGACGCGAGAGTTCTTGGGGGCTTAATGGGCGGTCTGCGGCTGCAGTCTCAGTCTTGGTATTAGAAGTTGAGGCAGTAGCAGTGACGTCAGAGACAGTTTGTTGTGGCTTGTTATCGACAGAATCCACAGCCCCTAATGAGGCAGTAACTTGCTTTTCGTGCTCGGAAAGGAACATAGCAATAGCAATAAGAAAAAGAAAAGTACGGTAGCACAAGCGGTGGAGCTTACGTAACGCTAACCTCAAGCGCACCGCGGTTTAACAATGATGTGATCGCCACCTCGACAAGATGCTGCATAGCATGTGGGCACAGTACCCCTGTCGTAGGCGAAATTGCCGCGATTATAGCGACAAATACGCACCGCGCATGCGTGCACACAAAATATTTCTGCGCTCTACTGCTCTAAACGCGCCGAGGGCTGATTCTAAGCCAACGCCACAAAGTACCTACGCTGAGCACCGGTCGTATCATCACCAATTGCACCATATTGGCGCAAAAAACTACACCATGCTGCTATGCTGGCTAATCCTTTTTGTGATTATTTGCCACCAAACCACCAGCCACCAAGCACCAAGCACCAATGCCCACAAACTCTGGGGCTCTCAGATCCCCAGAGACACAAACCCCCAACCGGATAACCAGTCAGGGGTTTGGCGCAGGTAGACTCAGGCCTTTGGCCGAAGTCCCAATATTACATGGTCACGCCGTCTTTCCAGATGACGATCTCGTGATAGCCCTTTTCCTCGGACTTGGTGAGCTTGCCGGAGGCTACAGCTAACACATAGTCTAAGAGCTCTTGAGTTAAGGTCTCGAAGTCCTTACCATCGACGATTTGGCCAGCATTAAAGTCGATCCACGAACCTTTACGATTGTAGAGATCGCTGTTAGTAGAGATCTTAATCGTTGGGATGGCGGTGGCAAATGGAGTACCACGACCAGTGGAGAACAGCACCATATGGCAGCCAGCAGTGGCTAAAGCTGTGCAGGAAACACCGTCGTTACCTGGGCCTTGCAGCAGGTTGAGACCGGTGCTCTTGAGCACATCGCCGTAGCAGAGCACGTCACTCACTTCAGCCATACCACCCTTTTGCACGCAGCCTAAGGACTTATCCTCTAAGGTGGTGATACCGCCAGCCTTGTTACCTGGGCTTGGGTTCTCTGAGACCACTTGGCCATGGGAGGTGAAGTAGTGCTTGAAGTTGTTGATGAGGTCGACGCACTTGTCGAAGGTAGCCTCATCCTTAGCACGGTTCATTAAGATTTGCTCAGCACCGAACATTTCAGGGACTTCAGTCATGACAGAGGTGCCATGCGAGCCAACCACTAAGTCGCTTAAGCGGCCGATAAGAGGGTTAGCGGTAATGCCGGAGAGACCATCAGAGCCGCCGCACTTGAGGCCAATACGCAGCTTAGAGATGGAAACAGGCTCGCGCTTGAACTGATTGGCGTAGGCCAAAAGCTCATCGATAACCTTTTCGCCAGCCTCGACTTCATCACCCTCTTCTTGAGAGTTGACAAAGCGGATGCGTGGATCATTGAGATCTAAGAACTGCTTGAAGACGCCGATGTTGTTGTTCTCGCAACCTAAACCTAAGATCAGCACACCACCGCAGTTAGGGTGACGAGCTAAGGCAGCAAGCACACGCTGGGTGGTAGTTTGGTCATCACCCATCTGCGAGCAGCCATAAGGGTGAGTTAAAGCCAAGCAACCGTCGACGTGCTCAAAACCACCCTCGGCAATCTTATCTTGAGCATAGCGCTCTAAGACGCGGGCGACATTGTTGACGCAGAAGACAGTTGGGATGATCCAGATCTCGTTGCGGATACCGACCGAGCCATCAGGGCGGACATAGCCATCGAAGGTGGCTTCAACGCTCTTTAAGCTAGCAGCAGGCATCTTGTTGTAGGTATAGCTAAGCTCACCTTGGAGGTCGGTCTTCACATTGTGGCTGTGCACATGCTGACCTATGGAGATAGGTTCTTTAGCACGGCCAATGGCATAGCCGTACTTAATCACAGGCTCGCCGACAGGGATGGCTTTGAGTGCAAACTTGTGGCCGCGGGTAATATCGTCGACTAAGGTGACTTCCTTACCACCTAAGGTGACGACCTCGCCTGCCTTTAAGTCCTCTAAAGCCACGCCGACGCTATCGCCATCGTGAATTAAAATCGCTTTCATAAAAGTTTTCTTAACAAAGAAATCTGACCGAGCAGGACTGCACTCTTAGCGTAAGCATAAGCGCAAGCGCAAGCGCAAGCTTAAGCTCTAATAAGTGCGTACAGTCTTGCTCGGATACCAAGCAACTAAAGCAATTAAGGGCTTATAGTCTTAGTTGTCTTAGTTGTCTTAGTTGTGCTCTAAGAGGTCGCGCATGGTGGCCTCAACACCATCGCTGATGATGGCGTGTAAAAGGCGTGCGACTAAAGCAGTGAGATCGATGTCAGAGGAGAGGTCGCAATCCCAGAGCTTGGTGTCGGAGAGCACAGTTTTTACGGTAAAGAGGGCAGTAGCCTCAGTCTTTTGGTAGACCGACCAAGCCTTAGAGAGAACTTCGACAGCATAAGCATCGTCGACGAACTCACCAGTCTTGCCGCCAGCACGCTGCACCTGTACTGGTACAGAAGTGCTGTTCTTGTAGAGAGCGATGTAGGCAGCTAAAGCAAAGCAGAGCTTCTTTGGCAGCACACCCTTAGCACGGGCATCTAAGATGGTAGGCAGAATACGGGCCTTAACCTTAGAGGTGCTGTTCATCAAGATCGAAGCTAATTGGTGGTGCATCGATGGGTCAGAGAAACGATCAACCACATCGTTAGCAAAGGAGGTCAGCATCTCCTTATCTAAGTTCACAGCTGGGATGATCTCATCGTAGATCATGGAGCGAGCAAACTTACCAGTGACCTCGTTGCTCATCATCTGATCGACGGTATCGAGGCCGTATAAGAAGGCAGCTGGAACGTTAGCGGTGTGGGTACCGTTTAAGATACGCACCTTACGCAGACGGTATGGGGTGATGTCCGGAGCGACCACCACGTTGAGGCCAGCCTGAGCAAATGGCAGCTCTGCGGCAACATCCTCACCACCTTCGATGGCTAAGAAGTGGAAGCACTCACCACAGACCATTAAGGTGTCGTCATAGCCGAACTTCTCTTGGTAGGCGGCGGCGTTGTCCTTTGGATAGCCAGAGACCACACGATCAACTAAGGTGTTGATGAAGCGGCACTCATTTAAGACGTACTGCTTGAAGTCGTCACCTAATTGCTGATCTTCGATGTGCTGTAAGACGATGTTCTTAAGCTTGGTGCCGTTGTCGTCTAAGAGCTCACAAGGCACGATCCAAAGGCCAGTGCCAGCTACAGAGCCTTGAGCTGAGAAGTGCTTGTAGCGCTCGTAGAGGATGGCGGTCAGCTTGCCTGGGAAGGACTCTGGGCAAACATCGGTGTTAAAAGCTTGCTCTTGGGTGTAGGTGATACCAGCTTCGGTAGTGTTGGAGAAGACAAACTTAATGTCGGCGGATAAGGAGGAAGCTAAAACTTGCTCCCAGGACTCGTATGGGTTGAGAGCGTCAGCGATGGTGTTGACAACCTCGCACTCTTCGATCTCCTTGCTGTCCTTGAAGCCGTGGAGGATGGTGGTGTAGAGGCAGTCTTGAGCCTTGAGCTTTGGCACAACCTTACCACGAGGAGTGCACTGCAAAGCTAAAACGCGACCGTTAAACAGGCCTTGAGCATTGGCCTTAAAGATCATCCAATCAATAAAGCCGCGTAAGAAATTACCCTCACCAAATTGGATGGCACGAATGGGTAAGGAGGACTGAGCTTCAGACTTCACTGCAATATTTAAGCTTTGCATATGACCTCGCAAAACAATACGAACTAACTAAACCGACAGAAAGGTTCAGGTTCCTTTTCAACAACAAAAAACGTAATCCCTCAGGCATATTAAGGCCGGCAGGACACATTGCAAAGTAGCCAGCGGAAGCAAAGGCGTAAAACCTAGAGCGCATCACGCTTTTGCTCCAACATAGCTCAGACAAAGCTGAGCCATAAAACACGCGTCAAGCCGCATAACTAAAGGCTTTAACGCAAACTACCATACAACTTTTCAAGAAAACCTGATATTTACAAGCTTTATCGCAAAACTACCATTTCAGTCGTTAGCAATTATAGACAAAGCAGCCGATTCCGACGCAAGTTTTTGAAAAAATTGCATGGAGTGTCACTATTTTTTGCTACAGCACCATCCGCAACCACTACCCTAGGAACCTCCCCCCTTAGGAACGCTGGGTCGCAGGGACGTGGGGAGAGTACAGAAGCGCGCGCATAGCGCGCGCGAGGCCATCCGAGGCAGCTACTGCAGCCGCGGATGGCGAGTGGTGGCACTTGCTAACAGGCAAACATGGCTGTGCAGTATTGAGGGTTGAAGGCAGCACGATAAGGTGTTGGCAGGGTCGTGAAGAGAGCAAGGCAGGAAGGTGGTATGTGAGGGTGTTTTGGAAGGTGCTTGAGGAGGGGGTTAGGCATACTTCTTACCCCCTAAGTTACACCCTACCACGCTGAAGACGCTGCTGCACAGAGAGGCAACTGTCATAGGGACGGTGGTGACAACCCCCAGTTGAGGCAACAGCGTGGGTATCCAAAGATATCGCTGGAGGTCGCTGCCTCCACGTGGCGCGGCGCAAAAGCACGCAGCAGTTTTGCAGAAGTTCATAGCGTAGAAACGAAAAAACCACCTTGCGGTGGTTCTTCGTTTTGTAATGTAGCCCTAGCGATGACCTACTCTCGCACAATCGTACGTTGCACTACCATCGGCGTTACTGCATTTCACTTCTGTGTTCGGA
>CALXYZ010000151.1 GCA_944393075.1 uncultured Anaerobiospirillum sp. | reverse complement strand
CTAGTGATTTATATTTCATTCTGATGAATTAGTTTTGATACGACTATGTTAGGTTTCCCGAAATTTCCCTGTGAACCCTATGTGTGTCTCTAGCTTAATTATTGCTACGCTTCGCTGCAAAATAAACTTAGATTCATGCTCAATTACAGCTACCTTTCCGATAGAACCTACTATCGACAACAGCACATCACCTACAGTAATAGGGTTGCGTTTCAACTCCGCCAAGCAGTCGCTTTCTACAGCTCTTCTTGCCGCCGTGCTAAACGATAGCGATCCATCATCTTGTATGTCTTTTGCACTTAAAACAGGCACTCCTTCAGCTACTTTAGGTGGAGGGTTATGTGATCCATCAGACACCTTTGCAGCAATTGACCCAAGCTCAACCCACTTCCATTTCTCAGGGATCTCAAACGGTACCTCATCAGCGGCAGGTGCTGGGCCAATCTGCTCTACTGCTGGTTCGCTATCAAGCTGTGGTACCAGCTTGCCACTTATCGCTTCTTGGAGAATGGAGTCCCACCACTGTTTTCCGTCAACCATGGACTACTCCTCAACACTCTTAACGCTCTCACCAGTCTCAGCGTCGCTGTCTATCTCAGCCATGAGTCGTGCGATTTGCTCGTTGATCTTGGCGGTGAGTGCTGCGTCTTGCTGTTGGAAGTGCATAGCCAGATAATGGATCTGCATGATCTCGTCTTTCTCTTCTGGAATACCACACAGATCGAGGTTGAAGTCGTTGGCCTCTAACTCCTCGTAGGTGTAGCAGCGAGCTTTGTCGTAGCCGTTCTCGTCTTTGAGCTCACGACGGTTATCCCACCACTCCGCAAGGTCATTGAGGTGCTCAAGCTTTATAGGCTTGGTCTTAGAGAAGTGCTTGTAACCCTTTGGCATATCGACACGATAAACCCAGGTCTTTTGGGTCTTGTTGGCCTGATCTACAAGCTCTGGCGGAATGTCCTTTGATGCTGGACGGTCAAAGAACAGGATGTTAGTGCGAATATTGGTGTATGGTGCGAACACATCGTGTGGTAAACGTACCACGGTATGCAGATTGGCGGTGGTCAAAAGACGCTGTTTAATGGCTGTCTTGTTACCCGAGCCGAAAAGGAAACCGTCTGGAAGAACCACTGCCGCCCTACCACCATGCTTACTTAAGCACTGCATGATTCTGATCATGAAGAGATCAGCTGTTTCAGAGCTGGCCAGCCCCTTGTTTTTGGTTACCTGTTCCTGTGTAGTAGCTTTCTCGGTACCACCATAAGGAGGATTCATCAAGATGACGTCAAAGTCGTTTGGCAAGCCATATTGATCTGGCTTATTCTCCAAAGAGTTGCCGTAGACGATCTGTGGTGCATCAATGCCATTGAGCAGCAGGTTAGTAACCGCTAAAAGGAAAGGAAACGGCTTCTTTTCGATACCGTAGAGTGCGTGGTTTAAGAGTTCACGATCAGCCTCAGTACCAGCCCCTGCATATGGCTTTAACACTTTGCATGCTGAGTTCAAAAAGCCACCTGTACCGCAAGCTAAGTCTGCGATCTTGTCGCTCAGCTTGAGGTTCACATGATTTGCTATAAAGTCAGTAAGTGCACGAGGGGTGTAGAACTCACCAGCTCTACCAGCGTTTTGCAGTTCACGCAGCAGGCTCTCGTAGATCTCACCAAAGGCATGAGTCTCTTCTGGATCAGCAAAGTCCAGCTCATCGATCACTGCTAAGACTTCACGGAAGACCACACCATCTTTCATGAAATTATGGACGTCAGTGAAGACACGCTTGATGATGCCCTGACGTGGAGAGACATCCATTGTGAGCTCAAGATCCTGCAGCTTTGGAATCAAGGTGTCATTCACAAAGGTTAAGAGCTTATCTGCAGTAAGCTTATTTGGTGCATCACCAGCGGCCCATTGGCGCCACCGAAGTCCTAAAGGTGCAAGCAGAGATTGGTAGCTTGAGTCCTCCCACTCCCACTTGTCTTCTGCATCATCGTAGATCTTCAAAAAGATCATCCATACCATCTGCTCAATACGCTGAGCATCACCGTTAATGCCAGCATCTTGGCGCATGATGTCGCTGATGCGCTTAGTAAAGGCGCTATAGACCATGCTTTCTATTCCCTGTTAAACAAAAACCGAAACACGTGTTAGCAGGCATAGATAGCCTGCTTCAAGCCGTTGATCACGGCCATGTAAATCTGCTGTGAGCCAAAAGATCTGGCCACTTTCATTGGCGCTTTAAGCTTATTGAAGTCTGCGCGACGCAATACAGTGCCACTCTCAAGCTCTTGAATTCCGTCTTTCACATAGACATCAAGCAAGATCTCAAGAAGTTCGCGCTGTGCTCCCTGATAGCCCTCAAAAAAGCCACTGGCACGTACAGCGTCAGCACGCTGCTGGCGTGTAAGTGGCTTCTTGCCATAGCCAAGCTGCGCTATCAAATCGAACTCGTCATAAGCAGTGAGATCTTGATCTTGGCCAAGGTCTTTGAGGTAGCGCACGATGATACCATGGCTTTCCATATCGTCGATCAGGGCTGACTTAGATGTCGTCTCATTCCACTGCTCGGTAAACTCATCTACCGTGCTGAAGTACTCTTGGATTTGCTGTGCGGTGTAGCGCTCAACTGAGGTCTTCACTAAGTTGCCTTGTTCATCGAGGTAGCTGACTTCTTTGCCGACAAAGGTCACCTCAACATTGCTGACGACAAACTTCTCCGGAGGAAGCTTCTCCCCGTCCCAATCACCCGAGTCGTCACCACCATTTTGGTCATTGTCTGGAGTGTCCTTGCCGCTTTGATCTTGATTCTTACCATCTCCATCTCCATCGTCCTCACCTTTGCCTTGGTCTTTACCGCCAAGATCCTTTTCACCCACATCCTTGATACAGTCAGGATCACCGTCAAATGCAGGATCAAAGAACAGCTTCGAGACGTTGCGGAAGTCTAAGATCGTGAAGAAGGTCTTGCCAGCATCAGGCGCAAGACGAGTACCACGACCAATGATCTGCTTGAACTCAGTCATCGATTTGATCATGGAGTCGAGCACAATGAGCTTCACCGCTTTGGTATCAGCGCCCGTAGAGAGCAGCTTAGAGGTGGTAACCACTACAGGGTAGGCTTCTCTCTCATCACAGAAGTCTTGGTACAACGAGCGACCTTCCTCATCGTCAGCCGTCATGCGCACAACGTAGCGGTTATCGATACTCATCTTGTCGGCATTAAGAGCACGTAGCTCATCACGCATCATCAGTGCATGGCGCTGCGTGGTACAGAACACAATGGTCTTGGAGTAGGCACCATAGTGCTGCAAGTAATCGTTGATGCATCTGGCAACGGTCTTAATGCGCTGCTTGAGGATGATGGTGCGATCAAAGTCGGCTACCGTAAACAGCTTCTGCGGCAGCAGCTTACCGTTGTCGTCGGTCTCGCCCTCTTCAGGCATCCAACCTGTTTCGTCCTTGTCTAAGTGGACATTGACGACCTGATACGGGGCTAAGTAGCCATCTTGGATACCCTGCTTGAGCGAGTAGGTAAAGACCGGTTCGCCAAAGTAGTCTAAGTTGTTGGCGCCATCCTTGTAATTTGGTGTAGCGGTCAGACCAAGCTGTGTAGCACTGCTGAAGTACTCCAAGATCTCACGCCATGAGCTCTCATCACGAGCACTGCCACGATGACACTCATCGATGATGATGAGATCAAAGAAGTCAGGCTCAAACTGCTTAAAGAGATCCATATTGGATGACTCGTTGCTGCTGCTATCTGCATCAACATCGTTAGCATTAGCATCAGCATCAGCACCATTTGCCCCATCACCATGGTAGTTCTTGAGCTGCTGGTAGAGGCCAAAGTAGATTTCATAGGAGCGCTTGACCTTGCCTCCTGTGATCTTAATGGAGACACGGGAGAGATCGGCAAAGTCGCCAGTAATGGTCTGATCGATGAGCTGGTTGCGATCAGCAAGATAGAGTACGTGCCTTACCACACCTGCTTTACGTAAGCGCCATACAATTTGGAAGGCGGTAAAGGTCTTGCCTGTACCAGTGGCCATAACAAGCAGAAGACGCTTTTTCTTCTCGGCGATAATGGCGTTAACCACCGAGTTCACCGCAATCACTTGATAGTAGCGCGGTGGGCGCATTGACGATTGATAGCGTGCCGCGTCTAACTGTTGCTGCGTTTTCTCATCTACACCATCTTTACCGATAGCCTCACAGTAGAGCTTCCACATCCTATCTGGTGTTGGAAACTCATTGATTGCAAGTTCACGCTGAACACCAGTTGCGAGGTTGTACTCCACAAAGCCATGGCCTGAAGTGGCATAGGCTAACGGCAAATGCAGGATCTTGGCGTAGCGAATAGCTTGATCAATGCCATGAGAGTCGTCGAAGTCAGGGCGCTTAAACTCAATAACGGCGATCGGCTCATATGGGGCATGGAAGAGCACGAGATCAGGTCTGTTATCACGACGATTAGGTGCAACCTTTTCAGCTCTGTTCTTATCAGGCACGATGCGATAGTGATCTTGCGCTAACGAGTACTCAGCCAAGATCAAATTAGGATCCCAGCCCAGCACAGAGCAGAGAAGATCTCTCACCCTTAACTTTATGTCCTCTTCAGATTTAGGCTTCATCACGACCAAACCTCTCCTGCATTACCGCCTGCGCCAATCTGCTTTTGCCATTGCTTGTTGCTTGTAGTAGCTCCTAAAGCGCCAAGCAGTGTGCTCTCTTATGATCTCTTATGTCGCTTATGCTCTCTCAGCTGCACCTGCAAGGCTATTGCTCAACAGCGCCTAACCCAAGGGCGTTACCCTCTTAGAACAACCTCTGAGCAAGTGACCTCATTGTACTATAGGCCCTTGCATCTGTAAGTACAAAGAACAGCGTGGAGGCACCATACCTAAAGCGTATGTACAGGCCACAAGACTGCTTAGAGACCGCCTAGAGACCAGCAAAGTGGTCAGGGATCGTAAGCTCATCTCCCTACCAACATACGAGGAGCTGGCTATCCTCACCTACCATAGCCTTGAGGCCTTAGAGCAAAAGGTCGCTAACGACGAGCACCCTCACAACGATGCCTGTGGAGCTGTGAACGCATAGAGGGCTTCAAGCTTCAAGTAACACCTGTAACGCTAAGCCAAGCCAAAGGCCGAAGCCTCAAAACTTAATGGTAAGGTCATACACACTGATTCCATCGTCGTAGCTACTGTTCTGCTCTGGTGGGAAAAAGTGATCTGTGATCTTGAAATCCAAATCAGATACGAGACGATAACGCTCAAAATCACCAGGTTCTACAAGGGCGTAAACAGGATAACCTGTTACAACAAAACGAACCCCTGGCTTAGTCCTTAGCTTGATCGAAAAAGCAAGCTGCCCATCATAATCACCTAAATAAGTGATATTAGAGTTAGGACAGTCTTTTTCTAGCTTCTGCAGAATTACCTGCTGAAACTCGGTTTGATCCATCGCTAGATCTCCTTACGTTGACTTGGGGCTGGTCGCGCGCGCAGCCTCAAACCAAAGGGGCATCCTGTTATGGATGCCTCTTTGGCTACGCTTTGCTAGGTAAAATGCTAGCTTACAAGCAAAATCACAGCTTTCAGATGAAGCTTACATATACACTAAGCCCAATCAGCTGCTTAGGACTCTAAGTGCAGATCTAACAACTCATCTTTGACTGGATAGTCGATATCTTGCCTAGCAGGGAAAAAGTGATCAGTGATCTTGAAGTCCATGTCGGACACAAGACGATAACGCTCAAAATCACCAGGTTCTACAAGGGCATACACAGGAAAGCCTGTTATTGCATAGCGAGCTCCTGGTGCAAGCTGCACATCGATAGAATAGGCCAACAGCCCCTCATACTCACCAAGATAGGTGACAATAGTGTTGGGGCATTCCTTTTCTAACTTATGCAGAACCAACTGCTGAAACTCAGTTTGATCCATTGCTAGATCTCCTTACGGTGACGTGGGACAGTTGGGGCTAAATGGGCCTGAACTAAGACCTGATCAGCATAACCACCCAAGATCTCACAGTTGTCTACGCGAAAAGCGCAGATAGTGGACTGATTAATATTGTGCCCATACAAGCTGCTAAATTCAGCAAGCTCATACTTTTTGCCAGATTGAGGATCATAAATAAAGCACTCCCCATCCTCTCGCAGAACCGACACAATGTGGCCATAGACGCGATCGCTTGGACTCTTAGGAGTCCACAACCACTGCAAAGAAAAGCGCTGTCCCTCTTGAACCAGTTCGTTAAGGGTATCAAAGGACGCAACCATAACAATATCTGGCGGAGCTCCTGTAACAGGATTACACCAAATGCCCGAGCAAAAATAACTCAACTCAGTACACAAGTTAGAGTTATCTAACACGTTCGCTTGAGCCTCCACATCGTACCCACGACGACGCATCTCATTGGCTACAACACAGGTCTGGCAGTTGTTACGATAAGGGTAGTACTGATTACCGTTAACGTAAACATACAAGTCATCAAACTTGAAGTAAGGATTGCCCCTGAGCTCATTTGCCTCAGCAAAGTTCATTGGTCGATCCTTAGCTACACCAGCCACATTGCTAGGAGCGTAGTTGTGACCAGCACTTTGGAACTTGGATTGGTAGAGCTTGCCAGCGGCGCGCTCAATGGCATGACCAAACGAGGTCACGTTGTCGGACAGTTTGAGCAGATCTTTGGCTTGTTTAGCAAAGGCTTTAGCCTTAACTAAGCAGCTACCTAAAAGCAGCTTGTCCTTCCCACTTGCATGTGGATATGCGAGTCGGCACTGCTGGTACAGCAGGTTCGCTTTTATGTAGTGCGAGACTGCTGGCGTAGCGATTGGGTTAGGCAAAGCACTACCACCCAAGTCCAAGCTTGCTAGCTTAAACTGCTCAAAAAGGCTCAGAATCAGGTCTTTATTACTTGCCCTTGTCTCGCCTAAGGCTAGCACCTCCTGAATCACGCTATTGGCCAAAGAGACAGCAGCTTTTCCGGCCACAGCTTCAAAGTTAGCGTTGTTCTTCAGTACTTGCTTGATAAGAATGCCAGCCTCGTGGATTTGGGCATCCAACTCTTGCTCGGCTTGAGGCAGCTTCTGCGCCGCATACTCGCTCTGCAGTTTAGCGTGGGCTTGGTAAGCCTTGTCACCACGCTCCGCCATCTCTTTAGTTAGTGGCTCTGGCTTGAAGTTGCCGATTGTGTGCTGGGAAGCACCAATGAACCGCATGGCGTCATACATCAACACCTCACGATGCGCTCGGTCGTAGAGCAACTGCTGCTCAGCGCTCTCAAAATGAAGCCCTTGCGGGTCAGTCCACTTAGGGTCATTCAAGGCTTGAAAGCCATTACTAAGACGCAGCTTCTTGTTGGCATCACCAACCTGTTCGCACATGGCTTTGAACTCGCTTTTTGATGGGATTTTGAAGCCATCGCTCACGGAACCGGTGAAGCCCAAGTACTCCGCTGATACAGTTGAGGCAGTTGAAGCAGACTTCCGCTGATTCTGCGCCTTCGCATTGGAGCCACTAGAGCGCGTTTGCGTTGCTTGCTGGCTTGCCCCGCTGCCCTTTCCCTTACCCTTAGAGGCAGTGAGCTTTGGAGCTGCTTGCTGGCTTGGCTTGTTGCCCTTGGAGGCTACATGCTTTGCAGCTGCTGGCTTGCTCTGAACTCCGCTCTTAGAAGCAGTCTTACCCTTAGCGGCTTGCTGCTTCTGCTTATGCGGCTTAGAAGAGGCCTGTTGAGAGCTCTTACCAATCTCATCAAGGCGCTTGCCGTTGAACTTACCGCCTAGGCCCGCGACGATTTTGCCTGAGCCTTTCTCAACAAGCACGTGGCGTCCCTTGATCTCCTCGCCTTTGCTGTTAAGGCCCTTGCCGTTTGGATGCACTGTGATCCATTCATTATCGTCCATGACAAAGCCAGTGTCATTTTCAAAAGCAACAGCACGGAACGTATCAAGCACTCCATCAGCAAAAACCTTGTCGGAATACCATAAATCGGTGCCTTCAAAGTCATCACTGTAGGCAATGCCATCGATGAACACTCTGCGCGAGTTTTCGCGCTCAAACTCGTCAAGCAAGGCAAGGAATTGATCGGAGTTCTCACGCTCGCTATAAGACTTCTCAAAAGCGAAGTTGAAGACGAGGTCTTCAATGGTGTCTAAGAGAACCTGCTGAGGCTTGCGGCAAGCCGTGCCATCTGGTATCTCTTGGTACACCGCCATAAGCGTGCCATGTTGCAAAGCAGCGTGCCAGAGCTCACTCCCAATGCTGCTAAAGATCCTAGTGAGATAATCACAGGAACCAAGGTTCTCTGCGATAAGACGCATGAGAGCACCCACCATCTGAGCTGGAGCACTTCCCTCTGCAAAGAGGGGTGAACTTTGCTTAACTACAGGGTATTCGAAGCTAAGCTTAGTTCTGACAACCTCGCGTACTGCTTGAGTCACGACATCGCGAAGATCGTACTCGCCACAGGTTTTTAGCGAAGCCATATCTGGCGCCTCTTTGCTCAAGGCAGCAACCAAGTTAGCGCTCTCTTCAGAGGTGGCTTTGTAGAACCATCTCACCAAGGAACAGTACCGAAATAAAACCGATTAGTTATCAGTGACAATTCAAAGCTGCTGCTATTGGTCTAAATGACCTAAATAAAACCGCTAGCTTTTAAACCACGAATGATGTAATTCCAATCAGGGAACTCTCCTACATGCTCAATATCGATTGAGTTGTAGTCCTCTTCACTGAC
>CALXYZ010000150.1 GCA_944393075.1 uncultured Anaerobiospirillum sp. | reverse complement strand
TTATTCATTTAATTCAGCTTCACAAATATTGAATTTTCGCATCTTAATTATTTTATAGTGCTAGTTTACTACATCAATGTCAAGAGACAAGACACCAATGCTAAAGCCTCAGCTAAGGGGCAAAGCCAGATCATGCTCAAACACAAAGGTGGTATGGCCGTAAAGCAGCTGCTGCTAAGCTGTGCTCTGATTGGCTGTATTTCCTATGCGGCTTACAGTATGGCTGCACAGGTAGTAGGAGGCGTTGATATGACTGCTGAAGACCTAAACTTGCCAACAGCAAATCTCAATGCTGATCTTGATGAGAATGCTGTGTTTCCTCACCACGATCCTCTAGGCAAAGGCGTAGGTGCGATGCCAGGCCGCGTTGTGTGGACTTGGAATCGTGACGCTGTAGATTGGTATGACGGCGAGGGCTACTTTTGGGAGCTCGACAACTACAATGCTGACGTGATCCAAGATCTTGTAGACTCAGGCATCGCCGCGCTCGCCGCAAAAGACAGTGCTGCTGCTTCGTGGCAGGCACTCTTTAGCGCGCACAATCAATCCCGTAGACGCGGTGCTGTGGGCTACAAGGCAGGTGAAAAGATCGCGATTAAAGTCAATCTCAATGGTGCAGCTGAGTACGATGATGATCCTCACGGAAGGTCGGGTGACAGTTATATCAGCTGTTATGTGCTCAAAGCTCTGCTTACTTCACTGGTAGTGGATGCCAAAGTTCCTCCTCAATACATCACTGTATATGATGTAACCCGTATCGTGCCGGTATACATCAAGGAGCAGTGTTCTGATGGCGTACTTGCGGGTGTGAACTTTGTGGATCGCACTAACGGCGAGCCTGACACCCAAAAGCCTATTGTGTGGTCGCAGCACCAAAGCCCAGAGCCAAATTACTTGCCAACCTGCGTCACTGAGGCTACTTACCGCATCAATGCAGCCTCGCTCAAAGGCCACAACTATGGAATCACTCTCTGTGCTAAGAACCACTTCGGCTCTTTCATCAACAGTTACCGTCTGCGTGCTCCACAACAGGCTAACCTCCACGGCAATGTCTCGGCGCGTCGCATGAACTCGCACTCTGTTTTGGTAGACCTTATGGGCAACTACGAGCTCGGCCAAAAGACCATGCTCTACATGCTTGATGGTCTTATCTGTCCTAGCGATAACACCATTGCTGTCGCCAGGCAGAACTCCACTTGGCAGCAGAGCCCTTTTAATGGTGACTACACCAATAGCCTCTTCTTCTCACAAGACCCTGTGGCTATCGATAGCGTCGGTGCTGACTTTCTTATGAATGAGCCTACTTGCACCAAGCTCAACTACTCCTTGCGTGACAACCAGACCGTGGAAAACTACCTCCATGAAGCAGCCTTAGTCGCTACACCTCCTTCAAAAGCGGTGTACTTAGACGGCAATGGCCAGCGCCTCACCAACTTAGGTGTGCATGAGCACTGGAACAACGCTACTGATAAAAAGTACAGCCGTAACTTTGGCAAGAGTGAGGGTATTGAGCTGGTGTTAGTTGACCGCAATGGTGTCGACGTCGATGCCGACTAACAGGCTCTGGCTCAAACAGCAAAAACAGCAAGCAGTAAGTTACCTGCAAGCACAAGCTTGTGGTGTTGATGAATCCTGAGCCCTGAAATTAGGAAATAGGAATAAGGAAGTAAGGAGAAACCACATGGGAATCTTTAACCTCAAGGTGCCCATTACCGCTGCGGCTCCAGTGCCTACAGTGCGGTTACTCAGTGGCTATGAGCTGCCTGTACTTGGTTTAGGTACCTATGCGATCACAGGGGAAAAATGCGTTAATACCGTGGCAGCAGCCATAAACATGGGCTATCGCTTGATCGACTCGGCATCGTTTTACGGTAATGAGCGTGAGGTGGGAAATGGGGTGCGCCGAGCCAGCGTGCCACGCGAGCAGGTCTTTGTGCAGACCAAACTCTACCCCAACCAGTACAGCTACGCTGAGCTGGCTATTGATGAGGCTTTAAGCAAGCTGAATTTAGACTACATCGACATGATGCTGCTGCATCATCCTGCGCATAACGACAGTGAAGCCTATGCTGCGATCGAGCGGGCTATTAAGGCAGGCAAGGTACGCACGGCTGGTATATCCTGCTACTACGAGCGCGAGCTTAGTGCCTTTTTACCTAAGGTTACAGTGAAGCCGGATCTGATCCAAAACGAGGTGCATCCTTACTACCAAGACATGAATGTGGTGCCTTTCATCCAAAGCCACGGCATTGTGGTACAGAGCTGGTACCCATTGGGAGGTAGGGGCTACACTGCCAAGCTTATAAAGAACCAGACTCTGCAAGAGATTGCGGCTGTGCATCACAAATCGGTAGTGCAGGTCATCCTCCGCTGGCAATTACAGCGCGGTATCGTGCCAATCCCTGGCTCCAGTAACCCAGCCCATCTTAAGGAGAACCTTGAGGTCTTTGACTTTGAGCTGAGCCCAGAGCAAATGGCAGCCATAGCCGCGTTAGATTGCCATGAGAAGCACGATTGGTACTAACCATTCTTCTTTCAGTACTGCGTCTGCATGCACCCATGGTGGTATGTAGGCGCAGCACGGACTCCTCTTGGGTGGAGTAGGGAGTTTTAGCTCAGCTAGTCCACCTTTCCTCTCAGGTCTTACCTTTCACGCCCCCTGTACGAGCATAAGCGCGTATGCGCCGTCTGTTCGCCGCTAGCCTCATCTTCCTTATCCTCCTCACCATCACCCGCCTTCCCAGTCTATGCCTGAATTTTGGCTGTTTGTATTTATCAGTGTTTTTCTTATTTGTCAATGATACTGAAAGCCTTGATGTATCTGGTATTGGCGCAACAGCGCCGCCTGCGCTTGGGTGCTAGAGCTTGGTCTTTGACTACAAAAAATTGCTATTTATTTCGCTATAGCAATTCCTATGATTATACCTACGGTCAAAAGATTATATAAAAACTCAAAGAAAAGTCCCCTTTACCCAGCCTCAACTTTTGAGGCGGACAACATGGCCTTCACAGTCTCATGTATCAGAGTAGATCTGATGCTCTAAAGGAGTAGGGAGATTTCTACCAAGCTTTAACAACTCCATATGCTGCAATCAATAGACAGATCTTGGTCGCAGTAACAACATGCTATGTGTTGCTTTGAATGAAACTTTTATCTTTGTGGTACAACTTGGACTCTGTAGGCTTATTTGGTGAAAATTGAGCACAGTATGTGCGGTCTTATCAAAGAGCTAAAGAGCGGCTATAATGCAAAACCGCGATCTAGATCGGTTTTGATTGCAAATAAGGGGGCAAGGCCTGATTTGATAAGGCTTTGCTTTTGGTCTAAATGTGTTTCATGAAGCTCTTTGCGAGTGTGTGCTGATATGACTGCTACTGCTCATCCGCTGCCGTCTGCTTGCGCTAGTGCTGCCTCTCCTGCTCATGCAGCTCAAGGTGTAGTGCTCCTTGATTTTGATGGCACAGTGACCAACAAAGACAGCCTATTTGCGGCTCTCTTCACCTTGTGGCTTCATGACAAAAGCGTGCTTAAGGCTCTACGTGTCTTAGGCTTGTTGTTCATTGCTGCCTTAGGTTTCATCAACAAGCAACACGCCAAGGAGCGTCTGTTGAGCCTCTTCGTGATTCACTGCTCCCCAGAAGAGATCCAAGAGCGCCTGTCTCCACTGATTTCTGATCTTGTGCAGTCTTGCTCCTGTGGCACAGGCCGTGCACACACACACACACACACACACACACACACACACAGCACAGCCGCTTCTAGACTCATCTAAGCCCACCATCCAAAAATCATCCAAGGCTTACGCGCACGCGCGAGAGGCCCATTCACTTACTGCCTTCTTCAGCCGCCTCTTAAGGCCCATAATTCGTCCTTTCTTTGTCGATCTCATTGCTCATGAACGTGCTGCCGGCAAGCGCGTCATTATGGTTTCAGCCTCAGTTGATGCCTATCTAGCCCCAGTTGCTGCCGCTTTAGGCGTGGAGCTTGTGTGCTCACGGCTTGAGTATGTCGATGGGAAGTTCACTGGGCACTTTGCTGGCAGCAACTGCAATGGTGAGCAGAAGGTATCTGCTCTGTATGAGCACTTCCCTGAGCTTGCCTCGGCCTCTGAGACAGGACTTAGGGTTGAGGTATACGGTAACAGCTCGGCCGATTACGCCATGCTAGAGCTGGCAAGTGCCAACAAGGATGCGCACTTCAACGACTTTGTGCCTTTTACCCCAGCTGTGCGCTTGAAGAACCTACTGCGCCTATTGCGTATTCAGCAGTATCTCAAGAACTGTTTTGTCTTCATCCCTATCTTCTTTGCAGGGCGGATCTTTGATTTAGAGTCTTTGGGGCGTGCGGCTGCATGTTTTGTCGTTTTCTGCTGTATCGCAAGTTTCATCTATGTGCTCAACGACCTGCAGGACATTGAATCGGATCGTCAGCACCCCTACAAGCGTTTTAGACCGTTAGCCTACGGCACTATGCTGCCAAAGGTAGCCGTGGCTGTGGCTGTATTGCTGGTCTTATGTGGCGGCTTGATCTCCTATGCGTTAAGTCCGCTGTGTGCCTTGCTTGCCCTTGCATATGTGCTGCTTAATCTAGCCTATGTCTACTACATCAAAAGCATTGCACTCTTTGATATCTGCTGTGTAGCCATAGGCTTCAACCTTCGTGTATTCGCAGGTGCTGTAGCCTGCGATATTCCTATCAGTGCGTGGTTGGTGCTCATGGTGTTCCTGTTGTCTATGTTCTTGGTTACAGGAAAACGCTGGGATGATTTAAGTCGCACCAAAGCACCTAAGCCAACGCCTGCAACTGTAACAGCGCCCGCCCCTGCATCAACCTCAACTGAAGCCGATACGGCTGAGCCTAAGGTGCAGCTGCGTCGTTCTCTTTACGGCTACAACAAGGACTTTGCGTTATCCACGTTGACTTTCTTAAGCGCTATCAACACGGTCTGCTACATCCTCTACACCATGGATGCCTCTGTGCTTGCTCGCCTCAATAGCCCATATCTCTACATGACAGCGCTGTGGGTAGTACTAGGCAATTTGCGCTACTTGCAGAACATTTTTGTCTTTAAACAAGGCTTCTCGCCTACCAAGGTACTGCTACATGACCGCGGCTTAGCTTTCTGCTTAGTAGGATGGCTGATCAGCATGATGGCAATTATCTACTTCTGAGTAGGAGGGGCAAGGAGCTGCAAGGAGCAAAGGTCTAAACCCAATTTACTCCTGCTCTTGCTCTGGTTTTAACCTTATCAGGTTTAGGAACAAGTGAGATATATGTTTTTCAATTTGCTACTGATCGTCGGTAGCGTTTCCTTGAATGTGGGAGCGCAGATCCTGATCAAAAAGGCGATGCAGGGCTTAGGCAAGCTTAACTTATGCTTTGAGCACTTGTGGCAGCTGTGCCTCAGTGTCGGTACTAATGCCTATTTGCTACTGGCTATGGGCGCGTATGCCTTGTCATTAGTACTGTGGATGGTAACGCTCTCGCGCGTCAACCTTTCACTTGCTTACCCCTTTCAGAGCCTAGGTTACGTTCTCACTGCTGTCGCTGGCTTCTACTTCTTTCATGAACCTTTAAGCCCACTGAAGCTTGTTGCTATCGGCATCATCATGGTGGGAGTACTGCTTTTAGTGCTTAGCGGTGAGCTCTAAGGGCAACTACCTGTACCTAAAGGAGCAATGAGCAAGGATTAAGGATTAAGGAGCGATGTTGATGCAAAACCACACTTTGACTGAAGCACAGCTGTTAAGTGGTTGGGGCCGTTTTCCGGTGGTCTACAGCGAGCTTGTCTCTCCATACTCAGTCGCAGAAGCTATCACTTGGTTCTCTAAAACCAAAACTATAAGTTGCCGTGGAAACGGCCGCGGCTATGGTGATTGTGCTCTCAATGCGCAGAGCATAATGTCGAGTTTGGGATTGAACTACTTTCATAGCTTTGATGCCTCCACAGGGCTACTAGTCGCTGGTGCTGGTGTTACATTAGCCCAAGTCTTATCCATCATGGTACCGCGTGGCTTTTTCCTCTCTGTAACTCCAGGTACCAAGTACGCTTCTTTAGGTGGTGCCGTTGCTGCCGACGTGCATGGTAAAGATCATCACTTGGCAGGTACCTTTAGCAACAGTGTGGAGTACATTGAGCTTATTACCGCTACCGACGGTTTGGTGCGCTGTTCTCGCACTGAGCGCTCAGATTTGTTCTTCGCTACATTAGGTGGCATGGGTCTTACTGGCTTTATTGTTACTGTGGCATTGTGTCTTAAGCCTATTCCAAGTGCTTATGTGCAGCAGACTACGATTACCTGTGGCTGTCTGCGTGAGATCATGGACTGCTTCCTCGAGCACCAAGATGTCACCTACTCTGTGTCGTGGATTGACTGCCTCCAACAATCTGAGAAGAAGAGAGGTCGTTCTCTCTTTATGGCAGGTGAGTTTGCGGCAGATGAAGTGCTTCCCGTTATGCACCGTCGCATTCAGCATCAAGGTCAGGTCTTCTATAACGAGCCGCATCACCTAAAAGTCCCATTCGACTTCCCGTCTTGGGTTTTAAATCGCTACTCGGTGCGCGCTTTTAACAGCGTCTACTTCCACAAGACTTTAGGTCGTCATTGCGTCAAAAATGTCGTGCCTATTGATCCTTTCTTCTACCCGCTTGATGCCATCTTAGATTGGAATCGCATTTACGGACACAACGGCTTTACGCAGTACCAGTTTGTCCTGCCTTTAGAGAGCTCTTTAGAGGGGATTACCGCCATCCTAAAGGCTATTGCAAATAGCGGTAAAGGCTCTTTTCTCACCGTACTCAAGCTTTTTGGTGCTCACAACAATCACCAACGCGAGCCACTCACAATCGTAAGTCACTCTCCCACTGCGCAAGCTGAAGAGAGGAGTAGAGGAGGTTATCTCTCTTTCCCACAGCAGGGCTTTACCTTGGCTTTGG
The DNA here is from genome assembly GCA_944393075.1 of uncultured Anaerobiospirillum sp. Classification (GTDB taxonomy): domain Bacteria; phylum Pseudomonadota; class Gammaproteobacteria; order Enterobacterales; family Succinivibrionaceae; genus Anaerobiospirillum. Next base: position 1,818 of record CALXYZ010000150.1, on the reverse strand, counting down.
ACTTTGCCATTGAGCCGTCTCTCTTTGCATTGCTGTCTACCTTAGATGACATGGTTCGTGACTACGGTGGGCGCATCTACCTCGCTAAGGACAGCCGTATGAGTGCAGCTAACTTCAGAGCCATGTATTCCCGCAATGGTAGCGATGACTGCCTTGATCGCTTCTTACAGGTCAAGGCTCATTACGACCCACATAACCTCTTTAGCTCGTTGCAAGCCCAGCGCTTAGGTCTCATGGTCTAACGCCTGTGAGCTCATAGCGGCTATCCCTGATTTACTTTTGATTGAGATCCAAGGTTCGTCATGTCTGATCAACACCAACACCAAGAAAAAAAAACTACCTTACCAGAACAGGAGGGTGCTACACCTAACATGCAGAAGATCTCCTCAACCGATGCAACTACTAAGCGTACTAAGCGCAATTTTGCTGGAGTGAGCACCAAGGGTGTAAGTACCTCGTCAGATATATCTGAGGAGTCTGTAGTTCTAAACAACGGCAAGCTCATGCTGGTTTTGGGCGCCACCTCCGATATCGCTCGTGCCACGATTAACGAGTTTGCAAAGCAGGGCTGGTCTTTTCACCTTGCAGCACGCAGTGAAGACCAATTGCAGCAGCTTGCAGATGACATCTCTGTACGCACAGGCAAGAGCGTCTCCTACTCCTACTTTGATGCGGTGGAGATGGGCATTGATGAGATGCAGGGCTTTTGGCAGCACGTGTTAGAAGGTGATCCCGTACCAGACTCAAAGCCTGAGACTGCTCCGCAGTTAGAGTTAGATGCGCTGTTTTGTGCTGTGGGAATGTTGGGTGATCAAGTGGCAGCGCAAAGTGATGCGCTCTTAACGCAGCATATGATGCAAGCAAACTTCACTGGTTTGCTGCCTGTTTTAGCGGCAGCTGCTGACTACTTTGAGGCTCGGCAAGCAGGTCACATCATTGTGATTAGCTCTGTGGCAGGCGACCGTGGGCGTGGCTCTAACTACGTGTACGGTGCGGCTAAAGCCGGCCTTAGCGCCTATTTATCTGGTCTGCGTGTGCGTCTTAATGCTAGCAAGGTGCAGGTGCTGACTGTTCTACCAGGTTTTGTGAAAACCAAGATGGTGGCAGGACTACAGCTGCCAGGCATGCTGACCATTACCCCAGAGCAGGCCGCTGCTGACATCATGCAAGCAGTACACAAGGGCAAGGACAAGCTCTACACCAAATGGTGGTGGTTTTTCATCATGCTCATCATCAAGCACATACCTGAGCGCATCTTCAAAAGGCTTCGCAACCTCTAAGTTTCCTAAGCTCCATAAGCTCATTAGACTTCAACAAGGTAACTTCAACCATGACAGGTGCTAATCAGGCTAACTCAGAGTATAACGATTTAGCCTCTAATTTAACCTCAAGCTCTAACTACAGTTCTAAGGTGCAAGCTGATAGCGCAGGTGTGGCAGGGGCGGGCGCTGGTGACTACTATAAGGCTAAGGCTCATGCAAAGCCTAAGACACTGTGCCTTATGATCGCATTGCTGTGCTCAGCCTTCATCTCTCTAATGTGCGAGGGCGTGCTCTTTAACCACATCTTCTTCCGTTATCATCTCGGTGATTTCAAAACTCTGGGAGTGCCCCTGCCTTTTAACGAGCAGCTGCAAACGTATGCTCAGGTAGTAGATCCTAAAAACCCGCAGCTTATGATCGATGGCTTTGACTTGCCAACGATGACACTGGGCTTTAGCGTGGTAGGTAATCGTGATTTGTTGGCTCTCCCGAGAATGTGGGGGAAAAGCCCCTAGCTGAGAGCCTTATGAATTAGTTAGAATACGCCTCGAAACAA
>CALXYZ010000149.1 GCA_944393075.1 uncultured Anaerobiospirillum sp. | reverse complement strand
TCCTTAATGCGGATCTCAGCTTTACGGGAGAGACGGCTGTGACCTTCGCTGTTGCTCCTAGTCAGTGCTGAGAGCGAGGTGATGGAGCTTAACGAAGCGTGGCTCTTGGTTGGCTTAGTCTCTTTTGTCTCCTCAACTTCCTCCTCATCATCACTGCTATTAGCAGCGGCAACCTTGCTGGTAGGAACCTTACCACCTGTTAAGGCAGCGGTAGCAGCAGCACGGAGCTTTTCGGCAGCTGCTAATTGCTTAGCAATAGCTTCCTTTGCCTTGTTCTCATGGTGCGAGCCGTAGCGGGTGCTGTCATAAGTATTCTCGCTGTCCTCTTCATCCTCATCTGCAGCTGCATTGTAGGGGCTTGGAATTGGCTTGATCTCAGCCTTGCGCTTGGTGGTAGTGATGCCATTTGCAGATTTCGTGGTAGTGGCAGTCTTAGCACGTTGTGAGCGCACTGTGGTTGCAGCCACAAATTCATGTTCTTCCTCAGCAGAATCATCAGCACCTGTCTGTGCTTGATCAGCAGCAAGGCCCATAGTAGTCGTGGCATTAGCGTAGACGATTTGGGCTGGGCTTGAAGCAATGTCGGTTTTGCGCACCTTGCGTGTAGCTGTAGTCACACCATTACTTGCTGCTGCGCTGTCTGCTGTTGGGGCGCCGGTAGTTATGGCGCCGGTAGCGGGAACGGTGGCAGAGGATGTTGGCTCATCAAACTCGTCTTCATCGACGTACTTGCTGGCACCAAATGTGGTGTATTTGTTGAGGGTTGCGGTGTCGCTATCGTTTAAAGGCGGACGCAGTGGGTTCTTGATGTCGCTAAACGATGGATTGACGTTAGCGTGGTTGTTACCAAAGCTTGTCCCCTCATCAAGAGCACCTTGCTGACTAAAGAGTGCCGACGAAGTTGCCTTTGTGGAGGTGTTAGCAGCGGCCTCTACGTTAGCGTTAGCACCGGCAGCAGTTGCAGCTTGTTCATCATCGTAGAACTCATCTGCAACACTATTGGCATTTGCCAGCCCGCGCTCTACTAATGAGGCGTCATAGTCTGCAGTGCTTACCGCAGTACCAGTATTGACGCTAATTACCGAGTCAGTACTCTCAGAAATGGCAGCTGCCGTGGTCTTGCCCTTGCTGTTGAGCTCCTTTAAGAAGCGCTTGCGGTACTTGAGTGGGGTGATGCCGTACTTGCTCTTGAAGCTCTTAAAGAAATAGCCAGCGTTCTCAAAGCCGTTTTCGTAGGCAATCTCTGAGATTGCGCGTGAGGTGAGTTCAATGGTCTTAGCTGCACGGCGCAGACGTAAGTCGTTTAAGTACTCGGTAAAGGACATGCCGGTAACGCGCTTAAAGAAGCGGCAGAAGTACTGATCGGTCACACCTAAGCGTGAGGCTGCATCTTTAATCGACATAGGGCCAGCGTAGTGGCCGTTGATGTAGTTTAAGAGATCCTTAAGTTTGTCTTGCTTGGAGCGCTTGAGGTTCGAGTGCACGTCCTTAGAGGTGATCAAACCATACTCGTGGTAGATCGCTAAGATCTCGGTGAGCTTGGCTTTGATCATCAAGCGGTGCGAAGCGTTGGTAGTAGCACCGTGGCGAGCACAGTAGCGGTAGAGCTTGTCGATGCGCTCAAAGGCTGGATGCTCTGGGGTAATCACTGGTGGCAGTGGAATATTGCCGGAGATTAAGGCACCAAAGATCTCTGATTGCACTTCATCAAAGTTTTGGAACATCAGCATGCGTGGGTCAAACACCACTGCACTTTCCTCGCAGAATGCAGGGAAAGTAAAGGTGTGCATGACGTTACCAGGGAGCAAGAGGAAAGCATCGTCTTGAATGACGGTGTCTTGCATATCGATGCTGACTTTGAAGGTGCCACGAGTAAAGCGCACTAACTCCATCTCTGGATGCCAGTGCAATGTCACACGTGATGGGTAGTTTTGTGGTACCCACAGATACGAGGCAAAAGGAAAGACTGAGGTGCCATGCTTGATGTTCTCAATCAGCTCCTTTTTGGGATGCGGCGTCATGGTACGTGCGCCATTAGCAAAAGGGCGTGAGGCCCCTGCATTAACGGCTGTGGATGCTAGCATCTCATTGCCATTAAACTGATCGACAGTGCTCATTTCATTGGTAGCACCTGCTACACCGGCAGCATCATAAGCATCATTTTGAGGATGATTGCTGTTGTTGGCGCTTTGAGAGGAGGTGCGAGAAGAGGAATAATCTTGCAGGTCAGCCATACCTAAAAGTCTCAGTCTTAATTGCGCAGCAAAATCTAGTCTCCGCATTGCCAAAGTAAAACCGTAGTCTTCGAGCTGGTGGGTAGTTTACCTTTGTGAGCTGAAGAGCAAATGCCTCGCTATGTAGGAAAACTGGCGCTACTTCATGCTCAGATGCTCTAAGACGTAGAAAACGGTGATCACTAAGTTTTTTTTTTAGGATCAGTCACTAAGCATGGGGTTGGCTGCCACTGAGTTGCCACGAGGGCATGCGTTAGCACTTGCAATGGCTTTACTGGGGAGGTGGCGTCACAGTCTCCAAGGCTAGGTGTCTCCTAGCTTGTGATACTGTTTCTGACCACAATTATCATTATGGCATAGAAGTACACTTTTTTAGCCAAAAATATACGGTATGTTGACCAAATTGTGAATAGAGCCACATCTTGGGCTGCTTTCGCAGAAACCGCAGCACTATGGGCGCTCATAGATAGTGCAAACAGCCGCGTTCGCTAAGATTCCTCAACAAAATTAGCTTTTGCTGCACCTTGATAATGTTTCCATGCTGTATCGTGGCCGTGTCTAGGAGATCTCTTGGAGATCTCTTGGCGTTCTCAGGGAGAGTTGTCGTCGGTAGGGAGGCATGCTGTGTTTGCGGCAAAAAGCTGCGCAAAAAGCTGTGCGGGTGGCGCATTTATCTAACACGGGGCACACTTTGTGCTTTTACTAAGTCGGAAGTTGTGGCACAAAAGGCATTGCGGCGCTATGATCAGCACCGTGTTGCCTGCACGCAACAAACAGATACAGGCCGCACAGCGTGCGTTAGTGTGCATTTGTGCGTATTGTGCCGTGCTGAAAATCAGCTAAATTCGTCTACGCCTAGCTCAGAGCTTCCGTGGAATTTAGGAGCTTTATGTCGAACCTTTCCTCCTCCCAAATTGACCGTGTGTTATGTAAGATCAAGGGCCTCAATAACTTTGCGCTGCATGGTGGTAATAGCGATAATGCAGCCACGCGCGAGGTTACCTGTGAATTAGACTTAGGTCTGCTTGAGTCTTTTGATGACTGCAAGTTCATTTCACAGGACATGTTCCGCTTCGCTCTTTCCCATGACGATCTCCACGAGCTCAAGTTTGACCCTCTCGAATCCCCTCTAGCTAAGACGCAATTTACCATCGACAACCCTCTTGATGCTTACGACAAGATCTTGGTCGATGAGTCTTTAGCCCTCTTTATGCGCTTATCTGCACGCGATGTGCAGACTGCCATCAAAACAGAATTACTGTTGCCTCAATTTTCCAAGCTGGTAGCTACTAAGCAGGAAGAGCGTCGTAAAGAGCAGCAAGATGCCGCTGATGCTGCACGCCACGAGCGCCTCAAAGAGCAAGCTGCACGCAAGGCTGCCAAGAAAGCCAAGAAAGCTAAGAAAGCTAAGAACAAGAAAGGCGCTACTGCTGAGGCTGTTGAGACTGCTGAGGTTGTTGAGACTGTAGAGGCTGCCGAGACAGCGGATGTTGTTGTGACTGCTGCGGCTACTGAGACCACTGCTGTTGCACCAGAGGCTGCTAATACTGAAGAGAGCAAGGTAGAGACCGTAGCCCAAACTGAAGCTGAAGCTGCTACTGAGAGCAAGGCTGAGGGCAAGTCCGAGTCTGAGCCTGAGCGCGCTGCTGAGGAAGAGAAGCGCGATGATGGCGAAGTGTGGATGGAAGAGTACATGCAACAGCGTGCACAAACCCACCGCTACGCTGGCCGCAAGATCAATCTGCGCTTTATCAAAGGCTGGAATAACGACAAGAGCTCGGCTCTGTGGACACTGCACATCCTGCACATGCAATTAGGTTTAGTCGATGATGGCTTAACTGACTTGTTGCGTGATGTCATTGTGTACGAGTGGTTAGACAAAAAGAGCGTCGATGAGCGCGTAGCTTTGGGCTTAAAGCGCGAAGTCGCCGAGCAACTTGATCTTGATGCTCTCTACAAGGATCTGCGTTTAAGCGACATTGTCATCTTACCTGATGGTAAGTCGGTGCTGTGGTACAGCGTCGATGGTGCTGAGGCTTTCTTTAACGATGGCGTGAAGGGCTTTGGTGTGGACATCGACCCACCTTATATGCGTGATTACGCTATCGGCATCAAGCACGTGTTTGCAGGCAAGTTAGATGAGCATCCAACCCTTAAGTGGTACCGCACTATGCTCGCTCATCCACGCTTAAAGGAGCTGGTGCAGGACGTACACTACTGCCCTTGCGACAACATCTCACCTTTTACCGTGGAAGAGACCAGCAGCCAGATGAACTTCATCAACGATGGCTATCTGATCTTTGAGTTAGGGTTAAACCAAGATAACAACAAGACTTCCAGAGCCAGCATTGAGGTGCTGGTGAAAGAGCGTCCGGAGATGAGCTTAGAGTCGCTGGTAAAGCAGCTTGAGCGCCTCAAGTTTGAGGACTTATCGGACTTCGATAACCTCTCTTCGGACATCGTGAATACTATCGCCGATCCGCTTGTTGAGATGAAGAATGAGCAGGAGCAAAAGCGTATGCAGCACGATAGTGAGTTTAAGGGCTACACCTTCAAAGACCCAATTCATCGCAGTCCATTTACCAAGACCAAGCTGATGCGCAACTACCAGCCCAACATTGAGCGTATTGTCATCAGCGATGAGCAGATTAGTGAGCTCAAGTTCATTCTGCCAAGCAACCTTTTTGCATTTAAGGATGCTGAGGACGATCTATACCAAGAGAACAATCAGAGCTTGGGCATGGTACATGCCGACGCTGTGGTGGTGACCTTAGTGCAAAATGGCGAGGGCTACGACTTTAGCAGCATCGATTTAGCTGACTGCGTACAGATCCCATTTGGCGCTCACCAAAACCGTGATGCCAATGTCTTTAATGACAACAACCTCTACCTCATGCTCCAAGACTTAGGAGCCCCTGTACCAGAGGGCTGGGATGAGGAGTGGAAGGTCGAGGATGCGGCCTTACAAGAGCGTAGGGAGTTGGCTAAAGCTGCGCAGCAAGAGGCACGCGAGAATCGCCAAAAGGAATTAGACGCAGTGCGCCGTAAGATCTTTGCTACCCGCGCTACCTTGCGTAAGGATCGCAAGAAGAAAAAGCGCTAAGGCAGCGTGCTTGCCCACTCATGCCTACGAGCCTAACGAGTAGGCTTTGGTAAGCTACCAAACAACACCGCCGAGGTCTATAAAGGCTGCGGCGGTGCTGTTTGTGGGGTTGGCAGCGGAGCGCTTTTGTCTCCGTGCTCTGTGCGCGGTGTGCGAGCGTTGCTAGATTTTTTCCTGCACTATCTCGTAGGTGATGCCGCGAGGTTCAAAGGTGAGGCGGTTAGTGATACCGTCTGGGGCATCTTCCTCGTGGTGTGAGACAAAGAGCACTGAGGTATGGCCGTTCTTCATGATGTAGGACAAGAATGCCTTTACTAAGGCACGGCTCTTGGCGTCTAATCCTTGCAGTGGCTCATCTAAGATCAGTAGTGGTGGGTTCTTGATCATAGCGCGGGCAATGAGCAAGAGACGTTGCTGACCAAAAGACAGAGCCTTAAACGAGGTGTTCTCATCGTGCTCTAAGCCAATGAGCGCCAGCCACTGTCTGGCAATACGCAGCTCATCACCCTGTGGCTTTTGGTAAAGACCAATCGAATCATAGAGGCCGGAGAGAATGACGTTGATGACAGGGGCCGAGACACGGTAATCAAGGTGTAACTGGCCACTGACTAAGCCGTAGTAGCGCTTCACATCCCAAATCGACTCACCAGAACCACGCTTCATACCAAAGACGGTGACATCGTTGGCGTACACCAGTGGATTGTCTCCCGTGATAAGGGAGAGTAGGGTGCTCTTACCAGCTCCATTAGGGCCAACGATCTGCCAATGCTCGCCTGTAGTGACCTTGAAGTTGAGGTGCTCAAAGATCGGACGGTCGTAGCTGATGTTGATGTCTTTGAGGTCGACAATAGTGTCATCACGCAGTGCTAGTAGGGCAAACTTCTGTGGGGTAGGAGGTAACTCCACATTTGGCAGAGCGGTGCAGAAGAGTAGGGCTTGGGCCTCTGGATCTTGCTCAATCTCTGCACGTGGGCCGATCTTGGTGATAGCAAGATGCGAGATTAGGCCTAAGGCCGTGATGTCCTCAGGGATCTCATCTGGGCGGTTGACGATCAGTACTACTGGCACACGGTAGTTCTTGTGGATGTAGGCGATGATCTCTAACAGTGACTGTCTGCTCTGCACGTCTAAGGCATCAAATGGGGTATCTAACACCAACAGATCAGGCATGGCACTGAGGGCTTTAACGAGGAGTACCTTACGGCCTTCACCACCAGAGAGAGTGCGGATAGGGCGCTCTAAGAGGGTAGCGATGCCAAAAGCGACGATAGCCTCATTGAGGGTCTTAAGATCGCTATCAGAGAAGAGCTGCTTGACCAAAATACCTTGCTCTTCATCAGCTAAGAGCGCATCGGAGTTACGAAACTCAAAGTCAGCCTCAAAGAGCTCTTGCTGCTTTTCAAAGGACACGAGCTCTACTTTGAGGTTTTGTGGGGCGATGCCTTGGGTGCACTTAAACTCGCCGCTGAGAGCACGTGCGACCGCACTCTTACCTGAGCCATTTTGGCCTAAGAGCACGACTAAGCTGTAGTCATCTAAGGTCAAGTCAGGGATTTTCACGGTCAGGTGACGGTTAAGCGGAAAATGGGCATTACGAAAAGTAATCATGGCTCGCTCTCACGCGTCAATGCTCTGCTACGCGGCCTTAGGCCTCTGGCCTCTGGCCTCCGGTATCTGGTCTCGGGCCTCTGGCTTGTAGCAAGGCATGGCGCCTATATCCAATCAAAGTCAAAAGTAGAGCTCCAATCATAGTGCTTTATGGCTAGGTTGCGCTATTTTGGGCACTAATAGGGCCGCACAGCGCCCTTCTGCGCTGTTGTGGGGCGATGAGCTTGTCGGTTTTTCGAGTGGCTCACGCTATTTGGAGCGCTTTCTTGTTATCATGGTGCTCAGTGGCACCCCGACCACGTAGATATAGGCGCGTGGCTCGGGGGGAGCCCTAGAGTTTTTTTTTGTTGTTTTCTTGAGGATATCTGAAGGGCATTTGATGAGCAAAACTTGGAAAGAACTGCAATTAGAACCACGCATTCGCGTGTCCTTTGCCTACATTTTCAATATTGAGGTGGATGACACTCTCTTTTTGGTCAGCAGTAGCAAAAAGCCATACACCTACCAGCCTGTAGGTGGTGCTTATCAGATGGCCCCATCAATGGTACAGGCAGTAGATAAGCGCTTTGGTTTCTATCCAGCATCAGATCATGGTGCTGATGTGAGCGTCATTCACGATCAGATTGCCGCCGAGTTAGGTCGTGATGTGTCTGTCGCCTATCTGCCACGCCATCTTTTACCTACTTATGATTACGCTGATCTGAAAGGCGATCTTCTCGACATCCGCCTGTTCTTGCCTAATAATGATTTGGGGAATTTTCTGATTTTGTTTAGTATGGGGGATTTTGGCGACTCGTTTGCGCGTCTTTCGTGTGGTGTTACCACTAATACTTTAATGAACCAAGCTTTTTCGCAACTTGATGCCCTTAGCTTCCATAGAATGGTTGCCAATTCGTTTGAGCATTTTGCCTCGCAACTTGATCTTGATGACAATGAGTTTATGCCGTTCGCCATGTCGGGCCTCTTTTCAGGCTTAAGCGAAAAAGAAGCTATGGCTGACGTCAAGTATTACTCTGATGACAGAAATAGTAAGCGTGAGTGCATGTTGGACTTACGCCGTGAGTTTGCCGAGGAATTCACGACCGCAGATTTCCTACCTGAGGATAAGCGTGAGCTCTTTGCTGATTTGAGTTACAGCTTCCGTGGTCGCACTTTCAATCCTTCATTTAACAAAAAGTGGGACTGCATGTCGCTGCAACTGACTGATATTTTTGTTCTCAAGCCAACAGAGGCACAGTTAGAGGTGCTAAGAGAGCTTAAGGAGCGTGCCCCATTTACCAAGGACTACGTATTTGTCACCCCTGATCAGCTCTGTTCTCTCGCTTTACCAAATACCAACTACGAGCCTTCGATTTATGAACTCTGCAAAGAGAGCTACGAAGAGTATGTGTTTGACTACGCAATCGGCGAAGAAGATCAACGCGAGGCTTGTTTAGAGGAGTGTAGCTTCTTTAAAGAGCACGATGTCACGATTGCTGATCACTCGTTGCTCTTAATTGATCCTGACTGCGTCCATGCCCCACTTCACCTTGGTCGCATGTTGTCGAAGGTGATCAACACACCAAAAGCAAGGGTTGTGTCTGCGCCACAGCCTAAGCCAAAGCCAAAGGCCAAGAAAAAGCCACAGCATACCTTTAAGCCACGCAAGCGCAAGGCAGCAGCTTACTAAGATAAGCTGCTGAAGGCTCAAGCAAAGAGGCGATGCAGTTTTCTGTCATCGCCTCTTTGCGTAAGGTGCTTAAAAAAGCCGCTATCCGCAGCATAAGCAAAGCATAGTCACTACGCCACAGTGTGCTAGTGGTTATCTGACTTATAGCGACCAATACCCCACTCGTGAGAGTGGGGATAAGGTCGCATGTTTGGATAAAGTATTGCTC
>CALXYZ010000148.1 GCA_944393075.1 uncultured Anaerobiospirillum sp. | reverse complement strand
TCAAGGAGAAAAAAGGAAATCGATATGGGGTACAACGTGGAGAATAGCAACGGCAATGCAAGTAATAAGGCAGCTGCCTTGCAAATCATTTCGTCATCGATTGATGCCAAGTATGGCTTGCATCTAGGCCTGCACTTAGCTGCTGCGCGCATTGGTTATAGGCACCATGGCATCTACATTGGAAATGGTGAAGTGATCTCCTATCTCCGTGACCCAGGTATTACTCGTTACTCCGTTGAGGAGTTCTCTGAAGGTCAGCAGGTCTACGTTATTGATCACAAGGGCGAGCGCTGCTTTAAAGATAACGAGATTGTAGAGCGTGCTATTTCTAAGATCGGCGAAAGTGACTACAAGCTCCTTACCCATAACTGCGAGCATTTTGCCAATTGGTGTGTGACCGGCAAAGAGTACAGCAAGCAGGTGCAGAAAGCCACAGTAATAGCAGCTGGCCTGACTGGTCTCAAGGTTCTCTACGACATTAACAAAGGCAGAAGCCCAGTGCCTACAGTGCTTGCTGTTGGTGCTCTTGCTGCTTTTTTGTCTAATGACAAGGTGCAGGACGTTATTGCAGAGGCGGCAGATAACGGTATTGAAGCTCTTAAGGCGCTTTTCCGTGAAATGTCTGACGGGGCACAGAGTGCCACCACAGAGGTTAAGTCTGGCGTTAGCTCTTTAACCACTGAAGCTCAAACCGGCGTCACTGACATCACCAACTCGCTCAAGGGTGTAGCGTCTTCGCTAGCTAACGCTATTTATAACCGCCGCCACTAGAAGCTACATCCGCTCCCAAGTAATTGCTACCAAGGCCGAGGCAAATGCCTCGGCCTTGGTCTATGCGCTACGAAGCGGCGATTGTATTCACAGAGACTACAGGGGCTGTTACCACTGGTGGCTTCTTGCGGGAGCGGCGACGACGGCTATCGCAGAGACTGTTGCCACAGATCAGCGCTTGGCCTGCTTTGGTCTTCTTGTAGTAGCGCAGTGGAAAAGCACAGGTAGGGCAAGCATCCATAACTGGTTTACCTGGCAGCAGGTAGTCGCACTTTGGGTAGTGCGAGCAGCCATAGAAGACGCGGCCACCACGGCTGCGGCGTGCTTCTAAGTTGCCCTGATGACAAATAGGGCAAGGGATCGGCTCCTCAAGCTCGACGCTATTGCTCTCCTTGTAGGTGTACTCACACTCAGGGTAGTTGGAGCAACCGATAAAGATGCCATAGCGGCCTTTCTTTACCGCTAACTGTTTGCCGCACTCAGGACAGACGCTCTTGAGGATCTTGAGGGTGCTCACGGTATTCATGCGTGGCACATAAATGCGCAGTTTACAGCTTGGGTAGCATGAGCAACCTAAGAAAGCCACATGGCCGTAGCGGCGCTCTACCATCAAGCCCTTACCACAAGCAGGGCACATATCACCTTCTTGCAACCCCATCTTGTTGTAGCGCTCCATATCCTCAGCGCTGATTTCTGGAGCGGTCTGTGTTTCAGTAGCTGTAGTAGTAGTAGTAGTAGCAGTAGCAGCAACAGCAGTATCAGTCTCCACCTGTGGAGTTGGTTCTTGGGCTGTAGCAGCCTCAGTAGTATCCACGATAGCCACAGCCCCAGCAGCAGTAGCAGAAGTAGCAGAAGTAGCAGGAGCAGTAGGAGTCTGCTCTGCCGCATGAACGGAGCTAATAACCTGTGCCAAGATAGCCTGCGCGCTATTGCTCACCCCTTCCTCAACCTCAGTGCTTACAGCGGCCGTGGCGAGGTCTAATGGATCGCTGCTTTCAGTAGCAGTAGCAGTAGTAGCATCAGTAATCGCGCTCACAGTAGAGGCTGTAGAGAAGGTCGCTGCAGTCGATACTGTCGGGTCTTGAGACTCAGTAGCAGCCTTTTTGCGGCGACGGGTAGCCTTTTGTGGTTTCTTGGGCTCGTCTAAAGCAGGGAGATCAGCAATAGAGCTGAGCATGATGGCATGGCCATCAGGGGTAAAGAGGCTTGGAGATGCAGTGTCTATAGCATCGGCAGTTACGGCTACGGCTGCCGCCGTTGCTGCCGCTGCAGCAGTGCTTGCTTCTGTGGTGATGGAGGAGGTGTTAGAGGAGGCGCTCATTTTTATCGGCTTCTTCAAGATCCAACTGGGGTGATGTGTCCGCTTAGGGGCGGGCGCTGTAGTGTACGCCATTTTTGCTGATCTTGCAGGGGCTTTGCTGCGCTTTTGTGTCGGTTCTTCCCGTCATTATCTCCTTGACATACATGATAAAATGGTCATGGATTTTTACGACCTCCTTTGTTTTCATGGGGCATTCATGGCAATTCGCGATATTGTTATTTATCCAGATGACAGGCTCAGAAAGCCTACCACTGCTGTCACCGTGTTTGATGACGAGTTACAGACCTTAGTTGAGGACATGTTCGATAGCATGTACCACTACGATGGTATTGGCCTTGCCGCACCACAAATCGGTGTGAGCAAGCGTGTTGTCGTTATCGATATCGTCGAGACCGATGAGAACAATCAGGAAGTTGGTCGTCATCGCTATACCCTGATCAACCCAGAGATCATTGAGAAGTCTGGCGAGACCGTCTGCAAGGAAGGCTGCTTATCCGTGCCTGAGTTCTACGAGGACGTCAAGCGCGCAGCCGAGGTCACAGTGAAGTACCAAGACGTCACTGGTGAGGAAAAGACTGTCCACGCTGATGGTTTACTCGCTGTGTGCATGCAGCACGAGATCGATCACCTCGCAGGTCACCTATTTATTGACCACCTCTCTACCTTTAAGCGCGATCGCATCACCAAAAAACTAGCCCAAGCACAAAAGGAAAAGGCTAAGAAGCAAGACAACTAGGCAACTCCAACTCAGCAACTAGTCAGCTAGGAAGCTAGGAAGCTAGGCAACTAAGTCATGACCAAGGTAGGCCTTGGGATAAGACGTGGTTGAGGCTTGTTTGTGTTTGGTATCAGTAGCGAAACTTTGAAAGGATAGGGATGAGCGCAAGGATTATTTTTGCCGGCACGCCTGATTTTGCAGCGCAGCACTTAAAGGCATTGTTAGATGCCAAGTTCAACATTGTGGCTGTATATACACAGCCTGATAGACCTGCTGGTCGTGGCCATAAGCTCACACCTAGCCCAGTGAAGGCTTTAGCCTTAGAGCACGGCTTAGAAGTGCTGACCCCACTGAACTTTAAGGCAGAAGAAGACCTGCAAAAGTTTGAGTCTTTTGAGGCTGACTTAGCCATTGTGGTGGCTTATGGTTTGATCCTGCCACAGCGCGTGTTAGATGCACCTCGTTTAGGCTGCATCAATGTCCATGCTTCGCTCTTGCCTCAGTGGCGTGGTGCCGCTCCAATTCAGAGAGCTTTACTCTCTGGCCAGCAAACAACCGGCGTCAGCATCATGCAAATTGTCAAAGAGTTAGATGCAGGTGATGTGCTGACTACTGCTACCCTGCCAATTCTTGAGGACGATACCTCTGGTAGTCTCTTTGAGCGTCTTTCTGTATGCGGCAGCGAGGCTTTAGTGAAGGCTGTGCCTGAGATCTTAGAAGGTAAGCTCACACCGGTGCCTCAAGATCCAGCTCAGGTGACTTATGCTGCTAAGCTGACCAAAGAAGAGAGCCCTCTTAACTTTAGTAAGAGTTCCTCAGAGTTAGCCTTACAGGTACGTGGTCTAAATCCATGGCCTATTGCTACCACCACCTTTGCTGATACTACCTACAAGGTCTTTGCTGCAAAGGCTATAGAGCCAAGTGCTTTACCACCACAGCTTGATGCCTCTGGCATCGCCTCTGGTGGCATTGTTGGCGTGACTGCCGATGGCATCGTCGTGAAATGTGGCGCAGATGCAAGTGCAAGTGCAAGCGCAAGTACAAGTGCAAGCGCAAGTACAAGTGCCGGTGACAGCGAGTCGCTCTTATTGCTACAGGTGATTCAGGCTCCTGGTAAGGGCAAGGTGGCAGCTGCTGATTATGCTCGCTCCAAGAAAGATTTGTTTGTAAGAGGACAGTGCTTTGCCTAATAACAAGCGCCCTAATGGTCGTGGCCCTAACCGCCGTCGTGTACGTGCGGTTACTGAGGCTGTGGGCTCAAAGTCACGTGCTGCTGCGGCCTTTATCGTTAATGCTGTAAGCTGCGGTGAATCGCTCAGCGATGCTATTCCTAAGTACTGTGCGCAATTTGCCTTAGACGAGCGTGATAGCTCCTTTGTCAAAGAGATTGCCTACGGTACCTTGCGTCATCGCCGTCTGTTGATGGGTACGCTCAAGCCAATGTTTGATCACAAGATCAATGAGCGTAATCGCATCGTGCAATCGCTGCTCTTTACAGCTCTTTACCAGATCGTCTACATGCGTGTGCCGCCACACGCTGTGGTAGCAGCTAGCGTCAGTGCCTGTGGTGAATGTGGCCGTAAGGCTTTTGCCCCAATGGTCAATGCCATCTTGCGCCGTTTCTTGCGCGAAGGTGCGACCGTGGTTCACTCCACTAACGATGCCATTGAGTTCTCGTTCCCAGACTGGCTCTATGAGCATCTGCTCAAGGCTTATGGCGAGAAAGGCTGCCGCGATATTCTGCGTGCCTCCAATGAAAAGGCTCCACTGTTCTTACGTGTAGAGAACTCCAAGATTTCTACTGCTGACTTCCTCCAAAAGCTCAAGGAAGCTGAGATTGAGGTCACGCCGCTCTCCGAGCAAATGGCTAAGGATAGCCCAAGCACCGTGCTCTTAGAGAAAGCCCTCAACGTCAACGACATTCCAGGCTTTAAGGATGGTCTGTGCACTGTCCAAGATATCAGTGCTCAATTGGCAGCTCCGCTGTTAGATCTGGGTACAGACAAGCTTGCAGTGTTGGATTGCTGCTGCGCCCCAGGTGGTAAGACCGCCCACATCCTAGACCTCAACCCACAAGCTCAGGTGATGGCTGTAGATAGCGATGAGCACAGATTAGAGCAGGCTAAGGACACCTTAAGCCGCTTAGGTCGTAGTGATAGTGCTGAGTTCTTGGTGTGGGATGCGCAAAAGCTTGAGGAAATGCCAATTCCAGAGGCTATTGCTGCACAAGACACCAAGGCCTGTTTTGATCGCATCTTAGTTGATGCCCCTTGCTCGGGTACTGGTGTGATTCGTCGCCACCCTGATATCAAGTGGCTGCGTCGTGCTAAAGACATTGAATCTTTGGTGGCCATACAGTCACGTATCTTAGATGCGGCTTTTGCTCGTCTTAAGGTTGGCGGTATATTGCTCTATACCACGTGCTCTATTCTCCCAGACGAGAATGATGCCCAAATCAAGGCTTTCTTAGAGCGCCATAAGGATGCTCAGCTGCTGCCATTTACTATTGGGGGCGTTGAGTGTCAGACCTTGCAGCGTCTACCAAGTCAAGATCAAGGCGATGGCTTCTTCTACGCTCGCGTGCGTAAAGTTGAGGCCTAACTCCGAGGAGTGGTCACGCTCAGGCGTGACCACTCTATCTGGCCTTGCTAGTGGAGCATATACAGCCGGCAAGGCCATTCCTCGCTACACCACTCGCTAGCTTCGATTTTTTTCGTGTATGAAGATCATCATTATTGGTGCCACTGTTGTCGGTACCGATCTTGCGGAATACTTGGTTCAAGCAGGTCACGCTGTGACCTTGATCGATACCCCGTCAGACGAGCTGACGGCTATCGCTAACCGCTTGGATTTGCGTGTGGTGCAAGGTGAGCCAACTTGGCCGTCGGTGCTGCGTGAGGCTGGTGCCCGTAATACTGAGATTTTGGTGGCAACATCGCCAAATGATGAGGTCAACATCGCCACCTGCTCGGTAGCCGATGCTCTTTTTAACATCCCTCGTAAGATCGCTCGTATCCGCTCGCCTGACTTTTTAAGCGAGTCAGATAAGCTCTTCGGCCCTAAGGCTATCCCTATCGATCACATCATTTCGCCAGAACACCTTTTGTCTGACGCTATTGTCGATTTGATGGAGCTTCCTGGCGTGACGGCTGTGAATACCTTTGCCAAAGACCGTCTTATTATCACGGCTGCTAACTGTGCTGTTGGTGGTAAGCTGGTTGGTGCACGTGTTTTAGATTTAGAGAACTATGACGGCAAGTGCAAGGTTCTAGCGGTTTATCGCAATGGCCATCTTTTATCCAAGCTGGAGAACCGAAGCCTCAAATTAGGTGATGAGGTGTTTTTCTGTGCTGAGCGTACTCGTGCCTTAAACCTGTTGGGAGCTTTGTTGCCGTTGCGACCAAACGGCAAGCATGTGGTGATTGAAGGCGGTTCCCACATCGCTGACACGTTGGCTTTACGTTTAAGCCAACGCTACCAAGTAAAGCTGATTGAGCCAGACCCTGCCCGTGCTGCTCGCATTAGCAATCAATTCCGCAATAGTGCAGTGGAGCTCTACTGTGCTGATGCTTCTAATCTTGATTTTGTGATGGAAGAGAAGCTCTACCAAACTGATACCTTTGTTGCTGCCTCACCTAATGAAGAGAGCAATATCATGGCCTCGCTCATGGTGCAGCGAATGAATAAGGTACGTACTATTGCGGTGATTCGTCGTCCAGCTTTTCAGGATATTGCGATTGCTGGTAAGGAAATCGACGCCATCATATCTCCACGTGAAGCCATCATTTCGGCTCTGCTTTCCAACATCTTGCAAGAAGGGGTGGAGAAGATGCGTATATTTAGGCAAGGTCAAGCTGAAGCTTTAGAACTCTTAGTACAAGGAGACAAACGCTCAAGCTATGTGGTAGGACGCAAGATCGATGATCTGATGCTGCCATCTGGTGTGGCTTTTGGTATGGCGCTGCGCGATAAGCTCGTGGTCAAGATGGATGAGAACTACGTGTTTGAAGATGGTGATCGTGTGGTCGCCTACCTCACAGACCGCACTCATATGCGCGCCCTAGTCAAACTCTTTAAGCCTCGTCCTTTCTGGATGCCGCACTGGTAACAGCGCCCGCCCCTGTGCATTGCGCGCATTACTATGCAGTGTGCACAGTGCGCGCAGGGCACACAGCGCAACGCAACGCAGCGTAGCTAAGCCCAAGCTCTTAGAGTTAGATAGCCATGGTTATCAATATTTACTCAGTCTCACGCCTCTTAGGCCCAACCCTCAACGCTCTGGCAGTAGTAGCTCTGATTCCTACACTCTATGCGTTTTTTACGCAGACAGAGGGATTATCTGCCTTTGCTCTTACTGCTTTTGTAGCTGTAGTCGGTGGTAATGTGCTGAGCTTGGGTGGATTGCACTTAGCCAAGATTAGTAACCGCATCCATAATCGGCGACACCTAGGCCAAGGCTTCTATAGAGGCTATAGAAAGCTGCGCAAACAGGCAGTAGAAAAGGCTGAAGAAGCAGCTGCTGTTGCCAAAGCTCAGGCCAAAGAGCAAGCCGAAAAAGCAGCTCAGGTGGTAGATCCTTTTGATGATGAGGATGAAGAGGTCAAAGCTGCGCGCTTAGAGTGGGAAAAGGCCCGCACTAAAGATCTGGAGTTAGAGCGCGCTCGTGAAAGAGAAATGGAGCGCTTACAAGAACGTGAGCGCTTAAAGAGCGAAAACCCACAGCTAGTGCTGACTATTCGTGAGCTCTTCTTATTCACTACCTCGATGTGGGCTCTGATCGCGGTGATCAGTGCTATCCCAATCTACTTGATGCTCCCTGATGTCGACTACTTAGGAGCGTTCTTTGAGACTGCATCGGCCCTGTCGACTACAGGTGCTACTGTTATCAATGATCTTGATAGCAGACCTCCTGCATTGTTGCTGTGGCGTTCCATTTTGCAGCTGTTAGGAGGTATCGGCTTCGTGGTGATTGCTGTAGCCGTGTTGCCTCAGGTCGCTATGGGCGGTATGAATATCTTCAAGACCGAGTCGACCTACTTTGAGAACAGCTCTAAGTTCACTCCACATGTGAAGACCATGTCGCTGACCATCTTAGGCTGGTATCTCATCACCTTAGTGTTGTGTACCATTGCCTTCGTCATTGGTGGTCTTGATCTCTACATGGCCTTTAATGCAGCTGCTTGCACCGTGGCTACTGGTGGCATGATGCCTGTTGATGCCTCCATGAACGGCATGTCGCCTTTTGTGCACTACAGCGCCTCGTTTTTCATGTTTGTGTCGAGCTGTCCATTTACGGTGGTGATTGCGGGCTTAACGGGTAACTTCCATAAGCTTTTCCATGATCAGCAGGTCAGAGGCTATTTCCTCTTTACGCTACTAGTCTCACTTGCTGTCACCGCCACCTTATTCTTCAAAAACGACTACGAGCTAGAGCGTGCTTTCCGTATTGCATTCTTCAATGTGATTTCGATCCTCTCTAGTACAGGCTTCAACCTTGAGGACTTCACCTTATGGAATCCTATAGCCACGTTGATCTTTATGGTGATTTTGCCTTTAGGCGGCTGCTCGGGATCGACCTCGGGTGGTATTAAGTTCTTCCGTTTGCAGGTGTGCGCTTCCTTGTTTCGCACGCAGATGATCAAGAGTATCCACCCACACCGTGTACTGTCACCACAGTTCAACAATCACCCACTAGACGTGGCTACGGTCAACAGCATTATCACCTTTATTGCTGCTTACTTCTTGATGACCTTGATCTCAAGCTTTGTGGCCGTATTCCTAGGCCTCAACATCGTCGATGCGATTACGGCTACCATCACCTGTCTTTCTAACATTGGCCCTGCCATGGGCCCTGAGCTCAACCCAAGCAACAACTTTGCAGGCTTAAGCGGTGGCCTCTACCTGCTTTTCTCCTTTGACATGCTGATGGGCCGTCTAGAGATCATCCCAATGCTCCTGTGCATGACACGCATGTTCTGGCGCTAATGCGCCAGCCTACGTGGCCACTCTCACTGCACTCTTTGGCCTCTCCCAAACACACGCGCCCCCGCAGTAAAACTGCGAGGGCGCGTGTGTTTGG
>CALXYZ010000147.1 GCA_944393075.1 uncultured Anaerobiospirillum sp. | reverse complement strand
CTAACTCAAGCTTTTGGGTAACCCATCTACCAACCAAAACCCATGCACATGCAGGCGTTCTTATGCCCGCCTGATCTGTGGAGCGGGCGCCGGTCAAAGGCGTAAGCTACGATCTAAGGCTTTTGAGCTTGGTCTTGAGCTTCACTGCTGTTGTTGCTGCTTGGTGTCAACGATACCGAGTTGTAGACATTGTCCACCGCCGCCATGATCTCAAATGGTGGGTGCCAGTTGATCTCACGTGCCACCATGAGGTTAACTGGCTGCGTGAGGTTAAAATTGTGGGTACCAAAACTTATTGGATTGAGCACTAGCTTCTGGCTAATGGCTACAGGCCTGATTACTGGCTTAAGCGGCGGAAGGTCTGACTTAAGGTAATACCATCATTAGTTCTAATGATACGCAGTGTCAGCGCGGCTTTATCGCCAGTCTTGCGAATCTGCGACACCACTAAGTATGGGATGTCTGAGGCGCGGCACTGGTGAATCAGGCTTGGCAGAATTGTCGATGAGCCAATGTTCTGCGAGATGATGTTATTGAGGTTGGTGGTCGCAGGCACAATGTTGAATTGGTTGGCGCTTAAAAGACCATCTTGCAGGGCAATACTCAGATCACCCACACAGTCCTCGTACTCACGGTCGACAATAGTAGGAGCAACGTAGATTGAACCACTCTCGCTACGTAAGCGGCCAGCTAACTCTTTGATTAAGGTTCGTGCTACACCTGAAGCCTCGGTGTGTAAGGTCACCGAGCATGCTCCGTTTTGCTGTTCTTCGTAGCCAGCAAGTTCACTTACGGTAGTACGTGGTGGTGGAGCGGCGTTGTCGATACGCTGCTGTTGTTGCATGGCGTTAGCATCAAACACTAAGCCACCTGTGGCAATACCGCCCGATACCGCACTTTCATTGACACTCAGATATGGATCGGCAGCGCCTAATTGGGTGTTGTTACCAGTTGGGGCCTGCTCTAAGTTACCCGACAGCGCCACATTAGAGGAGACCTGCTGTGGGTTATTTTGCATAGTGAGCATACCATCAGCTCCAGAGCCAGTATTGGCATCACTGATGAGGCCACCTAAGTTGCTGTTATTGTGTGGGCTACCTGGAGAGATGAGCATCTCGGCGTTCGAGAGGTCTGGAGCCATCTCATAGCCACTGCTACCACGTTGTGGTTGTTGAGTTTTTTGTGGCTTCGATGGTTTGGTAGGTTGTGCCGGAGCGCTGGTAGCAGGGGCTTGGGATACCGTGGTCTTTTCATCACCACCCCATAAGCCCTCTAGGCTTTGGCAACCAGTGGTCGCGAGTGCTGCTCCAATAGCGATGCTGATGGAGCTGAGGAGAAACTTACTTCTAATAGCCATAGCCGACGTCAACCTTTTTCAAACGCAAACTAACAAACTACAGACAAAAAATACTGATCAGGGCTCTTGAACCCTGCGATACCATACCACCACCAAGGCACACCATCTTATGCAAGGTACGCGATCTTGATGGTTGTTACTGCAGCTGATGATGGTGGTGGTATGAGCATGCCGCCCAAGCAAGGGTCTTGCTTGTGGTGGCGGCGCGCAAAGAGCAGTGGGCTTAATGCTTACTGCTTTTGTGGGAAGCCTAAGCCACCTAACTTGCCACCTGCTAAGAAGTGCATGTGGATGTGAGGCACTTCTTGGCCGCCATCTGGGCCGCAGTTGACGATTAAGCGGTAGCCGCTCTTCTCAATACCTAAATCAGTAGCGATCTTGCGGGCAATGATAAAGAGGTGGCCTAACATCTGCTCATCGCATGGCTCTACGTCAGAGACAGTAGGAATTGGCTTGTTGGTTACGATGAGGATGTGGTGCTCAGCCTTTGGGCTAATGTCCTTAAAAGCGGTAACGAGCTCGTCCTTGTAGACGATGTCAGATGGGATTTCACCATTAATGATCTTAGTAAAAATGGTCTCTTCGGCCATATTGCGCCTCTTATGTTTCTTTGCAATCTAAATCTTCTTGTGCTCACCATGTGCTAGCGCTCGTGATGTGCACAAAAGCAGCCTCATTATAGCAGCCGCAAGCCAGCTCAGTGCGACTACTGCGCCGTTACCAACACAGTGTACAGGCCAAAACTGAGCGCAAAGATAGGACCTCTTGTTGGTTACTGTTTCGGTTTGGGGCTATGTAGGTGCTGCTATGGAGAGACTGCTATGGATAGACTGCTATGGTAGTAGGGGAGGTCTTGGCATGGATGCGCTAGAGGGTAGGGCGACTTTTATCTGGTATGTAAGTTTGGCAGGATGGATTTTTTTCATTTTGAGAGCTGCCCCTTGCTTTCTCATTTTGCTTTCTCATGAGAAAGCTTTATTTGACGCGGCTTGCAGCGATTGCAAGGTGCTTGTTGCGACAGTTTTGCAAGCATGGTTATCACTTTGCTGTTAGAATGCCTCCACGAAATCGCAGTGATGAGCTCGTAGATTGCGTGCTGTTACTTGAGGTACTAGCTGTTGCTGTGCCCATGGTGGTAGCAGGGGATCGGGCTTAGCTGACCTTGTTAGTTCTTCTTGGTGTAAGGAAATAAAAATGGTTACTAGACTCAAGGCCACTAATGGTGTTGTTGGTGAAGGCGTGAAGTTCGATCGCATCCGTCGTGTGACTGGTTACTTAGTCGGTACCTTAGATCGTTTCAACAACGGCAAGCGTGCTGAAGAGCAAGATCGCGTTAAGCACAATTTCAACAGCTTAAGCTAAGGCTTAGCTTGAGCTTTAGCTCAACATAGCCTCAAGCTGCCAGTTTTGGCTCTGGTAGATCTTTGAGGAGCGCAAGGTACGTCAACATCTTTTGAGACTACGACCCCACCTTGCAACAAAGACCGCGCCGCTTCTGGCTTTTGCTAGAGGCGGCGCGGGCGTTATGGGCGGACAAAAAATCCTTGCCTATGCCCTAGCTCTAACCCCAGCCCCAGACCTAGATCCAAGGCTTGGCCTTGGGGCTGGAGAGGAGACTAAGCCTAAGCTTTGCGGGGAGGCTGGCTTAGTTCAGGTGCGGGGGCTTTTTAGGCTTTGAGCTGGGCAATGGCTTTACGCATGCTCTGGATGTTATCGTCGTAGCTTTTGCCCGCTAAAAAGGCCATGCGGGTGTAGATGATGTCACCAATGGCCATATGCAACAGGCGAGAGGCCGAGGCTTCATCATTGAGTTTGACTTCAGGGCCGCGTCCTAAGAGAATGTCGTCAGCGATATTACTCAGGGGGCTGCTTTTGTGGCTAGTGATAAGCACAATGTAGGCACCGCGTTCTTTGGCGGTGAGCAGGGGCTTAGTGAGATTAATCGAGCTGCCTGAGTACGAGATCGCCACAATAATGGTGCTCTTTGGGCATACTGCAGCTAAGGTGAGCTGCTGATCTAAGTCTGAGACCGCCTCGCAATTTAAGCCAAAGCGGGAGAAACGGGTCGCATAGTCGCGACAGACCGTGGCTGAATTGCCGTATCCAAAGCACAGTACTTTATTGGAGCTGAGGATATTGTGCGCCACACGGTCGATTGCCTCATAGTCTAAGAGGCGTAGGGTATCGTCTAGACCCTCTCTAATCTTATTAAAGAGTTTGTGCGCGGTGTCTTCTGGGCTGTCGGAGGCGCAGAGGTCGTGGCGCAGTGGGGCTAATTGAGGCTCAAAGACATGGTTGCTGGCGGCAAACTGAATTTTGAGGGCTTGTAAGCCGGCTAAGTTTAGCTTTTTGCAAAAGCGTGAGATGGTAATCTCTGATACTGAGGTGGCTTTAGAGAGTTCAGAAATGGTGGTCTCCATAAAGGACTGCATGTTATCGGCAATGTAGTTGGCGATTTGGCAGTCAGCTCTGGTAAAGCTTT
Organism: uncultured Anaerobiospirillum sp.; assembly: GCA_944393075.1. Lineage (GTDB taxonomy): Bacteria > Pseudomonadota > Gammaproteobacteria > Enterobacterales > Succinivibrionaceae > Anaerobiospirillum. The sequence continues at coordinate 5,074 of CALXYZ010000147.1, read as the reverse complement.
TCTCATGGAGTGCAAATAAAGCGATCTTGGCCGCACGCTCATTTAGAGTGTTGTGAGTGGGCATGGCTCCACCTCTTTTTTAGCTTGTAGCTTTGTAGCTTTTAGCAAAGCAGGCCGCAGTCGGTAAACCGCAGGCCTACTTTCATTTCCCATTAATCACACATTTTCTTTCCACGAAGCCTTAGTACTAGAGCTTAAGTGGTGTGAGCAGAGGCTTTTGCTCCATAAAAGCCTTGAGGTTGCCGATCACGATTTCGGCCATGAGCTTACGGGTTTCGTGGGTAGCCGAGGCGATGTGTGGGGTAAAGACCACATTAGGGCAGTTAAAGAGCTCTTGTGGAGCGTGTGGCTCTTCTTCAAACACATCTAAGCCGCAGTAGCCTAAGCTCTTATCTTCAATAGCTTGCACTAAGGCCTTTTCATTGACTAAGGAGCCACGGGCTACATTGATCAGCATGCCATCTGGGCCTAAAGCCTTGAGTACGTCAGTGGAGACCATGTGCTTGTTTTCGGCGGTGGCAGCAGCGCACAGCACCAAGATGTCGACGTTTTGGGCGAGGTCTATCAAGTTGTCGTAACGCTGGTAGCTCTCGTGCTCCACAAAGCGGTCGAAGTAGCTAATCTGCATATCAAAGCCAGCACAGCGCTGAGCTACAGCCTTACCGATACGGCCCAATCCGACGATACCAACCTTTTTGCCCGAAACTTTGTGGCCTAAGCCTAACTTTTTACCTTGAGCCCACTCTCCTTGCTTGACCAAGTTGTTAGCAAGGCAGATCTGTCTAGAAACAGCAAAGATCAAGGACATGGCAAGGTCAGCAACATCTTCGGTGAGCACACCAGGGGTGGTGCACACAGCGATATTGCGCTTCTTGCACTCTTCGATATCAACACCGTCGTAACCGACACCAAAGTCGTCGATCATCTTGAGGTTTGGTAGGCGGTCTAAGAGGGCTTTAGGGGCTTTGCCCTTGCCGTTAGTGAGCAGCACTTCAATTTGTGGGGCGATGTCGTCAGTAAGCTCGTCTACAGACACGATTTTGAAGTGCTCAGAGGCAAAAGCTTCAACTTCCTTGTTCAAAGACACATTACGCAGAATGTATTGGCTCATGATGGTTTTGATCTCAGGTTGAAGAAAAAGAAGAAAATGAAGTGATTTGGTTGAAATTGATTGAAAACTGGTTGAAAACTGGTTGAAGTTGGGGCGTTTTAGCCCAATTTTTTACACTTTAGGCTGATTTTGGTTAAGAAAAAGGCACCCCTAAAGGTGCCCTTTTCTGCTGGCTAAGAGCTAGAAGCACATGGTGCACTGCACTGTACTGCACTGCACTGTGCACTGCACACTGTGCGCAGCTCTTAGCCGTAGTGTTAAGGTACCTAAAGGCGTTATTGGACGTTACGCTCGGCGACGATTAAGTTGACAATCTCAGAGCCGTGCTCCTTGATGAAGGCATCACGCACGCTCTTGGTCTTATCGACGAAGAGGTCTAACTTCACGTCGTCATTAACTTGCAGACCGGCCTTCTCCATTTCAGCAACCATGGTAGCTTCGCTCTTGGAGTTGAGGTCACGTTGGAACTTAGCAGCCTCGATAGCGCACTCGCGGAGGATTTGTTGTTGCTCTGGGGTGAGCTTGTCGAACTTGCGCTTGTTCACAACCATTGGCACAGCAGCATAGCCGTGGCGGGTCATGCTTAAGTACTTCTGCACTTCGTAGAACTTACCGGCATACAGAGCAGGCATTGGGTGGTCTTGGGAGTCGATAGCGCCAGTTTCCATGGCGGTGTAGAGCTCGCCGTAGGCCATTGGAACTGGGTTAGCACCTAAAGCTTCGAAAGTAGCAACTAAGGTGTTGCTCTGTGGCACACGGATCTTTAAGCCTTGGACGTCTTCAGGTACCACGATTGGCTTGCGGGAGTTGGTGATGTTACGGAAGCCGTTCTCAAAGAAGGATAAGCCAACTAAGCCGACCTTATCTAATTGTGCAAACAGGGCTTCACCGACCTTGCCGTCTAAAGCACGATAGACATGAGCCTTGTCCTTAAAGATGAATGGCAGATCTAAGGCTAAGAAGCCGTCGGCTAAACCGCCTAAGTTTACAGCGCCGATGATGGCCATATCGATGGTACCAGTACGCACACCAGAGACGATGGCGGTGGAGGTACCTAAAGTGCCATCAGGGTAGAACTTAACTTCGATGTCGCCATTGCTCTTTTCGGCGACCAACTTCACGAAGTACTCACCACCTTGGCTTTGGGTATCTTGGCGGGACACGTCGGTGGCCATACGCAGCACAGTCTTAGCTTCAACGGTGCTGGCGATGGACAGCGATAAGGCCATAGCAGCGAGGGCAGCAACAACTTTCTTTAACTTCATGACAATCTCCTAATATGCCTTGCGGCGTTTTGCTGCTCCCTGCCGCCAACCATAACCTCAGCTAGGAGGACTAAGGCTTGGCTGTAGGCTTAGAGCAGCTCGTTAGCTAACTAAACAACAAACTTGTAAGTGCAGATCAGCTATGTGATTAGTTTATCTGGCTCAGCTGACGCAGCTCCGCTACTTCGCAGTGAAGAATTCCATTGGGACGATCACTAACTCTGGGAATAGCAGCAGGATAAACATCAGTACGATTAAGGTTACAGCATAAGGCAAGATGCCCATGACGGCGCGTTCAAATGGCACTCTTGTGACAGAAGACACCACATTCAGGACGTTGCCTACTGGTGGGGTGATCAGACCAATCGAGCAACATAAAATGAACATCACGCAGAAGTAGATCTCGTTGATGCCTGCTTCACGGATTAAAGGCATTAACACTGGCACTAAGATCAGCACGATTGGGATTAAGTCGAGTACCATGCCAAAGAGTAAGAGTACGACTAAGATCAAGCCCATGAGAAGCTTTGGCGAATCTACTAATGGGTGCAAGAGCTCGGCTACCATCATTGGCAGATCAGCAATGGTCATTAACCAAGCAGACACCTGAGCAGAAGCCACCATCAGCATGATCACAGCAGTGGTCTTAGCGGTACCTAAAAGGCTGTGGTAAATGGCCTTAAAGGTGAGCTCGCGATAGACCAAGATCGAGACTAACAGAGCATAAACCGAGGCTACAGCACCAGCTTCAGTAGGGGTAAAGATACCAGTCTTGAAGCCACCGATGATGATCACTGGCAGCATTAAAGCCCAGATACTTTCTTTGAAAGCTACCCAGACTTCGCCCCAGGAAGCCTTAGCGTTGGTCTCAAAGTTGTGGGACTTTAAGTACCAGGTCACGCATAGAGCAACACCCATTAAGAGGCCTGGCACAATACCAGCCATAAACAGTTGCGAGATCGAGACACCAGCGGTTACACCAATCACGATGAAAGGGATTGATGGAGGAATGATTGGGGCGATGATACCGCCGGCAGCGATCAGACCTGCTGATGATGGACCGTTGTACTTAGCTTTCATCATTAATGGGAACATGATGGCGGCGATAGCGGCAGTATCAGCAGCTGGCGAGCCAGAGAGCGAGGCCATGATCACAGCAGCAATAATCACCACGTAACCTAAGCCACCTGCCTTGTGACCTACTAACTTCATAGGAAGGTCAATGAGGCGCTTAGCTAAGCCGCCGACATTCATGATTTCGCCAGCGAAAACGAAGAATGGAATGGCAAGTAAGGTGAAGTTATCAGCACCACTGATAATGTTTTGGGCCACGATCATAGGGTCAACCATGTCGAGTACGTACATGAGACCCAAGCCGCATAGCATCAGCGCAAAGGCAATAGGCACGCCTACGGCGACGCTAAACAAAAGGATTCCTAAGAATACAGCAACTTCCATTTCTCACTCTCTCCTTTAGCTATTTGCTTTGCCTTGCTCTTGAGAGTCAGCTTTGGCTTCAGCCACTGCTGTGTCAGCAGCTTCAGCAGCATCAGCAGGAGCAGCTGCTTGTGGACCGAAGTAAGTGCCGCTTCTCTTGAAGAGATCGATGATGCGAATAATGATGACGATAGCCATACCACCACTACCGACAGCACCAGAGGCATAGACATAGCCCATTGGGATGCCGGCGACAGGGGACTTGTCGACCATGTTGTATAGAGTGAGCTCAAAGCTGCCCATAAAGAGGAAGTAGCAGCAGTAGAGCATGGCTAAGTTCACCAACAGCTCTAACACAAACTGCACTGGGCGTGGGAACTTGCGGCGGATGAAGTCAACATAAATGTGGCTATCTTCTTTCATGGCGATGATAGAGCCAATGAAGACTATCCACACAAAGAGGAAGCGGGAGAGCTCCTCGGAGACCACAATACTTGAAGAGAAGAAGAAACGTAAGCCCACGTTCACTATCACCAATAGCGACATGATGCTTATCAAAATCACCACCAAGACTTCAAGGATCTTGATGAGGGTAGCGCCTAGTTTGTCCATAGCGCAGCACCTCGTGATAACCAACTAAACAACAACTCACAACACACGGCTTACGGCGTAAACCCTCAGCGCAAGCAAGTAGCAGGGCACGTAAGCAACAATCCTCACTAGCACACGGGCTCACAGTGTTTGTCAGTGTTTGTTACTGTTTGCCACTGCTTGTCACTGTTAGAACCGCTTACACCAGCGCTAACAAACCCGTATGAAAGATTTCTTGCATTTAAGCTACAGAAGATTGATAGAAAAATATCAGAGATGAATCACAAAACAAAAACGCAGCACTACCTCGTGCGCTAGGATCTAGTATGGCAGTGAGCGAAGATGTAGTAAGCAACCCCTGTTTTTATCATGGATGAGGTCAGGATGTCTTTTTCACATGTATACCAGTTGCAGGTGAAAAAAATTTTGTAACTTTTACATGCAATTTTGTAGATAGTGCTTGTAATTTGTTAATATTGCTACATTATGGTGCTCTCAAAGGCGCAGTCTGATGCGATTTGTGCGCTAAATGAAAGATATCTTTCATTGCTATTGATAGGTCGCTAACACAGACGCTCACTAGGTCAATTTTGGCTTATCTGACTTATAGCGACCAATACCCCACTCGTGAGAGTGGGGATAAGGTCGCATGTTTGGATAAAGTATTGCT
>CALXYZ010000146.1 GCA_944393075.1 uncultured Anaerobiospirillum sp. | reverse complement strand
CAATACTTTATCCAAACATGCGACCTTATCCCCACTCTCACGAGTGGGGTATTGGTCGCTATAAGTCAGATAAATCTTCATCTAAGATGGATTCTGAGCAGTTTTTTGTCGCCGCTGTTATGTGAGCGCGCCCCTAGTCTTATTTGTCGGCTTGCGCAACAGCAAGCGGCTATGGGGCTTTGTTCTTGCATGCGCCCAAGACGGCATTGCAGATAGCATTGCAGACAGCATTGCCGGTGGTACAAGCAAGCAAACAAGTAAACAAACACTGCACCGCCTATATTTTCGTATTTTTTGCTGCACCTTGTCGGTGGCGGTAAGCACCCTTAACTCGCGACCGTTTAGGTCAGGAGCTTGCTGCAACAACAAAGATAGTTTTGTCTTTGAGATTTAGAAGTAAGAAAAAGCCGACAAGTTAGCGTGGGCTTGGAGGGAGTATGTCGAATCCTAAGTTTGAGCAGACACGATTTACGGAGGCGCAACAGGCTAAAGCGCCATTGCATTTGAGCAAACTCAGCGCGGCTCTCTTGAGCATCTCTTTAGGTATGAGCTTAGGGGTAGGCTCGGTGGGTGTGGCAGTGGCTGCAACACCTGCAAACGGTGCTGAGCCTAACGTTACTGTGCTTAACATGATGGAGCGCTCTAATAGCAGCCTCGCTAGCATGTGCTTCACCTTAAGCAAGGGCCAGAGCGTCTTAAACGAGACCTCTAACCTATCCAAGTTTATTGAGCTCAAAAACACCGCCTCAGGTGCAGTGATCAACGGCAGTCCTGCTGTCGATCAAGGTCTGTTATGCATCTCCAACCTCAAGCACGGCACTGCCTATGAGCTGACCTTAAAGCAAGGTTTAGCTCTGACCTCAGGTGAAAAGCTCAATGCTGATGTGAAGGTGCCATTTACCATTGCTGATGCCACCGCTCAGATCAAGCTGCCTTACAACATCGTCTTACCGAAAAACGATTTCAACAGCTCCTTTAGCGTCCAAACTGTCAATCAGCCAAGCTTTAGACTATCGATCTACAAGCTCTCGCAGCGCAACTTAACACAGCTTAACCTGCACTCATTATTGCAAAATGAGCTCTCAGGCTGGCCACTGCGTGAGCTGCTGCACAACAGCGCCCACAAGGTCTATGAAAAGGTCTTTAACTTAGCCACCAACACCACCATCAACTTAGGTGGCGACTATCGTCAGACCCCTAAGTTTGCTGACAACAACGAATCACCTGTGCCAATGCCAGTACCAACTCCACGTTATGGTGAAGGTGCTGCTGGCGCTGAAGGTGCGGCTGACGCCAGCGTCTCGATTGATGAGACCGCCTTAAAGGCTGCGCTCACCGCCAAGCTCAATGCCGAGCAAAAGAATCAGTCGATCAACACCGAGATCAAGCTCAGCGACTTTATGCAGGACGCTGACGATGGCATGTACTTGGTGGTGGCTGCCGATCCGCGCTTAGACTACGACAACTTAGATAGCTTCTATCAGCTCAACTCCACCGCCCTACCAATCAGCGCCAAGCTGATGATGGTCACGGATTTAGGTTTGAGCACCTATCGTAGCAGCGACGGCATTTTAGTAAACGTGCGCTCGCTGACCACCGCCGAGAGCTTAAAGGATGTGAAGTTAGAGCTCATTGCCCAAAACAATGAGATCTTAGCTACCGCTACCACCGACAAGGACGGTACTGCACGTTTCTCGAAAGACGTGATTTCCGGTAAAAACGCTCTCACCGCTCGCGCCATCATCGCTACTAGTGAAGACGGCGATGACATCTACAGCTTAGATCTGCAATCAAGCTCGCTCTACCTTGAGGACAATCAAGGTGCTTACAGCTACATGAGCGATGCTGCCAAAAAGTTCGACACCTACGCCTACACTGATCGTGGTATCTACCGCGCCGGTGAGGAGGTGCACTACACGGCCTTAGTCCGCGACAGTGCCCTCAAGGCTGTCAACCTCCCACTGACCTTACAAATCAAGAGCAACTACCAAAACGAAATCTTTAAGGTGCTCTTAGACAAGCCATTAATGGGTGGTTATGAGTACAGCTTCAAACTCCCAGAAGGCACTCCACATGGTAGCTACAGCGCTGTCTTGTCTTTAGGCAATCAGACTATCTCTACCACCCCATTTACAGTCGGCAGTTTTGTGCCAAACCAAATCAACACTGCTTTCTTAAATGAAGAAAGCTCTATTGATCAGGACAAGCCATTTAAGCTGCGCACTAAAACCAACTTCAACTACGGTGCTCAAGCCTCGAACTTAGACGGCTTCTTTAGCATCAGCCTGATCCCAGACCCACACCCTGTTGAGGCTTCAGGTAATGCTGCGAGCAACGAGTTCTTAAAAGACTTCCACTTCGGCCCTGATAGCCGCAAGTACTCTGAGCTGACGCAGTACGAGCAATACTACAACCTCAAGACTGACGTTGAGGGTGTGCTGCAACAGGATGTCACCTTCAAGCAGGATTCATATCCACGTATTGCTAAGGTCAGCTCCTCGGTCTTTGATACCAACAATCAAGTGGTGTCTGTCGCCAAAGACTTCCGCGTTAACTACAGGCGCCCATTAATTGGTGTGCGTCTGCTCAAGGAAGACGCTCAGGCCACTGCCGTCCCATTAAACTCTGAGGGTGTTGCCACCGCGCCTAGCGGCGGCATGACCAACTTTGCTCTGTGCTCTTACATGCAAGATGGTAGTGCCTTCCCTCAAGATGTGCGCTACTACATCTACAAGGAGTTTACCGACTACAACTACGTCTACGAGAATGGTCAATGGCAGTTTGTGCGCTTCACTGGCCGCAACCTCGTCACCCAAGGCGATGTCAAAGTCGATAACCAAAAGCTCAACGCTGCCGCCATCAGCGCTTCTTTAAGCGACGGTAGCTACGTAATTGAGCTGGAGTCGGATAAGAGCAAGACCATCTACTCATTTATCAAAGGCTTTGCTTCTAGCCCTAACGCCAACACCCCAGACCGTGTGGCACTGTTTGCTGACAAGAGCCAATACCAAGATGGTGATAAGGCCACCTTAAGCTTTGATAGCCCATTTGACGGCTACGCCAACTTAGCTATCGGCAGCTCGGGCATTGAAGAGTTTAAGACCTTTGAGGTGAAGAAGGGTAACAACACCATTAGCGTCGACATCGACAAGGATCTCTACCCTCAGGGCCATGCCTTACTCTCGATCTTCTCGCCATTAAGCGAGAACAAAGGCGATGCCTCCTCGGGCGTCAACGTGATCCGCGCTGTGGGTCTGTGCGATCTTAATATGGACTTAAGCTCGCATCAGGTCACAGTCAAGACCGAAGTAGCCTCTGAGGTGAAGCCAGAAAGCCAGCTGACCTTAAAGGTTAAGGCTGAAGGTCTTAAGCCTAGCGCTGTAACTGACGCTGTAACTGACCAAGACGACTCTAAGAGCACGCAAGACATCAATAACCCAGCCGCGGGCTACGCTAAAGTCACCTTAGTCGACAATGGCGTGTTAGCCTTAACTGGATACCAAGCACCAGATCCAAACTCGGTGCTGATGCAAGATCGCGCTTACGACGTCTCGCTTTATGACGCCTATGGTCTTTTAATGACCAATCCAAAGCAACAAGGTCAAGGCTACGGTGGTACTGCCGAAAAGGCCATGCTCTCCATGGACAATGCTGCAGCTGCATTGCAAGCTATTCCATTTAAGACCGTGGCTTTAGCCTCCAAGATCGTGCCTTTAAACGCTAACGGTGAGGCTGATGTCGCTTTTGATGTGCCTCAGTTCTCCGGTAGCCTGAAGGTCATGGCAGTGGCATGGGATGACGACCAAACTGGTGCTACCAACCAAGACGTATTGGTGCGTGATAACGCTGTCGCCACCTTAGGTCTGCCACGCTTCTTGAACTTAGGTGATGAAGTCAGAGCCAGATTAAATCTGCACAACCTCAAGTCCACCGACCCAGAGTTCAAGATCGACATCTCCTGTAGTGGTACTCTCAAGTGCTCGATGCAGCACGTGAGCAACTTAAAGCCAGGAGCACGTGAAGACCGCTACTTCACCATCAGGACGGCCGCTGCCACCAACACCAATCCAGAGAGCTTGGGTGTGGGTACCATTAAGGTTAGAGTCATGAACCCTGACTTTGATGTCACCCAAAACTACGATCTGACGGTAACTGCTCCACGTCTGCCAATGGTGAAGAACTACCAGAACATGGTCAAACCAAGCGAGCAGGCCACATTAGCTCTTGCTGATGACTTCAAGAGCCTCAACGCTGTCATCGTCAACAAGGGCAAGCTGCCTAACGTCAACCCACAGGCTTACACTGCCCAAATCGACAGCTATGGCTACTACAACTTAGGTGACCTCATCGCCTCCTTAGAGAGCAAGCTGCTCTACGGCAAGGAGCTGATTGCCTCAGCTTCGGAGGATGAAGCTGACACGAACAATAGCCAGAGCCAGAGCAAGAGCAATAGCAGCAACGCCTACACCAACATTGCTCCTAATCTGAGCAGCTACAAGCCATATCGCAACGAAGCTGAGCTCAACGCCAGAATTCAAGATTTAATCTTTAGAATCTTGGCTCGCCAAAACGTTGCTGGAGGCTTTATCAGCAACAGCGGCAACAGTGGCTACTTCAATGCCTACGCTACCGCGGTGCTGCAATTAGCTCAGGATAAGGGCTTTGCTGTCAACCCAGCCGCCTTATCTAAGGCTTATGAGAACCTGCGTCTCAACTGCAAGAACTTTGGTGGTGACAGCGCTGCTGCCTACGCTAATGAGGTGTTATCGACCCAAGAGAGCATCAATCAGTCGAACCTGCGCTATGCCTTAGACGAGGGCTCGGTCAAAGCCCCAGTCATGCTCGCTCACTTAGCTCTAGCCTTAGAGCAAATTGGCGATCATGCCCGTGCTAGCAAGGCTATCGACACCGCTATCTCCGGCCTCATTACCTGGCAGCAGCACAACGATGAGCTAGCCAAGTTAAAGCCAAACGACAACAATCGCTATGAGATCTTAAACCGCATCAGCATGTTCAATGTGCTCCCTGAGACAGACATTCGCCATGATGCCTTTGTGGTGATCAACGCTTGCGTGCGCTTAGGCTTAAACGACAAGTTAGCCACCCTCATGAGCTCCATCAGAGCCCTGCAAGAGACCCCAGACTATCTCTCGGCTCTGACCATGGGTGCAATGTTACGTGCTAACTACTCAGTAGGCGCCGCCGAGGGCGATGACTTAGGCTCTTATCTCTTAAGTGCCCAAGACATGGAGAACCTCTTAAGCGCTAAGGGTGGTAACAGCAGTAGCAAGACTCACCAAAACGCCAAGCCAGAAGGCGAGAGCGTCCCTGCTGAGCCTGCTACCGCTGGCGATGCTGCCGCAGCAGCCGCAGCAGCCGCTGCCCTAGGCTACACCATCGCCGATGGCAAGCTGAATGTCGCTAACAACGGCAAGAGCGATATCTTTGTGACCACCTCGGTCTTGGGCGTCAGCGAACAAGACAAGATCGTGAGCAACAAGGGTATCAACGTCAGCCTCAACTACTTCAACCGCGATGGCAAAGTCACACCTCAGTCCTACAACTTCAGGATGAATGAGGAGATCTTGGTTGAGGTCAACATCATCAAGAGCGTGATCAACCAATCGAGCTCGCTCGTGAAAGTCAAGCTCCCAGCTGGCTTTGAGTACGTGCGCACAGCCACGAACAATGATCCTGCCTTTGGCAAGCTCATTGGTCAGGCCCGCGTCCACAGCCCAGAGGAGCTGCAAGTGAGCGATGACATGTTAGTTGCCAAGTGCTCGCGCTACTTACGCGACGACAACATGAGCCTGTTTGTGGTGTTACGTGCAGCTCACCTAGGCACATTTATGCAAGGTGAAGCCTTGGTGCAGTGTGAGAACAGCCCACAAATCTACGGCACTTACATCGGCACAGATCCACTCAAGATCTCCGAGAAGAAGTAGCCCCTCCCCCAGCCTCACGGCTGGGCCTACGGGCCACCGACCAAACCGCAATAACTGCGGTTTGGTCGGGCAATTCCACTTTTTAGCGCCGCCTCACAGGCCATGCTTGTGGGGCGGGGTCGTTTAGTCTGCAATTAGTCTGCGCCCCACCATGCCACGATCTGCTGCGACCTCTAAACATGCTAAACCAAAGGCCTCGGCTAAAGCCAAAGCCACAGCTAAGCCACAGGCAAAGACCAAAGCTGCTACCACTGATCAAGCTTCTGCTAAAGAGCGCCCAAGCTCGCTTGTCGGCTGGTTAAAGTGGGGTGTGGGCTTAGTGCCGCTCTTTATCCGCAAGCGCAAGGAGTGGCAACATCGCTACAAGAAGCAGATTATCCTCGGCAATATCGCCTTTGTTCTCTTGGTCATCTTGGGCATTGTCATCGGCATGCACATCTTTGCCCCTGATCTCACACGCTACTACGAACGTTCACAGGTGCTCTACGATCAAGACGGTAATCTCATCTACTCTAAGATGAATGAGGATGACTACTACCGCATTAGCACAACAGTAGATGACGTCGATCCCCTCTACCTCAAGATGCTGATTGCCGCAGAAGACGAGCGCTTCTACCACCATATCGGTGTCGACAGTTTTGCTATCGTCCGTGCTATGGGCTCCAACCTAGAATCAGGCACCATTGTCTCTGGCGCTTCTACCATCACCATGCAGGTCTGCCGCCTCTTAGAGCCTAAAGAGCGCACCATTTTCAATAAGGTCAAGGAAGCCTTAGGTGCCCTGTACCTCACTTTCTACTATGGACGCGAGCAAGTGCTCAACATGTACCTGACGCTTGCGCCTTTTGGCGGCAATATCGAGGGCGTGACTGCTGCCTCCTACATGTACTTTAAACACAGTCCCAAGCACCTTACCCCTGCTGAAGCTGCTCTGCTAGTAGCCCTGCCTCGTGCTCCTGAGGCCATGCGCCCAGACCGTCATCCTAAGACCGCCAATTACTACCGTAAACAGGTGCTCGCAAAAGCTGTAACCGAGGGCGTAATCAGCCAAGACATTATGGGTGAAGCCCAATATGATGATCTCCCTACTGCCCGCTACCCAATGCCACAACTGGCCTATCACTTAGGACAGAGCCTGTTTACGGGCAAGTTGCAGCTGCAAGACCTGCCTACAACCACAGCTACAGCTACAGTAGCTACTGAGGCTGCCGCCTCAGTTGCATCAGCAGCATCAACTGCATCAGCTGACGCTGCCAACGCTGCTAACAGCAGCGTTGGTCGAGAGTTGTACACCACCATTGATAGCGAGGTACAGCAAATCCTCAATCAGATTGCCGCTCAATATCAACTACAATACCCTGAGAGCAGCAGCGAGAGCATTGCGCTCTTAGCTGTGGATAATCAGAGCTTTGAGGTAAAAGGCTATGTTGGTGCTGCCAGTGTCGATGTCAGCTATGTCGATGCGGTACAGGCACTGCGCTCCCCAGGCTCGGCGCTTAAGCCTTTTGCCTATGCCATGGCTTTTGAGCAAGGTCTGTTGCACCCTAACTCCATTTTGCTTGATATCTCGCGCCTCTACCGCAGCTATCAGCCACGCAATTATGACCGCAAGTTCTTTGGAGAAATCACAGCTTCGGCAGCACTCCAAGCCTCGCTCAACCTCCCTGCTTTAGAGGTGATGCGTGCAATTGGCCCTTTACAGTTCATCAACCACATCAACCAATTTGCCAACGCTAAGGACAGTGAAGCTAATCACCGAGGTGAACTTAAGACCTACACTCACGGCAGGCTACACCTTATGCCATATACCGAGCCACACTTAGGCCTAATCCTCGGAGCCGGTGGTATTAGTCTCTACGACATGACGCAGCTCTACGCTGCCTTAGCTCACGACGGTAAGATCACTACACTCAAGCTGCTGCAAGAGCCACGTTCTACCTCGGATGCAACCTCTGTTACGGCTACAGCCAATGCTAATGCTAATGCAGGGGCAGGCGCTGCTACAGACACCTCAGACGCCACTATGGATGATGTGACTGCGGTTGATGATTCGCAATGGGCCCAACTCCACCGTGCTGATGCAGCACGCGCTACCTACAACATCTTAGAGAACACGCCAGTGCCTTATGGTCACTTAAGTGAGCTTAAAGTCTCGTATAAGACTGGCACCTCGTATAAGTACCGTGATACTTGGGCTTTAGGCAGTAAGGACAACCTCACTGTGGGTGTGTGGACGGGACGCTTAGACGGTAGACCTAGCATTGCATTAAGCGGCTTTGAAAAGGCGGCCCCTGTGCTCTTTCAGGTGATGGAAGAACTACCTACCCGTAAGTTATACAAGGATGATCTGCGCCCTAGCGTACTCTTAGAGCCCTTGCCACCAATGGCACTCACTCGTGTTGATATTAAGGAAATGGGCTTGGTGCAAAAGCGAGGAGCGCACCATGGCAACACCGAGGGTGGCCCAAAGCTGGCGCAATTAGGTGATACAAACGACTCCTCAAACGTAGTGGCTCATACCGACCGCACTCCACCACTAGAGATTACTTTTCCGCTAGACGGTACCCGTCTGCAAGTAGGTGCAAGTGCCCGTGTAATGCTGAGTTTTAAGGGAGGTCAGAGCCCTTACTACGTGCTGATCAACGATGAGCTCAGCGACAGTAGCGAGTACTTTATTCCAGAGCATAACGGCTTTTATACCGTAACGGTGATCGATAAGGAAGGAAACAGCAAGAGCGCTCAGGTCTATATTCAGGGCGTAGCCGCTAAAGACGACTCTGGCAACCAAGAAGGCGAGGCGAGGTAAGACAGCAAGAGCAATGCTTGTGCTTGTGCTTGCACTTGCTTTGGTACCACCTGCTGCCAAAAATACGCGAACAGATGGCACCATAGACTAAGATTACTTGAGTTTCCGAGGTGAAAAATCACAGAAAAACCTGATAAACATGCGTCTTAACGATGCTTGTGCTTTTTAAAAT
>CALXYZ010000145.1 GCA_944393075.1 uncultured Anaerobiospirillum sp. | reverse complement strand
GTACGAGTGTAGGGATTGGGGGAGTTTCGCTATGGAGATGCAAGCTGGCGATCACCTAAAGGCTGACTACAGAGATGAGGTTCTTCACGGAATCTATGCCGGCAACGATCAGGTTATCTATCTCGTGATGGAGCCTTTTAGACAGGTGGTACGCACCTCTATTGCTCAGTTTGCGCAGGGACATTCGGTTTCTGTGGTGCCTCATGAAGGCAGTAGGTTCTCTCGAGCTGAGATCGTTGCGCGTGCCGAGAGTCGCGAGGAATTAAGCGGTATTTGGCTCCGTGCTGTCCAAAGCAGCGAGCTCTTTGCGACTTACTGCACTACTGGCTTGGAACTGAGCTACCTCGACCTTAGCGACGAAGAGCTTGCTGCTAATGCTGCTGCGCTACAAGAAGCTGCTGAGCAAAAGACACAACGCCCCATCATCAATAGCCACGACGATTGGTGGCCGTTTGTTGATGCGGCAGGTCGCTTTCCTGCCGTATTTAGTAACGGTGTGACTGCTGTGCACAAGCAAACTCTCTTTCGCTTTGTCACTGAAATTGAGCCTCAGTCCTCTTCTCAAGATGCAAAGCATGTGGACGCTGGTTTTAGGTTTCTTGAGGGCGGGTTTAAGGAGGTGGATTTAAAGGATGTCTTCTACTGGCCAATGATGACCACCGTGCCTCATTTTCCACTAAACCAGTTCCGTTTTGGTTACGGCCTCTCCAGACTAAGAGACAACAAGAAGTCGTCGGACTTTAAGCCCGATTTTTCTGTTTGGGAGGAGCCTAAGGCAGATGACGCTATAGCCAAATTGCTGAGCAATGTGAGCCCAAGGGATATCTTTAGAGCTCTAGAGCCAGGTGACGAATCAGGCCCAAATCCAGCGTCAAGTCGCTTCGGTCTGATTCCCAAGCTGCCAGATGACTTTGCGCCAGTCCCACAAAAGCCAACCAACTTCACCCTCGTTTTAGACGAGCCTAAATAGGGGTAGCTCGCTTGTATTGGTGTAAGTGTAGTTGATGGTGTTGATGAGAGCTGATTTGGGGGCTGGCGCTGTGTGAAGAAACGTCATAACGGCGCCCGCACCTCAACTCAATCGAGCGTTCACTGGCTCAGTTCATATAAACTTAACGAGGAGGGAGTACCTTTAGGCTCGTTCAAAGGGTACTGTCCAAGTGGCAGCTCCAAGTTGCCCCAGGCGTAGTGCTGCTCTTCTGGCTTTGAATATGGAGTTTGGATTTGCTGGTCACTTCTCATTTGTAGCATAGGTTGCAGGCTCTTGTAGTCTTGATTTAATGGTCTATGTTGATACCTGTGATGAGCGTTACCAGCAGTGACTTAGAGCGAGAAGATGCCCATTTACTCTGACTTGTATGCCCGTGTGCTGGTTGTGCAGACAGCGCCCGCTCCTTTACTGGAGTGTAGTTGTGTTACAAGTCGCTGCTCAGGGCTTGTGCAATAAGGCTTTAACGCGAGTAGACCTGCAAAGTAAAGGCCTGTTTTGTGATCCCTGCTAGTACGCACTGGGCGTAGAGCGCAATTGGAGCTGTATTGGTGTTGTGTGGACATGAAGCTGCTGATTTGTCCTTTAATTCCATGTTCAATCACGACCACGGCAGACATCGGGTGTCGCGACAAGGGTGCTTCTTTTGGTGCTCCATTCTAACAGTTATGTTTTTTATGCTTTCAGGTCTACTGAGTTTTTCAAAATCGACGCAAAAAATAGCTTGCATGGTAGCTTTGAACAAGATACAGTTTGAGCTATGGAAATTTAGATTGTTAAAGTAGCAAACACTCGTATTTACAGCGATTGTGACAGTAAAAGGTACAAAAAAGCTTAAGAAAGCTTATCGCTAAATTAGGACGTTTGATATATCAATCTAACAAAAGATTGCTATTTTTAATAATCGTAATTCTGTTGTTTTACCAAAAGGCTGTCGCGGTTTCTTATTCTTACATCAGCTTGCTGCGCGGAGAGCCTTTAGCAATGACAAGACAAGAGCTGAGCTGAGCTGATTGTGGCTTGGCTGAGGACAATTAGTTCACAGCATCGCTGGGTATTGATGCCACTTCTATCTGTTCAAAGGCTTATTCACGACAGATCAAACCGGCACGCCAGTATGTTGTGTACAACGGGTGAGACCTTGTTCTAGGGGTATTCCTGAAACAAGAAAGCTGCTGGAGATTGAACAAAAGACCTTGGCTGCCAAACTCTCATACGGTGCAAGGGATCATCAAAAAACAACGGTGTCATGCTCTGCTTCTTCACTCATATGATCATTTATCAGTGTTGCTACACGCAGCTGGTATGCTGCACTAACTGTCGTGGATCGCACTGTTCCTTTTAACCAACAAACTACTGGCAACAATAAATGCTAAGACAAGAATTACTCGACAGCATGAGTACGCTGCAAGGCAAGTTCGATAGCGCCTTGAGCGATGCAGAAAACTACAGCGACAGGTTTGTTTCCCTTACTGAAGATTTCAAGGCTTCTGCCTCTAACCTCTTGCAGGAACTTAGTGCAAGTGTAGCCTCTGATGACGGGCAAAGTGAGGAGGAAGTGGAGTCGTCCTTAGTGGCGACCTTAAATCAGGTGCAGCAAAGCTTTATCAAGCTTGTCAACGACTGGCAAAGTGCAGTAGAGAAGCAAAGTAAGAGCGTTGAGTTTCGTAAGCAAATGCAAGACTCTTTGCTGGTATATGTCTACGGCAAGCTTAAGGCTGGTAAGAGTTCTCTGAGTAACTACATCGCTTGGGGTAGTACCAATCCTGATGCTGAGTATCAGAAGAAATATGAGCAGGCAAACGCCAAGTTGGTGCCACAGTATGTCGCCTTTGAGCACAATGCCATCAAGAACGGTGATGCCTTTAACGAGGCAGTAAAGTTGCGTAAGTTCCGTGTTGCTGCAACAGAGGCTACTAGCACCATTCAGGCTTTCAAGCTGCCAGGTCTTACTTGGGTTGATAGTCCAGGTCTGCACTCGACAAACAAGGTCAATGAGGAGTTAGCTAAGAAGTATGTGGCTAACTCGGATCTGATCCTATATCTAACCACTTCTGCAAGTCCTGCAAGAGAATCTGATCTTAAAGAGCTTTTAAGCTTAGCCCAAGCTCGCAAGGAGATGCTGATTCTTGTTTCGGGATCTGATCTTCTTTATATGGATGAAGATGCGGACGGCAACATTGTGCAAGAGTATCACATGAAGCCACAAGCAACTCGCGATGAGCAAAAGGAGTACGTGATTTCTTCGGTCAATCAGGTCTTAACTGAAAACAATCTTGCCCCATTAGCCCAAGAGCGCTTCCATAATATTTCTGCTTTCTATGCGGAAAGACATCCAAATGAGCAAGATGCCATTGTAGATAGTGGGTTAAGCCGTCTGTTTACTGAGCTGCACGACATCGCTCAAAAGGACGGTGTGCGCCTCAAGCAAAACGCTCCATTACAGAACTACCTGAGCTTCTTAAATGATTGTAGAAGCTCTGATTTTGCAGCTATTCAGCAGCAGCTCAAGCTGTGCCTAAAACGCCTTGAGGAGCAGAAGTTTGAGGTCAAGCGTGAGGCTAACTTAACCCGCAATCGCCTCATTGAACACGCTAAGCTGAGCATCGATAAGATCTTCGATGAGTTGCGCCAGTATCGTGATCAGGACAACGAGGAAGAGAACATCAATCGTGAGCTTCCTTGCCTGTTGAACCAAGCCATTCAAGCAATCTCGGCCGATATCTCTAAGGAGATTAACCGCATTATCAGCAAGGTGGCCAACAACGTTGCCGTCCAAGACATCAAGCTCAGCACCTCTTTAAATGGTGTTTCTACCTTCAAGGCTGAGATGGCTGTGCATCAGATTACCCACTATGAATCTGGTAGTTCTGGTGGTTGGTTTAGCAAAATAGCAGGCGCTGTTGGCGGTGCTATTGCTGGTACCTTTGTTGGCGGCCCTATCGGCACTATTGTTGGCGCAGGTACAGGCTACGCCGCTGGCAGCAAGCTTGGCTCAAAAAGTGGCAGCATTTCTCGCGATACCATCACGGTCAAGGCCGGTGATAACTTCAGCCAAATCCAAAACGATCTCTTGCTCAAGTGTGGCAATGAGGTTGGCGTGACCTTTGACACTTACTGTAACAAGATGATCTCTCAGGTCTTAGAGCGTGAAGAGATGCAGTTCAAGGAATTAGATAACTGTCTCCGCGATCTTGATCAAAAGCTACTTGGTCTCATTGCTGAGATTAAGCAACGTTTAGATCAGAATTAGGCACAAGTTGCTGTGACAGTGAATGCTGTCACGTCGTCGCCTCGATGCTGGCGGCGGCAATGTAGTTAACGTACTTGCAGATACGTAATGGCAGTAGTGCTCATTACTTGAATACGATTCAAGGAAAAGTCATGGACTTTAATAGCCTGATCGGAATTTATGATCAAACCACAGAGGTGGTAAACAAGCTCAAGACTCTTGAGGATAAGTCTCTGCAGCAAATGGCTCAAGATTTTACTAAGATTGCAGAGCGCTTTGAGGCTAAGAAGAAGGATCCTAGTGTCTCCATCATTGTTTTTGGTGTGTACAACTCCGGTAAGAGTACTCTCATTAACGCGCTCTTAGGCAAGGAGGTAGCTGCTACTGGCGATAAGCCTGAGACCAAGGTTGTGTCCTCTTATCGTTGGGGTGATTTTGAGGTCTTAGATACTCCAGGCCTTGATTCAGCTCGCTCACAAGATGATGTGGTGAGCTTAGATCAGCTTGATAAGGCAGATATCGTCATCTTCGTGATGAATCCTATTGGCGTAGCAGAAGAAGCTAAAACCATTGAGTATATGTTCAACATGCTGCGCCAGAAGAAAAAGGTCTTCGTGGTTCTTAACCCTAAGGCTGCATTCACAGATGAAGACTTTGCCATGATCAAGGACAACTTTAAGCAGAAGTTGCAATCCATGGCTGATCGCTATGGCTTAAAAGGAGTTCTGCATGAATTTCCTATGATTAAGGTCAATGCCTTTAGTGGCTATAGGGCAAAAATCGAAGGAAAGAAGCAGCTTTTAAAGGCTAGTAACCTGCCGGTTTTAGAGCGCCAGCTCAATGATTTCTTGCAGAAGAACAAGACTGTTGATTTCGACGCCTTAGCTTTAGTACTGAACAATTACTTAGATCATGTCATTCGTCGCCTCAATGCTCTGAGCTCAGACAAGGTCTTAAATACCTACAACGAACTCAAGAGTGAGATCTTAGACGGTCGTGAGCGCCTGATGCGTACTCTTGATCGTTCGGTGCAGTCTAAGGGCGATGAAGTCTACACCAGAATTAAGAGCGTTCTGCTCAATAGCCGTGGATCTTCTAACAGCGACAGCTTGGTACAAAACTGCTTGCAGCGCGCTGCTGATGATTTACAGAGCACTCTGCGTGAGGAAGTAGCCTCCTGCAACCGTCACCTCTTTATGGTGGCTGAGAACTACCAAAACCTCATTAATAGCCACATGGACGCTCATAGTCTGTCTTTGGAGCAACAGGCCTGTGCTACTTCTCCAGCACCTGTTTTTGAGCAAAAGCCATTGCCTGCAATCACTCCTGACACCTCGACACATAGCGACATACTCAATCCTCAGACTATTAGCTTAGCAAGCCAGGTACTGCTATCCATTCTGCCTAAGACAGGTGGTACTATTTTGGCCCCTGTTATCGGTTCTATTCCTGTGATCGGTACTGCAGCTATGGTCTTAACAGCTATTTACTCCATCTTTGGTGGTAGTAACAACGATGATGAGCTGCGAGCTCAAGCTGAGGAAGAACAACGCCAAAACGAGCGTTTCGTCAGCCAAGTAGAAGAGTTTGCTCTTGAGACTCAAAGCAAGTTCATCGACACTTACACCAACACTATTCATGAGAAGGTGCGCCCAAGCTTCGATGCTTTGATTGAAGAGGTCAACCAAGCAATTAGTGGCCTTAGCGAGAAGCAGCAAACCTATCAGAGCATCTTAGATCAGGCTATGCAGCTGTACAGCCGTACTAAGAGCGCTGTAGAAGTGCGCAAATAAGTGCAAGGGCGTAGCTGCTATGCCATGCTACACGCTTAGGTAAGACAAGTCTGCGCCCACAAACACGGTATTTAATCGCAACACATTGAGGAACTGATCTTGAGAGCCTGATTGGGCAATGCGCGAGCACAACGGCTACCTTCGTTCATGTGCTAGCTCTCGGTCATAAGCTGCGGATAGACACGCTAGATACGCTAGATACGCTAAGTTCGGTTCACGGCGCGAAATGCCTAAAGACTTTGAGCAAAAGAATGGAAGTGAGAAACAACATGATCCTGACGTTAGAAAACTCGAAGCAGGTGTTCAGCTCTTCCAAGCAAAAGCCTTTGTTCTGCCTTTTTTATATTGACATCCCTTCGTGTGAGCAGGCTAAGAAGGCATTGACTACTGCTATATCGGCTAAAAATAAGTTTGCCTCCTTAGCACTGTGCAACATGCAAGATTCATTTATTCAGGATCTTGCGCTACAGTTTGGGGTGAAAAGCGCTCCTGCATTAGTGGTGATCGATAAAGGCTACCCAGTTACTACCTTAAAAGGCTCTCAAGTAGTAGAGCAACTGCAAAAGGTACTCGATCAGTTCAAGCCATCCCAATGTGAGAAGAGTGAGAAGAAACAGGTTTTTAGTATGACAAATGCGAATTTAAGCTCGCAAATTGAGAGCATTTTGGCTCAAGTGAAGGACTTTCAGGACAACGCAGCACAAGGTGGTAATCGTGAACCACGTGTTGCTGTATTTGGCCTTTTAAAGGCAGGTAAGAGTAGCTTGCTGAACGTTCTCACTGGCCACTACTCACCTGATGACGAGGTCTTTGTTACTGGTGCTGTGCGCGCTACTGTGGAGAATAAGAGCCTCTCATATCAAGGCATCTCTTATCGTGATACTCCAGGCTTAGATGCCAATGTGGGTGACACTAAGGAAGCTAAGAGCGGTATCCGTGATGTTGATATTGTGCTCTTTGTGCACAATGCCCATTCCGAGCTTGATTATGCTGAGCGTAACTACCTGCAAGAACTCGCTCAGCAAATGGGCGACCGCATTAATGTCGATCTCTTGGTGGTTTTAAGCCAAATCGATCAGACACCTGAATATGAACAGGTTAAAGAGGTGGTTGAAAGTCAGCTTAACGCAATCGGTATTACACCAGAAATCTTCTGCGTGTCATCGACTATATTTGCCAAGGGCTCTTTAGAGAACAAGCAATTACTCGTTAAGGCTAGTGGCATTAAGGCTTTGCAGGACAAGTTGGGCTCCATCAAGGAAGGCTTTGCAGAACGCCAGATGCAAAAGCAAAAGGAAGTCAGCCAACGCCTCTTAGAGCAAATCGTTACTCTGCAAAAGAGCTGCGACACTCAGGTCAACAAGATCAGAAACACGCTGATGGCTCCATTTAAGACTTTTGGTGAGTACTACACTGGCTATGCTAAGACCAAAGACGAGATCACCAGCAAGATTCAGCACCTTAAGGACGAGCGCGCTCGCTTAAAGAACTACTAGCTCTAACGTGCTAAGCGGCAAGATCGCCGCAAGTCCCCACGTCAATCACAAGGCATCGTGCTTTGAGGCGATGCCTATGTATCACACAAAAACGATTCTTAGGAGAATAAGAACATGCCACTTCCTTGGCTATTAGGCGCTTTAGCAGTAGCTGTCGTCGGTAAGGTTGTCTATGACGCGGCCACATCAAGTTCTAGCACTTCGTATAGCGATAGCGAAGAGGTGCGCCGCAAGGCTGAGCAGGACAGAAAGTGCAGACAGCTTACTGAAGAGATTGAGCAAAACGATCAGCGCTTAGTCTCAGTCAAGCAAAGCATCGTTTCAGATGCCATACAAGCCCTCTCTCCTGTTTTGAGTTTCACGCAGTCCAACAGCAGAAGTGGAAGCAAGAGCCACAAAAGCATCATCGACATCGAGTTTGCTAATAACAAGCAAGCTCAATTAATGCGTGATGTTTGCACCAAGGCCAAGCAAACCAGCAACCTCAACAAGTTTTGTGTAGACAGCCAAATGGACATGAAACTTACTACTAGTGCTAAAAACAATTTGGCCAAGCTGGAGATGTGGGACAACTATCGTCAACAGCTTCAAGCTGCTAGAAAGCAGCTAGAGGCTTACACAAGGTAGTTGATCTTCTCTGCTTTGGTTGAGGTGTGCCGTGTACCCCTACAGCGTTTCATTCGCTGTGGATGAAAAGACTCACCGCCAATAATTGCGGTGAGCCTTAACTTCTTGGTAATATGTTGCCTTGAGTTGAGCGATGCCTGTGAAGACTATTTGGGGAAATCTGAAATGCCATTACCTTGGCTATTAGGCGCTTTAGCAGTAGCTGTCGTCGGTAAGGTTGTCTATGACGCGGCCACATCAAGTTCTAGCACTTCGTATAGCGATAGCGAAGAGGTGCGCCGCAAGGCTGAGCTGGAGAAGCAGCGTAAGCAGCTGGACGAAGAAATCGACAGCAACAATAGTCGTTTGGCTGATTTAGAGCGCAGCTTTATTGATTCCGCCAATCAGGCCTTATCTCCCGTCATATCGCTTAAGACTGAGCTTAATGGAGGCTCTTCCAATAAGAGCATCGTGGCCTTGCTCGGGTACTGCAATGGAAATGATGAGCAAGCTGAAACGCTGCTCACCATCTGTTCAAACTATGAGCTGCTCGGGATGGTTAACTCGGCCTTGGAGAACCTTTCCCAAGGAGTCAGTATGGAGCTTGTCCCTTCAGCTCGTGCCACCCTAACTCAATACAAAGAGTGGGTAGACTACTATGCACAGCTCGAAGAAGCTCACAGGCTGTTATCAGTTTATCTGACTTATAGCGACCAATACCCCACTCGTTAGTCGTTAGAGTGGGGATAAGGTCGCATGTTTGGATAAAGTATTGCTCAGCTTTGTTGAACTGTAATGCGGCTCAATGC
>CALXYZ010000144.1 GCA_944393075.1 uncultured Anaerobiospirillum sp. | reverse complement strand
AAAATCATGTCTATACGACGGTCTCCTAGTTACCAACCGTTTATCCACGAGGAGGAGTATTCCGTTGTGCTACCGAGATGTTAAGTGTACCGGTGTGTATCACAATAGAGGTTGCCCAACATTTTTGTGCGACAGATGAGGGCAATCAGCAACACAAAACCCTGATAGCAAAACAGCACGGAGGAAAAACTACGTGCTACTCTGTAAGACAGTGGGGCTAAAGTCGTTGCCAAGACCAAGGAGTTAAGCCTTGGCCGTGGCTTGACTAGGCTTGGTCAGATCCTAAGCCTTTTGTGGGCGGTAGACCTTTAGGTTGTGGTAGCCCTTCTCCTTGAGCTCACGGGCCTGCATCAAGCTCATTACGCCCTGATCACAGTACAGAGCATAGGTCTTGAGGTTATCTAAATTACCAAACGCCGAGGCGACCTTGTAGAAAGGCATGGCAATCACTTCATGGCCTTCAACCGAGAGCGGGCTCTTTTCAGCATCATCTGGAGCACGGACATCTAAGATCACGTCACCGTAAGCCAGCTCATGGACAGTCTCAACTTCCTCTTGCAGCTTATTGGTGTTCTCAGGAATCTCCTTGATGTCTAAGATCACGGCCTTTTCCACAGCATCGTCAACCAGATCGGCGTCCATCTTTGCCTCTTCGGCCTCCACGAACTCACGAGTTGGGCAGACATTAGGGTGATCAGAAATCACACCACAGTACTCAGGCATGCTCTCGGCAAAGCCAGCAGTACCAATCTCCCAAGCTTTATCGACGATGTCCTGCTTATCCTCCATCACTAAAGGACGCAGCACCACTACATCGCTCACCGAGTCGATGTGGTTTAAGTTGGTCACGGTTTGCGAAGACACCTGTCCAACACTCTCACCCGTGATGAGGGCTTCGCACTTAAGGCGCTTGGCGATACGCGAACCGACACGCATCATCATACGCTTTAAGATCACACCACGCACACCGTGGTGAGTCTTCTCTAAGATCTGACCGACAATGCGCTCAAATGGGATGGTGACAAAGCGCACCTTGTTAGAGGAGGCGTAGCGATCCCAAATGAAATAAGACTCTTGCTTCACTCCTAACTCATGGGCAGTACCACCCATGTTGAAGAAGAGGTAGCTAACCTTCATACCACGGTGAATGGCCTTGTAAGTGGAAACACCACTATCAAAGCCACCAGAGATCAAGCTTAAGGCCGAACCTTGGGAGCTTACTGGATAGCCACCCATACCCTTGTATTTATTGGTGATGACAAAGGCTTTGTTCTGGTCAATCTCGATGTTGATTGTGACCTCTGGGTGACCTAAATTCACACCATTGTTTGGGTAGTGGGCCTTGAACATACCACCGATCATGCGCTCAGCTTCAATCGACTTAAATGGGTGGTTACCACGGCGGCGCACACGTACAGCAAAGGTCTTACCCTCAAGCGATGGGCCGTAGATTGGGCCCGCGACAGCAAAGATGTCGTCTAAGCGCTCAAACTCAAACTCCTTTACTTCTAAGAAGGAGTGGATACCAGGAACACGCGAGAGCTCACGCACAGCTAAGGTACGGGTCTCTTCGCTTTCATCGTTACCAACAGTAGCGATTATCTTGTCCCACTGCGCCTGCACTTTGATCTCAAAGTTGTGGTTAAGCGACACATTAAAGAGGTTTTGGGTTAAGACCTTAATGAGGCGGTTACGTACCGGACGGCTTTTGATGGATATTTCAGGAAAGAGGCGGAGGATAAACTTCATGGAATCGCTCACAAGCACATATCGCATGGCCACGCCAAAGCACGCATTAGCACACCTAAGCCCACCTAAGTTAGCTAGGCAGTCAGCCACAAAATAGCGAAACATCAATAACAAAACGCAGCCTCAACCAAAGAAAAAGGGACAAAGAAAGAGGAGAGGCCACCTTGGGCGCCAAGCTAGGAAAGCACTACCGTAAGTACCCAACAAGCTTTTAGAGGCCCGAAAATACAAAGCGCACACTACGACACGAATCGCAGTGCGCGCCTATTGTACTCGAAAAAGTGCTAAAACAAGCCTGTTAATTATTCGGCCTTATCGTCATTGTCTTCATGCTTGTGACGGCCACAGCAGCAGTGATGCTCGCCTTCACCCTCCTCGCCATCGTGGTGATGGTGGTGGTGACCGCAGCAATGGTGCTCACCTTCGCCTTCCTCACCGTCATGGTGGTGATGATGGTGACCACAGCAGTGATGTTCACCCTCGCCATCTTCACCATCATGGTGGTGATGGTGGCCGCAGCAATGGTGATGCCCGCCCTCACCTTCCTCGCCATCGTGGTGGTGATGACCGCAGCAGCAGTGATGCTCACCTTCAGCTTCTTCGCCATATGGATCAGCAAAAGAGCAGACACCATCGCGGTGAGCATGACCGTGAGCGATTTCCTCTTCAGTAGCCTCACGCACATCATCGACTGTGACAAAGAAGTTTAAGACTTTACCAGCTAATGGGTGATTGCCATCAACCACTACTTCGTGCTCACGCACTTCCTTAACCACAACTAAACGTGGGCCCGAGGAAGTATCTGCCTCAAAGGTGTGGCCCTCAGCTACAGGAAAGACACCAAATAAGGAGCGATCAATAGTCTGCACTAAGCCTGGGTTGAACTCACCAAAGGCCTCAGCTGGCTGCAGCTTGATAGTAAACTCATCACCCTTTTCGCGGCCCATTAATGCCTTCTCTAAGCCTGGCACTAAGTAGTTGGAACCAACTAAGGCGACGACAGGGCGCTTAGGATCGGTACGACCTACAACCTTATCTTCTTCATCAGTGACCACGTAGGACACTGTTACTACAGTCTTATTTGCAATCTTCATAAAAACACACAAACCCTGCGCGCAGAAAAAACATTTACCTAGCCGATTATAGCTTAGCTGCTGCGAATTCTCTGCACTCCACAAGTGAGATTTGCTTTCATTCCGCACCACACCGCTACGGTACCGCCGTGGCCGCCGCAGTCGCCGAAGACTCCGCTGTCGCCGAAGTCGCCTTTGGTGTCGGTGTCTGTATCGGAGTCGGCACTAAATCCTCTGCTTTCATAGTAACGGTGTGCTCAGGCTCTGAGGCACTGTCGTTACTTGTTGGAGCTTTTTCTTTAAGGATCTGGGCGATGTTAGGGTTAATCTTGATGGTGGCGCCTTGCTCTGACAAGCGTCCCAGCGTCTTGAGCTGCCCTAAGGCCGCCTCACGCTGCGGTGAGGCGAAATGAACATTGGAACTACTAATGTTGGGCAAGGCTACTGTGCGTGGGCGTGACTGAAGAGGCACTATCGCTGAGGCTATCAGCTGTGCTGTGCGCTAAGATTTGCTTGCCCACATCAGAACTCAATAAGCAGCGCTGACTAATATTGCCATTCTGATCAAAAGCCTGATAGACACCCTCAGAGTTGACAATAAACTTAGAGCAGATATCTTTGGCTTGCTCGCCCTTTGCCGTCAAAGTGATCATAAAGCCGTCGTCAGCAGCCTCGATACTACTGTCGTAGTAAGGGCTGACCTTGGCTGAGAATTCAAAACGGCAGCCAATAAAACCCGAGTTAATGGTGCCACAGGAAGTGAGGAAAGCCGCACCATCAGCAAGCTCGCTGATAGCTCGCTTACGGTTAGCAAGCAGAAACTCTTTAACCTTCGCCTCATCACTAAACAGGCTAAAGAAGCGCCACATAGAAGATTCTTCTTCCTCTTCTGAGGCGGCTGCTAATTCAGTTTCTTCATAAGCACTGTCGACCACCGAAGGCACAATAACGCCCTCAGCACTATCACCACTGATACTAGACACAGCATCAGAGCCACTGACAGTAGCACCATGCACTTGGCTATCGGAGATGCTAGCTAAGTTGATGACAGCCTTAGAGTCGGTGCTGATGGCAGCAGTAGAAACTGTGACTGATGACGAAGCGGCGGCAGCAGCAGCTGATGCTGATGCTGATGCACCCGAGGTATCAGCAGTCAGAGCTGAAGCGCCGTAACCGCTTTCGCGTAAATATGCTGAAATGAGCATGCACAAAGCCAACATTGCCAAACAACCGGCTCTGAAATAGCAAGGCGAGCCATCGTTATAGCGCAGTGGGCTAAACTTATAACGCGCCCAAAATTGCTTTATACCCATGGAAACTCCCATCGACATCCCTGTCGAGCAAACAAACAAGTGTCCCAAGTATCCGTGCACGCGCGCATAGCTAAAAGGAAGTGTGGCAAGAAGGAAAAAGAAAGACGAGTACTGTTGAGCACAAAGGGATAGCAGAGCTCGGTGAAAGTTGCATTAAGGGCTAACAAACAAGCGCATCCTACTGACGCTATCACAATCGGCCGCCCCAACAACCAACAAAGGGTCAACCGAAGCTACCCAAATAGATCTGCCACAAAACAAAAAACGCGTATTGGCTCGGACTTTTGACACGATATTGTAGCTAAGTACTACCAACTTGTGCTTAGGATTTTGTGGCAAAAGCCGCACCACATCTTGCTTTGTTGGCACTAGGAATGGCTAGGACTTAAGCACGAATGGCGCAATTTTACATAAGTGCAAAATCGCAAGAAAAAGCAGCTTGAGTGACAATTGCGCATTGGTGATGTCGATTTGTGGCCATTTGCCCCAAATCGACGCAAGAAAGAGAGGAAATTTTGACGATATCAGGCTGAATTATCAGCTAAGCCTTGGTCTCTGCTGCTGGAGCTGCTGGAGCTGCTTCAGAATCAGCATCAGCACCAGCATCATCAGGTGCTGGGGATGGTGCAGCCTCTGCAGGAACCTCTGCGGGATCCGCGATAGGCACAAAGTCAAACTCGCCCTTTTGTACACGCTGATTGCTGACATAAGGAGCGGCATACATCTGTAAGATGCGCTCTTGCAACTCTTGTGGGTAAGCGTTGATGCGATCCATGAACTTGATGATCTCTTCACTCTTGACGTTCTCCATCGCTGAGTTTGGAGCGATACCAAGCTTGTGGGCTGCGATCAGTACGCTTGGGTAGAAAGCGTAGTTGGAGTAGATGAACTTGTCGATTAAAGCGGCAAGCTCAGTTGGAGTGCTAAAGCCAGAGGTAATAGGCTCACCTGCGATGACACAGACACGCCCCTTGTAGCCCTTAATACCCTTAACGATGCTCTTGATGTCCTCAAACTCGCTCTTTTGGTACTTACCGTCATGAAGCGCACGCTCGTGGAGCTCGTGAGCCTTTTGTAAGTCGTTTGGATCAAACTCGTAGGTGATCGACACTGGCACGATATTGAGGCTGCTCATGTACTCAGTAAATGATAAGCCCTTGCTGCGACCGTACATGTAGATCATCTTCAGCACAGCTTCTTCAGTTCTATCGTAACCATCCTTAGCACGACCTTCACGCTGCGCAATCCAAATGGAGTGCTGCTCTTGCATCGATAAACCGATGTACTGTGAGAGGTGGTTGATCTCCTTTAACTTCTCGCGCATCGAGTTGATAGAACGCTTGACGATAAAGCTCTTGTTAAGACGCATCAGTGCGTTAGCAGCTGGCATCTTTAAGAGATTGTCGCCCATAGCAATACGCACAGTCTCAAAACCGTTCGAGTGCAACGCAAAGTCGACAAAGGTTGGATCTAACGAGATATCGCGGTGATTGGAGATAAAGAGGTAGCCCTTCTTTGGATCAAAGCCATCAAAGCCCTTAAACTCCACGCCGTCGGTGGTGGTGTTCATCATATTGACGACAGCTTTAGCCACTAACTGCTGGAAGTCCTGAATGGAGTGGACGTTGTTGACGGTGCTTTTGATGAAAGAGCGCACCTTGTAGCGAATAAGAGGGCCTAAGTACTTGTGGAGGATTGGATAGCGCAGCTTTACGATGCCGTTTACTAAAGACTCGTCGTTAGCGATGATCTGTAACTGCTCTTGTGCCTCATCATCGCGGCAAGGACGGATGTCATCGAAAATAGCATCCTCACTTGAGGTAACCTCGGCTTGATCCTTGTTACTCTTGAGGATCTGCTTACTCATCGAAAAGCTCCTGCATTGAGCTTTCATCCCTCCGCCTAAGAGGCGGGGAACTTCTGCTCTAACTGAATGTTAAAAAGCAAGTTGCCCAAAGACATCTTGCCCACCACCAAACACAAATACCCATCGGGAACACAGCAAGACAACTGCCCTACTCAAAACAGATCAACACACTAGCACATCGGCAATATACCCAAGAACAACTCAGGATAAAGATCTTGCTGTATCAATTGAGCGCTGCAAAAGCGCACGAATCAGGCAATTTTACCATCAATAGTCGTTTTTCTAAAACCAATGACACATCATGAGTGTGAACGACGTCAAAGCCACTTCCTCATCTGCACCATTCTCGCCTGCTTTAAAGCCGCGAGCTGCTCTCTTGGCAACACTTATAGCCACTAGAAAGGGAAGCTCTGCGCCTGCATCATGCCACCTGTGAGCAGCTGATACTCGCTTAAAGCGTAGGTATCAGGCATTGCTGCAATGTGGTCGATGATGAGACGAATACGGGCATAGTGTTCGGCTAAAGGATGGTCATGGTAAAGCTCTAAATAAGCGTCGATGTAGCGCTTTGGAATACGGTGCAATAGATGGCGCACATAACTATCGCCCCTATCATTGCGCACGCAGTTGAGGAACTCCGAACTATCAAGCTCTAGTAACACACTGTACTTGTCTAAAAGGCCACGCAACACCGCAGCTCCTTGCAGCTCCAGCGACTCTACTTGACGGTCGGTATAGATGTGATCTTGCTCATACTGCTTGAGGAATTCAATGGCCTTATGAGAGTCATTACCAAAGGAGGTGATGTTTAAGACACCTTCGCAGAAAAAGCCTACTTCATCAGCCTCGATAGCGTCGATGATATCGACTATGTAGTAAGAACCTAAACACTCACGCAGCAATGCAAACATGCGCATCACCCCCAACTCCTGCATCATGGTACGCAGCGACAGAGGGGTGTTACCGTGCACAAAAGGCAGCACACCAAAACCATCATCCTTGTAGCAAGCATAGGCATCACGAATAGCATCAGTCAGCACCACATCAAGCTTGAGCGGATGCAGAATCTTAATTTGCTCTACAGTTTTAGATACAGCAGCTGCAGACGCAGCAGAAGCAGGAACTGAGGCAGCAGCCGAGGATGAGTCCGAGGTCGCCTTAGACAAGCCCTCACTCACATCACTATTTTGCTGTGAAGAAGCGGCCGCCTCTACTTGCGAAGCCGCACGGTTAGCGGCTGCAGCAATATCAGAAGTTGAAGCGCTCAAATCATAGGATTTGTCCCGAGCAGCCTTTTTCGCTGCCGCAAAAGCAGCCTTTTTGATGCGCGCCTCACGTTCAACTGCTGCCTGATGGGCGGCACTACCTAAAGAATCTAATGGGCTTAATTGGGCAATCTCACGCAGCTGATTGATCATTGTGTTGGATTTGAGGAGATCATGTGCCAAGTTATGAGCATGTTGATCGTGCTCAGCTGGCGACTCGGTGTCCTCTTCGGCAGTAGTCACGGCATCATGCACTGTACCCATATCAACATCATGACTGCGGCAGTCATCAGGCATTGCTGCAAGCTTTGCAGCAGCAGTAACCGCAGCTTCAGCAGCTACACGCATGGTGGCTGGTAAAGAATCTCCTTGAGCGATAGCACAGGCGCTGGTACAGACATCACAAGAGCTGTAACAAGCGTTAGAGCGCAGATGCTCAATTAGGCTTTCAAATAAATCAAACAAATCAAGATCGCTCAAGACATGGCGATCGTAGGCATCCTCAAGATCAGCAAGCACATAAGCAAGATCATCACACTGCTCCATGATCAGAGACATTGGGTGACGCTTGTGGCCAAGGTTAGTCTTAGCAATGCGCTCCATCAAAGGAGCTTCGCTTAAGAAAATACCAGTGCGCACATGGGCATTATGCTCTGACATACCATGCGAACGCAGCTGGGCATATGTGTATGGCACCTTGATCACAGAATGCAGGAGACCTAACGACAGATTAAGCTTGCTGAGAGAGTGAAGGACACGTAAACCTTGGGCATTGCCATTAAATGACAACAGGTCGTCCATCTGCGAAAAATTCAAAGTAGGCTGCGCACCATGCTCAACTGCAGTACGCTCCTTGCGGCAGATATCAGCGACCCAATCGCGAATCACCTGCTCACCAAAATGGCCGAATGGAGGATTGCCCACATCGTGCATCAAAGCAGTAGATTCGGAAATAGTAGCGAGCTCTTTAAAGATAGGACGCAGCTTTGGCATGCGCTCAACTAAAGCGGTAACACAAAGCTTGGTATAACCAGCAACCTCATAGGAGTGCGTTAAACGCGAACGGGTTGATGCGTTGATGTCCAAAGGAAAGACCTGAGTCTTTTGCTGCAAACAGCGAAAAGCTGAGCTCATCATGAACTGTAAGCGGTCTTCCTCTAAGGCGTATCGCACGGCTACACACAGATCATCAAAATCATAGCAAGAACCAATCTCCATGGTCGCCAACTGATTGCGCACCAGCAGAGAAGGTATTGGCAATCCGTGTAAACGAGCCGACTCAGCGGCGACTGCATCAGCTACCTCAGAGATTTGCTCCATGGTGCTCTTAGCACTAGTGCCAGAGCCAATGCCCGTGCCAGCACCTAGCCGCGACGCACCTTGACCTGCATGATTAGCATCTGCATTTCCAGCGGCAACCGTAGTCCCATTGGTGTTTTGAGAGCCTTGCTCACTTTGGGAACTCTGTGAGCCCTGTGAGCTCTGTGAACTCTGCGACCCTTGATAACTCTGGTAGCTGTTACTTACATGATAGACATCAGTTGAGGATGAACTGTTCTCCACTCCATGCGCAGACGTCCAGCGCGCAGCACTTGGCGGCATATCTAAAGCCGAAATCACATTGGAACGCAGACTATGTGGCTGGGTATCCAGACGACGGGGATTTGAGCCTAGATTTTCATAAAAACGGCGTTCATGGGAGACAGACTGACTGGCCCTACGACAGG